>JALOLS010000088.1 GCA_025455865.1 Thermoleophilia bacterium
CTCGGCCTGCCCCACGCCGGCCAGGGCTGCCCGGGGACGGGCGTCGGCGAGTCACAGCAGGGGGAGCCGTGGGCGGGTGACGACCAGGGCCGCCTCCAGGGGGTGCGCTTCGACCCGGCCAGCGGCGACCGCTCGGTCGATCAGAACATGGGAGCCTCCCCCTTCTCGGTCCCCCTGTTCGACCTCATGTCCTACTGCGCGGGCGGCGACGCCAACGCCTGGCTGTCGCCCCGCAACTGGAACCGCCTGCAGGAGCGCATGGAGATCCTCGCCCAGAACCCGCCGAAGACCGACGCCTCCCTCGCCACCGAGGCCGCGCTGGCGCCCGGCGTCGTCCTGGGCTCGCTCGACGCCTCCGGCCGGGTCACGATCGACGCCGTCCTGCCGGCGGGCACCGTCGTGCGGCGGGGCGCGGAGGATCCCGCCTCCCGGCTGCGGTTGCAGGCGTTCGACCGCTCGGGCCGGCCCCTGCCCGCCTCCGGCGCGCTCCTGGAGGAGATCGACGACGTGCCCGGGCTCTCCAGCTTCGAGGCCCCGCTGCCGGCCGGCGCCACCCGCTTCGAGCTGACGCTCGGCGGCGCGGTGGTCGCCTCCGGGTCATCGCGCCGCGCCCGGGCGCCCGCGCGCCGCGCGATCTGCGCGTCCGCTGGGCCGCGAGCGATCCGGACGGCGACCGGCTGCAGGCCGTGGTGCAGTTCTCGCCCGGCGACGCGCCGTTCCGCACCGTCTTCGTCGGCCCGAGCACGGGCGCGCTCACGATCCCCGCCGCGCGCCTGCAGGCCACGCAGCGGGGCCGGGTGCGGGTGACGGTCAACGACTCCTTCACCGCCGCCACCGCCGTCTCGGGTCCGTTCCGCGCCGAGGGCGTCGCCCCCTCGGTGAGCATCACGACCCCGGGGCCGCGCTCGGCCGCGACGGCCGGCGGGCCCACCCTGCTGGTCGGGGAAGGGACCGACGACTCCGGCCGGACTCTGGGCGGACGGTCGCTGACCTGGTTCGCGGGTGAGCGACGCCTGGGCCGTGGCGCCACCCTCCGCGCGTCCCTGCCGGCGGGCCGGGTGCGCCTGCGGCTGGTGGCGCGCGACCGGCAGGGCCGCACGAGCACCGCGCAGCGCTCGGTGCAGGTGCAGCCCGTGCCGCTGGAGATCCAGCGCCTGGACGCGCCCGCCACGGTTCCCCGCCCGGCCCGCACCCTGACCGTCGCCATCAACACCAGCACCGCGTCCCGGCTGCGGATCGGCGGGCGGACCTTCCGGGTCGGACCGCCCCTTCGCCGGGTGACCGCGCCGCTGCCGCGCCGGCCGGCGTCGGGCCTCCTGCGGGTGCCGCTCCGGGTGACGGCCGACGGCCCGGCCCAGCCGCCGATCACCCGGGACCTCTTGATCTACCGGCGCTGAGTCCGACGAGCCGAGGCCCGGGGGGTCAGGCCCCGGGCCTCCGGGCCACCGCGTAGAGCTTGCAGTAGTCATAGACGAAGCCGTCGGGGCCGGCGGCGTCGTGGAGTGCCCGCTCGATGCGCTGATCCAGCTCGCTGTAGGAGCCGGGCGGGTTGCCGAGCAGATGCGCGGCCACCGACCGGGTGCGGGCCATGAAGGCGCGCGCAGGTGGGCGGCGATCTCGTCCACGTCGAGCTGGTTCAGGGCGAACCACCCGGTCCAGGCCTCGGGCGCGCCCACGCGCACGAGCAGGTCCCGCCACGCGTCCTCGCCGCCGTGGCCGGCGGTGAGGATCCCGAGCACCCCGCTGGGTCGCAGCGCCCGCGCCATGCGCGCGATCGCCCCCGGCTTGTCCGGGAACCAGTGCAGCGCCATCGCGCAGATCACCGCGTCGAACCCGGCGTCGGGGACCCCCATCGCCATCACGTCCTCGTGGCGGAGCTCCACCCGCAGGTCGGGGAACTCACTCCCGAGCTTGGCCGCGAACCGCCCGAGCATCCCCTCCGAGGCGTCGACCCCGACGATCGTCTCGACGCCGAACCGCCGCGCCATGGCCGCCGACGTCCAGCCGGTCCCGCAGCCGACGTCGAGCACCGTGCGGTACCCACCATCCGGGAGCGACATGACCAGCCGCTCGGAGCCCGCGATGTTGTGCCGCACCGCCTCGTCGTAGGTCTCGGCCCCCTTGGTGAACCCCTCGGGCGCGCTGACACCGTCACTCGTCATGCCATCCCTCGTCTCGTCGGTCGCTCTGTGCTCGCCGGCCCGTCCGACGCGGCCGCGGGACCGTAGCCGCCCCAAGGCGCTCCGCGGATGCCCGGCGACGCTCCGCAGCCGGATGGCATACGGTCCCGGGATGATCCGGGGGGCCACACGCACCCACCCGACCCCGCTCCGCATGGGGGAGCTGGTCGCCACGCTGGCCCTCGCCCAGGACAACGCGTTCGGGCAGCCGCTCGAGTCGCAGCTGCGCTCGTGCCTGCTGGCCGTGTGGATGGGCGAGGCGGCCGGGTTCGACCGCGAGCTTCGCGACACCACCTACTGGGTCGCGCTGCTGCGCTACCTCGGCTGCACGGGGCACGCGCACGAGGTCTCGACGCTGTTCGGGGACGAGATCGCGGTGCGCGCCCAGACGCTCGTCCACGACGCGGCCGATCCGGCCGAGGTGATCCGCGACGTGATCGCCTTCGCGACCGCCGGCCGGTCCGCCGAGGAGCAGGAGGAGATCGTCCGGATGATCCGGGAGGGCGCCCAGGCCTGGGCCGTCCACAACTTCGCCTCCGGCTGCGAGGTGGGCGACATGCTGGCCGAGCGGCTGGGCTTCGACCCGGCCGTGCGCGAGGCCCTGCGCTTCACCTTCGAGCGCTGGAACGGCGCCGGCTATCCGAACCACGCAGGCGGCGAGGACATCCCGATCGCGATGCGCGTGGTGCATCTCAGCCACGACATGGAGGCCCACGGCCGGCGCTTCACGGCCGAGGAGGCCCTGCAGACCGTGCGCGAGCGCCGCGGGCGCACCTACGACCCGGAGCTGGCCGATCTGTTCTGCGCCCACGGGGAGGCCTGGTTCGCGCGGCTTCAGGCGATCGAGCCGTGGGACGCGGTGCTCGCGATCGAGCCCGTCCCGCACCGCACCCTGGATGGGGACCGGCTCGATGAGGCCCTCGGGGTCGTGGCCGACTTCATCGACCTGAAGTCGCCGTTCATGCTGGGGCACAGCCGTCGCTGCGCGCAGGTCGCGGTCGAGGCCGCGCGCCTCCACGGGCTCGGGGAGGAGGACGTCGCAGCGCTGCGGCGGGCCGCGCTGGTCCACGAGATCGGCACCACCGTGGTGCCCAACTCCATCTGGGACAAGCCCGGGCCGCTGACCCGCGCCGAGCTCGACCGCGTGGAGGTCCACCCGCTGCTCACCGAGCAGATGCTGCGCCGCTCGCCGGCGCTGGAAGCCCTCAACCCGGTGGCCGCCACCCACCACGAGCGCGCCGACGGGTCGGGCTACCACAAGGGCCTGCGCACCGGCGCCGGCGGCGCGGCGGCCGGCCTGCTCGCCGCGACCGACGTCTACGTGGGGCTCACCGCCGACCGGGCCGACCGCCCGGCCTTCAGCCCCGCCGACGCGGCCGCGGAGGTGCGCCGGCTCGCCGCGGCGGGCAGGCTCGACCCCGCCGCGGCCGACGCCGTCCTGGCGGCCGCCGGCCACGGCCGGGCGCGGGCGCCGGGGAGCCGGCGGCGCCGGCATCCCGGCGGGCTGACCGGCCGCCAGGCCGAGGTGCTCCGCCTGGCGGCCCGCGGCCTGACCACCCGGGCGATCGCCGAGGCGCTCCACATCTCCCCGAAGACCGCCGACCACCACATCCAGGGGGTGTACGGCAAGATCGGCGTGTCCACGCGGGCTGCGGCCGCCCTGTGGGCGACCCAGCACGCGATCGTCGCCTGAGGCCGAGCGGCCCCTACGCCCAGAACGCGTCCCAGGCGTGGAGGTCGAAGAAGTGCTCGCGCCCCGACACGACCCGGCCGTCCTCGATCTCGAAGACGATGCAGCAGTCGACGTCGAGGGTCCGGCCGTCGCGCTCGGCGGAGTTGTGGTGCAGGGCGATCACCCGGCCGTCGTCGGTCGCGGCCGCCGTCCGGAGCTCGGCCCGGAACGTGCCCGCCGTCTCGCCGCCGTACCGGCCGAACCGGGCGAAGGTCTCATCGCGGCTCCGCGTGTCCCCCGCGACGGGGCTCTTGCCCGGCGTGTGCCACGTCGCGCGCTCGGCGAAGATCTCGGTGAGCGTCGCCAGGTCGGCGGTGTTGAAGGCCTCGTAGCCGCGGCGGACGAGCTCCGCGTTGTCCGGTGCCGTCGTCGTCATCGTCATCGTCGATCTCCTGCTCGGGTGCGGTGGGCAGGAGTCTCCGGCGCGGGGGCCGGGGCCGCATCGGGAGAACGCCCCATCTTCCGGGCCGGCGAGCGGTGCGGATCAGCCGGCGGCCTCGACCGCGGAGCGCACGACCTCCCCGAGCGTCGGGTGGACGTGGGGCGTCGCCCGCATCGCGGCGATCGCCCCGTCCCCCTGGGTCATGGCGACGGCGACCGGGTGGATGAGGTCCGCGGCGTGGTAGGCCAGCACCTGCGCGCCCAGGATCCGGCCGGTGCCGGCCTGGGCGACGACCTTCACCATCCCCCGCTCCTCGCCCCAGGCGCGCGCCTTGCCGCCGCGGAAGGCGCCGGTCCCGACGCGCACGGCGAACCCCGCGTCGCGGGCGGCCTGCTCGGTCAGCCCCACCATCGCGAGCTCGGGATCGGTGAAGATCGCCCGGGAGCCGATGTCAGGGTCCACCGGGCCGGCGGCCAGGCCGAGCGCCTGCTCGACCACCTCACCGCCCAGGCGCCGGGCGACCGGGGTGAACGCCCCCCAGGGGGGCCCGAGCACGTCCCCGGCCGCGAACACCCCGGGTGCGGCGGTGCGCAGGTGGGCGTCGACCGGCACGCCGCGCCGCGCGTCCGTGATGCCCACCGCCTCCAGGTTCAGCGCGGCCACGGCCGGAGGACGCCCGGTGGCGACGAGCAGCGCGTCGCCCTCCAGGACCCGCTGCCGGCCGTCCTGGCCGATGACCACCCGCACCCCGCCGGGTCCCGGCTCGGTCCGCTCGACCGCGACGCCCACGTTGATCTCGATGCCCTCCTCGGCCAGGTGCTCGCCCAGGCGGTCGGCCAGCTCGGGCTCGGCGCCGGGGAGCAGCCGCGGCAGGACCTCGACCATGGTGACGGTGGCGCCCAGCCGCCCCAGGGCCTGGCCGAGCTCCAGGGCGATGGGGCCGGCCCCGATGATGAGCAGGCGCCCCGGCAGCTCCTCGAGCGCCAGGACGTCGTCACTGGTCAGGTGCGGGGTGTCGGCCAGCCCGGGGATCGGCGGCACGCCGGGGACGGCGCCGGTGGCGATCACGATGTGCGGCGCGGTGAGCACCCGGCCGTCCACCCGCACCTCACCCGGCCCGGCGAAGGACCCCTCGCCCTCGATCAGCTCGACGCCCTCCAGGCCCTCGACCCAGGCCCGGGTGGCCGTGGCCCCCTGGTCGATGATCCCGCGCACCCGCCGCATGACCGCGGCGAAGTCGACCTCCACCGCGCCCACCCGGATGCCGAACTCCGCCGCGCGGCGCGCCTCGTGGGCGATCTCGGCGCTGCGGACCAGGGCCTTGGTCGGGATGCAGCCCCGGATCGGGCACGTCCCGCCCACGCGGTCGCGCTCGACGACCGCGACCCTGAGCCCCGCCGTCACCGCGCGCTGGACCGCGTTCAGGCCGGCCATCCCGCCGCCGATCACCACCATGTCGAACTCGGACCGCATGGGACCTCCCCGGTTCGGTGGCCGCGCACCGTCGGCGCGGCCGGCTGCCCACCTCAGGCTAGGGGCCGGTCCAGGAATCCGACCGCACCTCCGACGGCTGCATCCCGGCGCCGGTCGGCGCCCTCGGAATCGGACGGACCACCAGTACGCCCGACGTCCTGCGCGAACGGCGAGTCCGTTCGCGAGCCCCCTGGTCACCGACATGCCTGGGATCCGCAGGCCGGAGGCACCGTCTGCGTTCTTGGACAGCCCCCTTGGCCGCAGAACGCCGCGGGTCCGGGACGGCCGGGCCGCTACCGTCATCGGACATGGCCGCGCCCGGGGATCGCCGTCACCCGCCGGCGCAGACGCTGGTCGAGTACTTCGACCACCGGGCGGGGGGCTACGACCGGCAGCTCTGGATGGAGCGGTGGGCGCTGGCGACCGCGGCGCGCCTGGCCCGGCCGGCCGCCGGCGCGCGGGTGGTGGACCTGGCCACCGGGACGGGCGCCCTCGCCGCGGCGATCCTCGACCGGCAGCCCCGCATCGGCGGCCTGGTCGCCGTGGACGCCGCCCCGCACATGCTCGAACGGGCCGCCCGGCGCCTGGGGGTACCGAATCCGCGGGTGCGACTGGTCACCGCCGACGTGCGGGGGGTCCCCCTGCCCGACGGCGCCGCCGACCTGGTCTCGGTGGGCTACCTCCTGCATCTGCTGTCCCCGCCCGTGCGCGGCGAGGTGCTGGCCGAGGCCCGCCGCCTGCTGCGGCCGGGCGGGCGGCTGGTGTGCGTGGTCCACGGCTCACCGCCGGGCCGGGGCGGGGCGGCCTACCGCGCCGTGTGGCGGGTGCTCGCGCGCACCCGGCCGGACGCGATCGTCGGGGAGGGGCCGATGGCCGACCTGGCGCCGGTCGTCGCGCGCGGGGGCCTGGTCGTCGAGGCCAGCAGGAGGATCCCCGGTCCGTACTGGAGCCAGGTGGTGAGCGCCCGGCGCCCGGCCGATCACCGGTGACGGCCGCCGGTTCGTGCGCGAACCGCTCGGGCGCCGGCGCCCCCGCGAGGGCGTACCGTGGGCGGTCCCCGGCGGGCTCGGCCCGCACCCGTCCCCGAGTGAGGTCGGCCAGATGAGGAGCGTCCCGCAGGCCGCGCACGGGCTCCCCGCGCAGACCGAGGACCCGGTCCTGTGCGCGGGCTGCGGCTCGCTGTTCGGCCACGGCGCCGACGCCGACACCGTCTGCCCCTACTGCGACGGGCACCTCCATCCCCTGCCCGCCGCCCGCCGCGTGCTGCGGGGCGACGCCGGGCGCCCCGGGGACGCGCCGTGAGGGGTCGCCTGCTGGCCCGGCGGCTCGCGGAGACCGACGTGCTCGCGGGCCTTCCGCCCATCCGGCGCCAGGCGGCCATGGGCGTCCTCATGAACGGGCACATGGAGCGCTGGGCCGAGGGCGAGACCGGGCCGCTCTGCACCGGGACGGCCGGGCTGATCCTGGTCAAGAGCGGCGATCTCGAGGTGGTGGTCACCACCGAGGACCACCGCGCCCTGGTGCTCGCCGAGGCCGGCCCGGGCGAGGTGCTCACCTGTGCGCCGACCGGCCTGGATGAGGGCGAGGTCGCGCTGCGGGCGCTCACCGACGCGGTGTTCTGCCCGCTCGACCACGAGCACCTGCGCGACCTGGCCCCGTACCCCACCGTGCTCAGCGGCCTGCTGGAGCAGTGCGTGCGCCGGGCCGAGGAGGCCCAGGGCGCCGCGCTCCGGCTCGCCCATCGCCGGGTGGAGGACCGCGTGCTGCTCGCGCTGCGATCGCTCGCCGCCCGGCAGGGCCGGGTGACCGCGGAGGGGGTCCGGCTGGGCACCGTGCGCCACCAGGAGATCGCCCGGCGCGCGAACGTGACCCGTCCGGGGGCGACCCAGGCCCTTGCCAGCCTGGAGCGCGACGGGCGCATCCGCCGCGAGGCCGACGGGGGCATCCTGCTGGTGGCCGGGCCGTGGCAGCAGGGCGGCCTGGTGGCGGCGAGCGACCGGCGGGCCCCCGCCGTGCCGCGGGCGCTCGCGCGGATCCTCGGCCGGTAGCCGCCCCCCGGCCGCGCGCGATCAGTCCCGGCGGGTGGCCCGGCAGGCGAGCACCCACCCGGCCAGGGAGACCACGAACGGGGTGAGGTAGGTCACCCCGACCCGGATCGCGAGGCCCGGGGACATCTCCCCGAGGCGGTCGCCCTGGTTGACCAGCACCAGGAACGTGCCGACGACCGCGGCGATGACCAGCGCCCGAGGCGCGCCGCGACGGGCGTCGCCGAGCAGGATCCGCAGGGATCCGGCCGGCTCCGGCGCCGGTTCCACGGCCGCGCCCTGCCCGGGGCCGGCGCCCCCAGGCATGGTCGAGCGGCGGTCCTCTGCCCGGCGCATTCGCCTCCCATGACGGTTCGGTCAAGGCCGCGGTGGCCCGGGCCGGGGCCCCGCGGGGTCGATGAAACCATGCGTCGCGGTCGCCCGCGGTTCGCACGCGAACACCCGGCGCGGTCGCCCGGTGCCCGGCGTGTGACCCTGCGCCCATCGACCGACCGACCAGCAGACCGATGTCGCCGGCGCCCGAGCCGATGAGCACGGCCCCCGCCCCGGGAGGCCGTGGCCGGTGGGCGGTGGTCATCGCACTGCTCGTGACCGCCCTCGCCATCGGCCTGGCGGGCTGCGGGTCCCAGGATGACGGCGGCGCCTCCGGGGCCGCGGCGGCGACCGCGCCGGCGCATCTGCAGGGGCCCTGGCGCACGGACTTCGGCCGCGCGAGCGTCCCGCTGGCCGAGATCACCTCCGGCGGGCCGCCGAAGGACGGGATCCCGGCGATCGACGCGCCCCGCTTCGTCGGCGCGGGCGAGGCCGGGTTCCTCACCGACCGGGAGCCGGTCCTGGTGGTCGAGCTCGGCGGCCGCGCCCGGGCCTACCCCATCCGCATCCTGATCTGGCACGAGATCGTCAACGACGAGCTCGCCGGCACCCCGCTCGCGGTGACCTACTGCCCCCTGTGCAACACCGCGCTGGTGTTCGACCGCCGGGCCGCGGGCCGGACCCTGGACTTCGGCACCACCGGCAACCTGCGCAACTCCGACCTGGTGATGTACGACCGGCAGACCGAGACGTGGTGGCAGCAGTTCGGCGGCGAGGCGATCGTCGGCGCGCTCACCGGCACCCGCCTCGACCGGGTGCCGTCGCGCATCCTGTCCGCCGCGGAGTTCCGCGCACGGCACCCCGGCGGCCAGGTGCTCTCCCAGGACACCGGCCACGACCGCCCCTACGGCCAGAGCCCGTACCGGGGCTACGACGCGCCGGGGTCCCCGACCATCTTCGGCACCGCGAACGCCGACGACCGGCGGCTCGACCCCAAGGAGCGGGTCGTCTTCATCGAGGCCGGCGATGAGTCGGTCGCGGTGCCGTTCTCGGTCCTGCGGGAGCGGCGGTCCGTGGGCGTGACGCTCGCGGGCCGGCGGCTCACCGTGCGCTGGCGCCCCGGCGTGAGCAGCGCTCTGGACGCCGGGCAGATCGGCGGCGGGCGGGACGTCGGAGCGGCCCTGGTCACCGACGCCGCCGGCCGCCCGGTCGCGTTCGAGGAGCCGTTCTGGTTCGCGGTCGGCGCGTTCCGCCCGGACGTGCGGATCGTCCGCGGCTGAGCGAGGGCCGGCACCCACCCGGGCGCGCGCCCGGACCCCGACCACGACGACGGAGGCAGGAGATGAGCGAGGGACCCCAGGACACAGGACGCCGCCACCTGCGACGGATGCTGGTGATCACCGCCGGCGCGGTCGTCCTGGCCGGGCTGGTCGTCGCCGGGGTGTTCGCCGCGGCGGGGACCGGGCCGGCCCGGGCGAACCTCCCCGCGCCCACGGCGACGGCCGCGGACGCCGGCGCCCGGACCGCCGACGCCGACCCCGCACCCCGGGCCGCCCGGCCGACGGGGACGGGGGCGCCGATCCGCATCTCGGGGACCGACCCGGTCACCGGACGGCGCGTCGACCTCGCGGCGTTCACCGGCAAGCCCGTCGTGCTGGCGATCTGGGCCTCGTGGTGCCCGGGCTGCAACGACGAGGCGCCCCACCTGGCCACGGTGGCCAGGAGCCGCACCGACGTCCACTTCGTCGGCCTGAACTACCGCGACTCCCGCGACGGCGCACGGGGGTTCACTGAGCGGTACGGGTGGACCTTCCCGAGCATCGGCGACCCCGACGGCGAGCTTGCGTTCCGCCTCGGCCTGCAGGGCACGCCCACGACCCTCTTCCTGGACAGCGAGCACCGCGAGATCGGGCGCATCGTCGGCGCGACCGACGCGGCGGGGTTCTCCGAGGCGGTGGACCGGATCACCGCGTCGTGATCGGATTCGGGCCCGCGGCGTTCCTCGCGGCGTTCGCGGCGGGCTTCGTGACCTTCCTGTCGCCCTGCGTCTTCCCGCTGGTGCCCGGGTACCTCTCCTTCGTCTGCGGGATGACCTTCGACGAGCTCGGCGCCCAGACGCGGCGGGTGGTGGTGTCGACCGCGCTGTTCATCGGGGGCTTCGCCCTCATGTTCATCGCCCTCGGCGCCGGGGCCGCGTGGTTCGGCAGCGCGCTGCTGACCAACCGCCGCGGGCTCGAGATCGCGGCGGGCGCGTTCATCGTGCTCGCGGGGCTCGTGGTGGCGGGCGTGCGCCTGCCGATGACCGTCTACCGGGAGCGCCGGTTCCACCTGCGCGGCCGGCTCGGGCCCGCGACGCCGGTCCTGGCCGGGGTCGCGTTCGCGATCGGCTGGACCCCGTGCGTGGGCCCGACGCTGGCGGCGATCCTCGCCCTGTCGGCGGGCGGCGCGAGCCCGGTCCAGGGCGCCGTGCTGCTCGGGGTCTTCTCCCTGGGGCTGGGCATCCCGTTCCTGCTCTTCGGGCTCCTGTTCACCCGCGCCCTCGGGCTGACGCAGGCCATGCGACGCCACTGGCGCCAGGTGAACCTGGTGTCGGGGGCGCTGCTGGTGGTCTTCGGCGTGCTGCTGGCGAGCGGCACGATGGCCCGGATCACGGCCGAGCTGGCCCGCTACGGCGTGGAGATCTGACGGGGGGATCCGGTCATCCGCACGCGCGTGGTGCGGCCGCCGGGGCTGCGCACCACCACCCCGAGCACCGACGCGATCCCCGGGCCCGCGCGGCACGCCTCCTCGGGCGAGCGCGAGGTCTTCGAGCAGTCGATCGGCTGGAGCACCTCGTGGGGACCGGGGGCCGGCGGCATGACCTCGGCGCCCGTAGCCAGCCGGCCGCAGAACCGCCAGACTCACGACGGCGGGCCCGGAGCGAGGGGGGAGAGATGGGCAGGCGCGCGACGAGGACGATGGCGGCGGCGATCGGAGTGGCCCTCGCCGGTGCACTCGCAGGCCCGGCGGCCGCCGCCACCCGCACGGTCGTCGTGGGGCAGGGCTTCCCGGGCGCGGGCCTCGGCGCCACCTCCGCCGAGGTGGTCCGCGCCTTCGGCCCGCCCACCGCACGCGACCCGTTCCAGCTCACCTACGACCGCGGGCAGCGCGAGTTCATCGCCTTCGTCCTTGCGAGGGGACGCGTGCGTGAGGTGCGCGCCCAGACCGGGTCGTTCTGCACGCCGGAGCGCGTGTGCACCGGCCGGCCGGGCGGCGTCGCCCGCATCCGGGCCGCCTACGGACGCGCGGTGGGCCGGGTGTACGCCGACGACGCCCAGCTTCGCCTGGGCGTGCTCCGCACCGTCCGGGGCCGGCGCACCACCACGAACTTCGTGGTGACCTCGCTCGCCCCGACGGGCCGGGTGGTGTCGATCGAGATCGGCCGCTGCCCGGACATGCTGGGCTGCGGGCCGCCCACCCGGCGCTGATCAGGGCGTGACGATCGCGAAGTCCGGGTCCACCGGGGCGATCAGCGCGACCAGGCGCCCGAGCACCGCCGGGTCGCCCTCGACGGCCACGGTGCCGTCGCCGAGCGCGGCGGGCAGGTCGAGGCGGCCGGTCACCAGCCCGATCAGCGCCCGGCGGGTGAGGGTGAACACCGTCACCCCGGCGGGCACCTGGGCCACCACGCGGTGGTTCAGCGCGCCGTTCCTGAGCTCGCACAGGTGGGTCCGGCCCTCATCGGTGATCGTCCACGCGATCTGCAGGTGCTCATCCCAGGCGCGGGGGCCGTCGATGCGCACCGCCACCGAGTCCAGGACCTGGGGCACGCTGAGGGCGCCCAGGATGTCGGTGCCGGCGCCGACCGGGGTTCCGAAGGCGCCCTCGCGAAGCTCGGCGGCCCCGGCCAGGAACGCGTTCCGCCAGGTGCCGTTCTCGGCCCCGTAGCCCAGCTGCTCCAGGGCGTCGGCCAGCACCTCCCGCGCCTCGCGGTCGGTGTCGTCGGCGAACACCAGGTGCTTGCCGACCTCCGCGCACCAGCGGTGGTCGCCGTCGGCCAGGGCCTGCCGGGCGACGGCCAGCGCCGCGTCGCGGCCGCCCATCGCCGCCACGTAGCGCGGCGCGACCGCCTCGGGCGGGTGGGGCCACAGGTTGGCCGGGTTGGCGTCGTAGAACCCCATGTAGCGCTGGTAGATGCCCCGCACGTTGTGGCTGACCGAGCCGTAGTAGCCGTGGGTGTGCCACTGGCGGGCGAGCGCCGGCGGCACCTGGAGCATCTCGGCGATCTCCGGCCCGGTGTGGCCCTGGTTGATCAGCCGCAGGGTCTGGTCGTGCAGGTACAGGTACATGTCGCGCTGCATGGCGAGGAACTCGACCGCCCGCTCGCGGCCCCAGGTGGGCCAGTGGTGGGAGGCGAACACCACGTCGGTCTGGTCGGCGAAGAGCGCGATGGTCTCGGTCAGGTAGTGCGCCCAGGCGTGGGCGTCGCGTACCTGGGCGCCCCGGATGGTCAGGACGTTGTGGAGGTTGTGGGAGGTGTTCTCGGCCGTGCAGAGCGCCCGGTGGCCCGGGAGGTGGAAGTTCATCTCGGCCGGCGCCTCGGTGCCGGGGGTCATCTGGAAGACCAGCTCGACCCCGTCGATGACGTGCCGCTCGCCGGTGCGGGTGACGCTCAGAGTGGGCGGGATCAGGGTGACCTCACCGGTGGAGGTGGTCTGACCGAGCCCGGTGCCGATCTGGCCGTGGGGACCCCGCTCCAGCGCCGCCCCGTACATGTAGCCCGCCCGCCGGGTCATGGCGGTGCCCGCGAACACGTTCTCGGCGATCGCGTGCTGCATGAACCCCTCGGGCGCGATCACCGGGACCCGGCCGGCGGTGACCTCCTCCTCGGTGATGATCCCCTTGACGCCGCCGAAGTGGTCCACGTGGGTGTGGGTGTAGATCATCGCCCGCACCGGGCGCGCGCCGCGGTGCGCGGTGTAGAGCGCGAAGGCGGCCGCGGCGGTCTCCCGGCTGATGAGCGGGTCGACCACGATCACGCCGGTCTCGCCCTCGATCACGGTCATGATCGACAGGTCGAAGCCCCGCAACTGGTAGATGCCGGGCACCACCTCGAACAGGCCGTCCTCGATCAGGAGCTGCCCCTGGCGCCACAGGCTCGGGTTGGCGGTGGCCGGGCACTCGGCGTCGCGCATGAACGCATACGCGTCGAGGTCCCACACCACCCGCCCGTCGGCCGCCCGCACCTGGCGATCGGTGGCGCGCCCCAGGAGCCCCCGCCGGGCGTCCTCGAAGTCCTGGGTGTCGTCGAAGGGGAGCGTGGCCGCGGACTCATCGATCCGGCGGGACGTTGCCTCGGTGACCGGCTTGCTCGGCGCCATACCGACATCCTCCTGAATCGAAGCGCCCACAGATCGTCCCGGTAGCGTACGACAGGGCGCCCCCGCACGAAGGGACACCGGTGTGACGACGGGCATCGCGCAGGTTCTCACGTATGCGGTCGGGGTCGCCATCAGCCCGGTGCCGATCATCGCCGTCGTGCTCATGCTCGTGCCGATCATCGCCGTCGTGCTCATGCTCTTCAGCGCCGGGGCCCGCCGCACCGGGCCGGCGTTCGTGGCCGGATGGATGGTCGCGCTCGCAGCGGTCGGGGGGGCCGCCTACGCGCTCGCCGACGGCGCCGGCGTCGCGACCGACGCGGGGGCCGCCGAGGGCGCCTCGTGGCCGCGGATCGCCGCCGGCGTGGGGTTCCTGCCCACCGTCCACGACGGCGCGGTGATGACCGTCGACTCCCTCC
>JALOLS010000016.1 GCA_025455865.1 Thermoleophilia bacterium
AGGAACGCATCGTCGCCGGCGCGGCTGAGCAGCGCGGTGGATCCCACCAGGTCGGTGAACAGCACCACCACGATGCCCGGGGCGGGCGGGTGGCGCACCGGCGGGCAGGGACGGCGGGCGGACGGCCGGCGGCGCGGCAGGGTGGGGGCCATGTGGAGGGCTCCGGGGTGGGGGACGGCTGCAGGTCCACCCTCGCGTCCGCGGCGCCCGGGACCGATGGGGAGGGGTCCTCACCGGTGGTGGTGCACACACCACCGGGGCGGACGCGCCGATCCGGGCGGGCTTCCCGTACGGTCCCGCAGGTGAGCCGGCCCGGAGTCGACCCGCCCACCCGCCCGAGCGGCCATCACCCCGCCGGGCGCCGGGCGGGCGGAGGGGATCAGCGCCGGCCGGCGCCCAACCCCGACCCGGGAGCACGCTGAGTGGGCCTCTTCCGACGACGCCGGCATCCGGGGGGCGACGACGCGCTCGAGCCGATCGCGGGCGTGAGCCTGGAGCGCTACGCGGACCTCTGCGCGCGCATGGCCGGCGTCGGCGACGACGAGGCGGCCTTCCGCCGGATCGCCGCCGAGCAGGGGGTCGAGGCCGCCGACTGGGACGCCGCCCGCGCCGGGTGGAACGCGCGGATGCACGACCCGGGCACGGCGGGGGCCGTGGCGCTGGCCTACATGCCGCTCTACCAGGCCGCCCTGGCCCGGCACGGAGGGCCGCCGGCCACCGCCACGCTCGATGAGTACGTGGAGATGAGCGCGCTCATCTCCACCGACGTCGGCCGGCCGGCCTCCTTCGAGGCCATGTACGCCGCATTCGGGATCGACGCGCCGCGCTGGAGCCAGATCTCGACGCACTGGGTCGACCGCCTGCGCACGGACCCGCGCCTGGGGGCCGAGTACGGGGAGCGCGTCCGGGCCCGGGTGCGGCAGCTGGACGCGGAGTGGCGCCGGGGGCGGCCGGACTGACCTGCCCCCGCTCCGGCACGGAGCGGGGGCGAGGCGGGGGTCAGCGGTAGTCGGGGTTCGGGAAGTCCGGCCGGCAGCCGGCGTCCCAGGCCGAGCGCTGGTTGCCGTGGGCCGGGATCCCCCCGGCGTCCTTCAGCATCCGGGCCAGGTGCAGCAGGTTCCAGGTCAGGAACGCGGTGTTGCGGTTGGTGAAGTCGTTCTGCGGGCCGCCCGAGCCGGGGTCCAGGTAGCTCGGCCCGGGACCCGCCTCGCCGAGCCACGCCGAGTCGGCCTGGGGCGGGACGGTGAAGCCGAGGTGCTGCAGCGAGTACAGGATGTTCATGGCGCAGTGCTTCGCGCCGTCCTCGTTGCCGGTGATGATGCAGCCGCCCACGCGCCCGTAGTAGGCGTACTGGCCACGGTCGTTCAGCAGGTGGCTGTTGCCGTACAGGCGCTCGATGACCCGGGTGCAGACCGACGACTTCTCCCCGAGCCAGATGGGGGAGGTGAGGACCAGGATGTCGGCGGCCATGACCCGGGCGAAGATCGCCGGCCACTCGTCGCGCGCCCACCCGTGCGCGGTCATGTCCGGCTGCACGCCGGTGGCGATGTCGTGGTCGACCGCGCGCACCACCTCGACCGCCACCCCGTTGCGCTCCATGATCGCGATCGACAGGTCGGCGAGTCCCTGGGTGTGGGACACCTCGGGCGAGCGCTTCAGCGTGCAGTTGACGACAAGGGCGCGGAGGTCGGAGAAGTCCCAGCGCGACTCGGCGCACAGGCGCTCCTGCTGGGGGCTGAGCTCGGGCATCGGCCGCTCCTCGGTCGCGTTTGTCCGGGGGACGCTATCCCGTGGCCCGCCGGCCGGGGGGCGGTCAGTCCAGCCGCGCAGACTGCCGGCGCAGCGCCTGGGCCGCCCCCCGCATGAGGACGACCGCACCGCAGCTCAGCCCGGCGAAGCCCAGGATCCACAGGGCTATGCGGAGGCTGCCGCTCCCGGTCGCCGCCGCCGCCAGCATCATCAGCCCGGACGACACCACGGTGGCCCCGCCGATGAGCGCCAGGGTGATGCGGTCGATCCAGCTGTCGACCACGAGGCGGTCGCCGCCGGCGTAGCGCTCGGTGCGCACGGTCAGGCGACCCGCCCGCAGCTGGTTGGCGAGGGCCTCAGCGTGCTCCGGCAGGGTCCGCACCGCCGGCAGCGTGCGCAGGGCCTCCTTCTGCAGCAGTTCCTGGGGCGTGCCGAAGGCGTCGCGGTGCTGCTCCATCACCAGCGCCTTGCTGGCCTGCTGGATGCTGAAGCCCGGCTCGATGATGCGCAGCGTGCCCTCCAGCGTGAGCAGGGCCCGGGCCAGCAGGGTCATCGACGCCGGCGGCCGCAGCTCGTGCCGGCTCATCACGTTGAGCAGATCGGCGATGAGGGCCGGGTCGATGCCGCCCGCCTCCATGGTCCCCAGGCTGGCCGCCATGTCGGCCTCCAGCGCACGCAGGTCGGCCAGCCCGCGGTCGCCGGCGAGGTCGCGGGCCGCCCGGGCCAATACGCCCGCGTCGCCCGAGGCCACGCCCAGGGCGATGCCGCGCAGTCCGTCCAGGGCCCGCCGGTCGAGGCGCCCGACCGCGCCGAAGTCGAGCAGCCACACGGTGCCCGCCTCGTCGATGAGCATGTTCCCCGGGTGGGGGTCCGCGTGGTACAGCCCGTCCTCGAGCACCTGGCCGAGGAACGAGGAGAGCAGCCGCCGCGCGATCTCCGGCCGGGGCACCGGCGAGGCGTCCAGGGCCTGGATGTCGTCGACCGGTCGGCCGACCACCTCCTCCATCACCAGCACGCGGTCCGTGGACAGCGTGGCGTGGACGGCCGGCACCGCGATGCCGACGTCAGCCTTGCGGTTCTCGCGGAGGCGCGTCCCGACCGACGCCTCGTGCAGGTAGTCGAGCTCCTGCTCGACCCCGGCGATGAGCTCCTCGGTCAGGCCGCGCATCCCGATGGCCCGGGCCGCCTCGACGCGCCGCTCGAGCTGGCGCGCGACCAGCCGCATGACGGCGGCGTCGCGCACCACCAGGTCGCCGATGCCCGGCCGCTGCACCTTCACCACCACCCGCGTGCCGTCGGAGAGCGCGGCGCGGTGGGTCTGGCCGACCGACGCCGCGGCCAGCGGCTGCCACTCGAAGGATGCGAACGCACGCTCGACCGGCTCGCCCAGCTCGGACTCGATCACGCCCCGCACGCTCTCGGCGCCGACCGGCTGCACGTCCGAGCGGAGCCTGGCCAGCTCGTCGGTCAGCGGCCCGGGCAGGAGGTCGGTGCGCGTGGAGGCGATCTGGCCGAACTTGACCAGCATGCCGCCGGACTCCTCGATGACCACGCGCAGCCGGTGCGAGAGGTCGGGCGACTCCAGCGCGGACCGCGAGGCGTAGCGGAGGCTCAGCAGGTTCTCCCGGCGGGCGTTGCCCACCACCTCCCGGAGCCGCCCGTAGGGGGCCAGCGCGGCCTTCGTGGCACGAACGGGGTGCAGCAGGCGGCTGCGCCGCCGTCTGCGCGGCTGGCGCGGGGTGACCAGGTCGATCGCGATCGCCACCGGCATGGCCGCCAGGACGCCGAAGAACACCACCACCGAGACCGCCGCCACCGCCTCGGAGACGCTGTCGATGATCACCTCGCGGCCGCCCCCGGGCGTCTCCTCGCTCAGGGCGAGGGCCGCGGCCGTCGCGCCCGCCGCCCAGCCGATGAGGCCGACCAGCACACCCCGCCACCGTCCGAGCCGGACCCCCAGGAGCCGGCCGGAGAGCTTGCCCACGACCACGACGAAGAGGACCAGCAGGACCGGCGGGGAACCGGTGGGGGTGGCGCGCGGCCGCGTGGCCGGCGACCGGCTCAGGGCGCCGGCTCGGCGGGGGCGGGTGGCGTGGGGCGGCGCTTGGCCGCGGAGAGGGCGGCCGGGCCGCCCGCCGCAGCGCCGCCGCCACCTCGCACAGCAGCCGGTCCCCGGCCTGGTGACCGCGGCGGTCGTTGACCTGCTTGAAGCCGTCGAGGTCGAGCAGGACCACCGCGAGGGGCCGTCCGTCCGCCAGGGCGCGCTCGCGGCCCGCCTCCAGGGCCTGGCGGAACGCGCGGGAGTTGGCGAGCCCGGTGAGCGGGTCGGTGGCCGCATCGAGGGGCATCGTGAAGCACCATAACGATGCTTTCCGTGCAACTCAGGGGCCGAGCCGCGCGGCCGAGGCTCAGGAGGCCGTCCGGGTCCCCGGCGCGCGATCCGCCGACCGGGCCACCTCGGCGGCGACCGCCGCCCGCGTGCGCACGCCCAGCTTGGCGAAGATGCGCCGCATGTGCGCCTCCACCGTGCGCTCGGACAGGTGCAGGACGGCGGCGATCTCGCGGTTGGTGCGGCCTTCGGCCACCAGGCCGGCGACCTCGCGCTCACGATCGCTGAGCGCGCCGCCCCCGGGGCCTCCGGGCCGCCCGGCCCGCTGGCCCAGCCGCCGCAGCTCCCGCTGCGCCTCGTCGCGCAGCGAGACGGCGCCGCACGACTCGGCCGCGGCGGCCGCCTGCCTGAGGACCTCGATGGCCCGGTCGCGCTCCCCGGTGGCGGCGAGCGCACGGCCGACGACCACGCGAGCCCGGGCGCCGGCCAGCGGGGCGCCCGCCCCGTCGGCGGCGTCGACCGCCTCCTGTCCGCGCATCGCGGCGGTGGCGGGGTCGCCACCGGCCAGGGCCACGAGCGCGGCGGCGGTGCGCGCCTCGGCGACCCGGTACGGCACCGGCGCGCGCGCGACCACCTCGGCGGCCCGATCCGCCCATCCGGCGGCCGCCTCGACGCGCCGCCGGGCGACCTCCGCGCGCGTGAGCATCAGGTAGACCGCGGGGGCGAAGCTGACCTCCATCCCCGGCAGGTCGGGTCCGCCGGCGGTGGCCAGCACCACCTCGACCGCCCGGTCGGCCTCGCCCCGCTCGAGCAGTGCCTCGGCGAGGAAGTGGGCGGTGCCGGTGGCGATGAGCGGCCCGAACGGCCGGGCCAGGCGCAGGCTCTCCTCCCCGAGGCGCAGGGCGTCCTCCACCTGGCCGAGGCCGGTGCGGGCCGCGATCTGGAAGGGTGCGGCCATGGCGACGAGCTGAGGGTTGCCGGTGAGCAGGCCGAGCTCGGCCAGGGCATCGCCGACGGCCCGGAGCTCCGCGAGGCGACCGCGCTCCAGCAGGATCATCGCCTCCAGCAACCGGGCCATCGGCACCATGTGCGCCTGGCCGGTGGCCTCCGACACGGTGACGCACCGCTCCAGATGGCGCAGGGCGTCATCGGTGCGGCCGACCGCCTGCAGCGGGCGCGCGAGCCAGATGGCGGCGTCCAGGCGGCTCGCGAGCGCGGCGTCGGAGCAGGCGTCGAGCAGGGGCGACGCCTCGTCCAGCAGCGCGAGGGCCCGCTCGAGGCGTCCGCGACCGATCTCGGACGAGGCGAGGGCGCCCAGGGCCGCGGCGAGCAGCACCGGGTCGCCCTCATCGCGGGCGGCCCCGACCGACCGCTCCCACCAGCCGGCCGCGGCGTCGAAGCGCCCGAGGGTCGAGTCGACCTTCCCGAGCTCCAGCGTGAGCGTGGCGGTGCCCGGTGCCCCGGGAGACGGCAGCGCGGCGAGCTCGCCCTCGAGCAGGGCCGTCGCGCGATCCGGGCGGCCCATGAGGGTGTCGAGCAGCGCGGCGAACGCCGCCAGGCGAACCCGGTCGGGCAGCCCGGGCGGGAGGATGCCGAGCACCTCGTCGAGCGTGGCGCGCGCCTCCTGCCCCATCCCGGCCGTGCCCTCGGCCATCGCCTGCTGCACCAGCAGGCCGACGCGACGGGCGGGGTCGGCGTCGGCGGGGAGGATCTCGATCGCCCGGCGCAGCCACACCGCGGCCGTGGCGGGCTCCCGCGGCGATGTCTCGGCCGCCGCGGCCGTGAGGACGTCGGCGGCGGCGGCATCGCCATGCGCGGCCGAGCGGGCGAGGTGGTGGGCGCGAGCCGACGCGGGGGCGCCCCGGGCCGCCAGGAGCTCGTCGATGCGCGCGTGGGCGGCGATGCGCCATCCCTCGCCCGCCACGGTGGCGACCGCGCGGCGCACGATCGGGTGGCGGAACCGGAAGCGCCGGGGCGCGCCGGTGGAGCGCACCAGATCGCGCTCGAGCAGCCCGTCGAGCGCCTCGAGCGCCGCGTCCTCGTCAAGCCCGGCCGCGGCGGCGGCCACCTCGATCTCGAAGGGGTCGCCGGCCACCGCCGCCCCGTCCAGGAGCCCCCGCAGCGGTCCGTCGACCGCCGCGATCTCCCCGGCCAGGGCGGCGGCGACGCGAGGCGGCACCCCGAGGTCCGGCTCACCGCCCGGCCGCCGGGCGCGACCCGCGGTACGGCCGAGCTCCAGCAGGTAGAACGGGTTGCCGCCGGCATCGCGCCACACCGCGTCGTCGACGGGGGCCCCCGCCAGGGCATCCGCCTCGGCGCGGGAGAGCGGCGCGAGATCGAGGCGGTCGAGGCGGCCGTCGCGCAGCGCGCCGTCGAGGAGCACCCTGAGCTCCGGTGGGACCTGCGCGGGCCGGAGAGCCAGCACCAGCAGGATCGCCGGCGTGGCCGGACGCCTCACCAGGTGGGCCACCGCGCGGATCGTGCCGGGGTCCGCCCACTGGAGGTCGTCGAGCATCAGGACCAGCGGTCGCTCCGAGCCCAGGCGGCCCAGGAGCGTCCGCAGGGCGCGGTGGGCCCGCAGGCGCGCGTCGCCCCCCGGCGGCGGCACGCCGAGGCACGGCAGCACGCCGACGAGGTCGTCGGCCAGGTCGGCCAGGTCGCGGGGCGGGCGGGCGGCGACGAAGTCGTCGAGCGCATCGGCGAGGGCCGCGAACGGCACGTCGCGCTCAAGCTCCGCGGCGCGCCCGGACAGGGCGAGCAGCCCCGACGCCTCGGCCAGGCCCGCGAGCTCGCCGAGCAGCCGCGTCTTGCCGATGCCGGGCTCCCCCGTCACGGCCAGCACCCCGCCACGCCCCGCACGCAGCGCGGCGAGGCCGGCCCGCAGCCGGGCCACCTCGCGATCACGTCCGATGACGGTTTCGGCGAACACGGCGGCCGGAGACTAGACGGTTGCGGTCAACGACGAGGCGGCCGATCGGCGAGCGAGGGCATACGGATTCGGTGGTTTCACCGATACCGCCGCGCCGCCCACGGCCCGAGGGTCGGGACCATGGCGACGTTCATGCTCGAGCACCGCCACGCGGCCCGCGAGTGCGGGGCCGCGTTCGCCGCCTGGCGTGGCTTCGAGAGCCCGCTGGGCGGCCGGCCGGTCCTGGCGTCCTGCCGGGCCGGCGGCCACCGCATCTGGTGGACGGCCGAGGCACCGGACGCGGCGGGGGCCCTGGCGCTGCTCCCCCCGTTCGTGGCCGAGCGAACGCTCGCGTACCGGGTGTGGCCGGCCGGGCTTCCAGGCGCCGCGCGGCCCGCCACGACGACCAAGGAGACGACGATGGAGGCCCAGACATGACCCTCGGCGAGACGTGCCGGCCTCGCAGGACCCCCCGTTCGCTGCGGTGGGCGGCGGTCGCGGCGGGTGCGGCGGCCGGCTCCGCCGCGTTCCTCGCCGGCGGGGGCGGAACCGCCCTGGGCGCCCCCTGCGCACCCGGACTCACCGTCGCCGGCACCGCCGCGGGCGTCCAGGGGGCCCCGCTGGCGGTGACCGGTGACGACTGCCTGGTGCAGGGCGACGGCACGATCAAGATCACCAACCCGCGGCTCGGCAACGCGGGCAACGTGGCCGTGGCGGGGACCATGGTGCTCGCGGCCAACCGGTCCCAGCTCTTCTCCGAGACCCCGGTGCCCTTCGGCCTCCGCGTCGGGGCACAGACCGTCCTGGCGGGGCCGATCACGGTGAAGGACGTCCGCTTCTGCGACCTGGCGCCACCGAACAGCGGTCCGCCCGCGGGCCTGCCGTTCGCGCCCTTCTCCTTCCTGGAGGAGGAGGACGGCGGGCTGTCCCTGAGCGGCGTCCGCCTTCCCGCCGAGGTCAACTGCCGGCTGCTTCCCGGGGTGGAGTTCAACAGCCCGACGGTGTCGGCCGGCCTCAAGCTGCTCGGCCTGGACGTGGTGGGCGAGAACGGGCCCGTCAGCTTCCTGGTCGACAACGCCCGCGGCGGCCGGGTCGCCGGGGTGCTGCCCATCACCCTGCCGCCGCCGATCAGCGCCCCGCAGGCGGTGGGAAACAGCAAGGCCCGCATCGGGGTGCTGCTGGAGTTCTCCGCGGACAACGGGCTGGCCCTGATCGGCCTGTCGGGCCGCTACCCGAAGGGCTTCACGATCCCCGGCACCGACATCGGCTTCAAGAGCCTGCGCTTCAGCATCGTCCCCGCCGAGAACCGCTTCGGCGGCGGCGCGAGCCTGACCCTGGGCGGGTTCCGGGCGCTCGGCGACGTCGAGATCAAGGACCAGCGGCTCTCGCGCCTGGGCGCCGTCATCGCGCTGCCCAGCCCGGGGATCGCCGTGTTCCCGCCGTCGCTCTTCGTGAACGCCGTCGGCGCGAGCTTCCAGGGCGGAGAGACCGTCAAGGGACCGGGAGGGGTCCGGACCGAGATCCCCACCACGGTGACCGGCACGGTCGGGTTCGGCTTCACCGACCCCACGGGCCGGCTCGGCGTCGGCGGGCCGGTGAACGTGACGTTCGGCGACGGCTTCCGCATGGACGGCTCCTACTGCCTCATCACCCCGGTCAAGCCGTGCACCGCGGCGCTGGGGCAGGCGAGGATCCTCGTGCGCCGCGACCCGTTCCGCTTCGAGGCCCAGAACACCGTCAACGTGCTCTCAGGCCTGCTGGTGGGGTCGGTGTTCGCCGGCGCCACGCTCCAGCCGTTCCACGTCACGCTGCTGGGCAACCTGACCGCGAAGGTCCCGAACAAGGTGCCCTTCGTGGGCGGCAGCACCCTCGGGAGCCTGAGCGCCGCGGTGTCGGACCGGGGCGCCGGCGCGGTCACGCGGATCTCGAACCCCTTCGGCGAGGACCCCACCGTCGGCTTCGCGGCCATCTGGTCGCCGTTCGACATCAAGGTGATCTCCAGCCTGAGCTCGGTCATCACCGTCTCGGCCACCCAGGCCGAGCGCGGGGTGCAGGCCCAGGCGGCGAGGGAGCACGCCACGCGGCTGCGGCTCAAGGGCGGGCTGGGCAACCTCATGGTCGTGGTCACCGGGCGGCGCCGGGCACCGACCGGCGCAGCGTTGCGCAGCACCGGCGGCCGGCTGCAGGTCCACCGGGTCCCCGGCGCCAACGGCAGGTCCGTCGCCTTCATCGTGCGCAACGCGCCGGCCGGCGTGCTCTCGGCCACCGGCCCGGGCATCGCGAAGGTCGAGGCATCGCGCATCGGGCGCTACCCCTATCTCGACCCCTCCCCGGGCTACGGCACCCGGGAGCGCCCCCCGGTGACCGCGGGCACGCCGGTGCAGGTCTGCTGGGACGTCCGCCAGGCCGGACCCGGGCTCACGGTCGAGCTGCTGGAGGACCAGAACGGGCAGCTCGGAACGGGCCGGACCATCGCCGACGGACAGCCGGCCAAGGGGTGCTTCGCCGTGCCGACCGCCGGGCTCGAGCCCGGGAGGCACTGGGTCTACGGCATCGTCAAGCGCCCGGACGGCGTGGCCCTGTCGGCCCGCTACTGGCCCATCGGCATCACGATCACCGACCCGGCGGCGCTGCCCGTCCCCGGCAACGCGAAGGTGGCGCCGACCGCGGACGGCGCGCGGGTGAGCTTCGACCCCGTGGCCGGGGCCGGCGCCTACCTCATCCGGGCGGAGCCGACCGAGGAGGGCGCCGTCCCGCCGGTCGAGGTGCAGGTGCCCGACGGATCGGGCACGGAGGTGTCGTTGCGGGGGGCCCGCAGCTGGCGGGTCACCGTCCAGGCCGAGGATCCCGACGGGCGGCCCGGGAACCTCTCCGAGGCCGTCGAGGTGACCCCGTCGGCCGGCGTCGTGGTCTCCGGCACCCCCACCGGGCTGGCGGAGATCGGCCGGCTCTGGGCGTTCAAGCTGGAGACGGCGAACGTCGCCCGGCTCCGGCTGGTCTCCGGGCCCCCCGGGACGCGCCTGGCCCAGGACGGGCTCGTGCGCTGGACCCCGGGCGCCGCGGCCAGCAAGGACGGGTTCGTGACCTTCTCGGTGGAGGGCTGCAGCACCGACAACCGCTGCGTCACCCGTGAGTTCGAGGTCACCGCCTTCACCAGGGGGCGCGTGCCCCTCGGCCCCATCCGCGGCTTCGACGTCCTGGAGTCGGCGGCCCGGCCCGGCCAGCAGATCACCCTGCTGGTCCAGGGCGCCCGGGGCACGTCGCAGGTGCGGATCGACGGCCGGGTGGTGAAGAGCCGGATCGTCGACAGCGGCACGGTGGTGGCGACCCTCCCGGCCCGGCTGGGCAAGGGGAGCCACGACGTCTCGCTGCGTCTCGGCGGGAACGCCGTCGAGCAGGCTCCCCAGGCGATCACCGTCCTGTGAGCCCCGCGACCCCGGGCGCGATGGCGCCCGGGGTCGCATCCGCTCCGCCGGGCACCCTGGCGGCGACCGGGACGTGGACCGGCCCGCCGGGGCCCGTCACTCGCGGGGGCGCACCACGAGGACCGAGCACGGGGCGTGCTTGACCAGGTACCCGGTGAAGTCACCGCGCAGCGCCCGGTCCAGGCGGCCACGGAGCGCCCCGGCGATGAGCAGGTCCACCCCCTCACGGCCCGCCCAGGCGCAGACCGCCGACGGCCCGGCCCGGCCACCGCCGGCGAGCAGCACCGCCTCGGCGCCCGGGGTCTCGGCCGCGAGCGCGGCCAGCCAGCGGCGGGTCTCCCCCTCGGGGTCGGCCTCCGCGCTCACCGGGACGAAGCCGGGGTCGATCATCGGCATCCCGGGCTCGAACACGTGCACGACGCTGAGCCGGCCGGGCGCGACGGCCCGCAGGCGCCGCGCGTGGGCGAGCGCGATGCGCGACCCGGGGGACTCCTCGACACAGCAGGCGATGTGGGCGAAGTCGCCCTCGACCGTCCCGTCCACCCCACTCCCTCCAACTCGCGGCCGCCGTCAGTATGCCGCGCGCGGGATGATGCGCTGATGCGTTAGCATCATCGTGGTGCGGACCACCCTGGACATCGACGACGACGTCCTCCTGGCGGTCAAGGAGCGGGCCCGGCGTGAGCGCCGGTCCGCCGGCCGGGTGATCTCCGACCTCGCACGCGAGGCGCTCACCGGCCGCGGCGCCGCGGCGGCGGACGCCGGGGGCGGCCGCCACGGCTTCCACCCGCTGCCGCACCGGGGGCCGGTCGTCTCGAACGAGGTCATCGACCGCCTGCTCGACGACGAGCCGGAGTGAGGCGCGCGCTCCTCGATGTGAACGTCCTGGTCGCCCTGCTGGACCGGGACCACGCCGACCACGACCGTGCGATGGAGTGGATCGACCGCGAGATCGCCCATGGCTGGGCGTCGTGCCCGATCACCGAGAACGGCCTCGTGCGGGTGATGAGCCAGCCGCGCTACCCGAGCCCGGTCAGCCCCGCCGCGGCGGTCGAGCTGCTCGCCCGTGCGACCGGGTCCGGGCACCACGAGTTCTGGCCGTGCGACCTCAGCGTCCTCGACGCCGCGGTGGTCGACCGCCATCGGCTGCACGGCCCGCGCCAGGTCACCGACGCGTACCTGCTCGCGCTGGCGGTCGCGCGCGACGGGCGGCTGATCACGTTCGACCGGGCGATCCCGCAGAGCGCGGTGCCCGCCGCGCGGGCGGAGCACCTGACGCTCCTGTGATCCCACCCCGCCGGCCGGGCGGGGTGGGATCCGGCGCGGCTCAGCGGGGGGGTGCGGAGGCCGGCCGCACCACGATGGTCCTGCGGGCCACCGCCGACCCCGCCCGGACCCGGAGGACGTAGCGGCCGGCCCGCGCCGGGGCGCGGAAGCGCAGGGTGACCGTGCCGGGGCGCGCGAGCCGGCGGGCGCGCGCGAGGACGCGTCCCACGCCTCCGGAGCGGCTGCGCCGGGCGATCGCCTGGTCCAGGCGGACCGGCGCGGGGGCGGCCAGTGGCACCCGGGCGGTCCCCATCCGGCCGGCGCGGTAGGCCGTGCGGGTCACGATCCGGCCCAGGCGCACGCGCTCGGGCCGCGCCGGCGCCGAGGGCGCCGATGCGGCGGCCGGGGTGACGGTCACCGTGAAGGGCACGGCCGCGGAGGGGTTGCCGGCGCGGTCGGCCACCGTGACGCTCCCGCGGAAGACCCCCGGGGCGGTGTAGGCGTGCGCCGGGGCCGGCCCGGTGCCCGTCGTGCCGTCCCCGAAGTCCCACCGCACGGCGGCCGGGTCGATCCCGGAGTCGTCGGGGCCGTTCCCGTCGTCGGCGCTCGGGGAGGCATCGAGCGCCACCACCGCCCCGGGCGCCGCCCGCACCGCGTCCGCCACGAGGCGCGCCGTCGGGGCCACGCGATCGAGGAAGATCGTCGCCTCGGCCTCGGCGGAGGGGTTGCCGAAGGCGAAGACGCCGGTGCTCGGCCGCGCGGCGTCGTTCACCCGCGCCCGCACCCGCCGTGGGCCGTCGGGCCCCTCGGCCAGCTGCAGATCGCGCCGGGCGGAGAACGGGAACGTGCAGGCCGCTCCCGGCGGGCAGATCGGCGAGTCGCCCTCGATCAGCGTCAGGTGGCCACCCGCCAGGCCGCCGGCCGGGCCACCGGTCGGCGAGGCGTCGGACGCCTGCACGTCCACGACGACCTCGCGCGCCCGGGTGTAGGCGGCGCCGCCGTTCAGGCTGATGCCGACGGTCGGCGGGGTCGCGTCGATGCGCGTGGTGATCTCGCCCGCGGTGGTGATGACCCCCACCGGCGGCCCGATGTCGTCGGCGGCGCTCACGACGATCAGGTACGCCTGACCGTCCTGCAGCGCGAGCGTGGTGCGGGTCTGGGTGACCGGGAGGATCTCGAAGGCGGCCGTGGCGAAGTCGGTCGTCCGGATGGCCTGCACGAGGTACCGGGGGTCGGCGGCCTGCGGGTCGAACTGCGCGGGCTGCCACGCCACCGTGACGGCGGTCCCCCGGTGGAACGCCGGGAGCGGCACCGGGACCGGCGCCGTGGTCTGGGCGTGCGCCGCGGCGACCGGGCCGAGCAGCGCGGCCGCGGCCAGCGCGGTCCGCGCCGGCCGGCGCCGCCGGGTGGTGCGGGGGGTGGGGGTCGGGGCCATCGTCGCCTCCTCGAGGGGAACGGGGACGCCGGCTGCGCCCCGATGAGACGACGCTACGAGGGGGTCCCTCCCCTCTCATCATGAGACCTGATGATCTCCGGCCGCGCGGGCCCGGTCAGCCCTCCCCCGCCAGGCCCCGCTCGGCCGCCACCCGGGCCGCCTCGGCCCGGTTCTGGACTCGCAGCTTCTGGAGGATGTGGGTCACGTGGGTCGCCGCGGTCGGCTCGGAGATGTAGAGCCGCTCGGAGATCTGCCGGTTGGTCAGCCCGGCCGCCACGAGCCGGAGGACCTCGAGCTCGCGGCGCGTGAGCCCGGCCTGCCCGGACCCGGATCGCGCCCCCGAGACCCTGCGCCCGAGCGCCCGCATGAGCTGCTCGGCCCGCCGGACCCAGGGCCCGGCGCCGATGCCGAGCGCGACCTCGCGGGCCGGCGCCACGATCTCGGCGAGGGCGCGGCGGTCCACCCCGGCGATCCCGAGCACCTCCCCCGCCCCGAGGCGCATCCGGACCCCCTCCCAGGCCCGCCCGGTGGCCTCCACCTCCCCCACCGCGGCCGCCACGTCGGCGAGGTCCGCGGGCTCGCCGGCCACGGCGGCGGCGACCGCCCCAGCGTGGCGCGCACGCGGACCCGGGGCGTGCGCGGCCAGGAGCCCGGCCATCGCCGCCGCCCGGGCGGCGTCGCCGCGCAGCGCCGCCACCTCGACCGCCCCGCAGAGCAGCGCGCCCTGCATCCCGAGCACCGCCGGGGTCGCCTCGGCCACGCCCACCCACGGCTCGATCACCGCCCACGCCGCGTCCACCTCGCCCTCGGCGCGCAGCGCCCGCATGAGGCCGAACCGGGCGTCGTCGTCCTGGTTTCCCGCCCCCGCCGCGGCGTGGCCGACCGCCGCCTGGAGCTCCGCCCGGGCCCGGCCGAGGTCGCCGAGCAGCAGTGCATGCTCGCCGCGCAGGATCGCCAGGGTGGCCCGCTCATGCACCGAGCCGCCGATCTCCTCGGCCACCACCTCGGCGGCGTCGAGGAGCGCCGGGACCGGCGCGGGCTCGGCCGCCCGCAGGTGGATGCCCGCGCGCACGAACAGGAGCCACCCCTCGTCGGCGCGCAGCCCCGAGGCCCGCGCGAGGGCCAGCGAGCGGTCGGCCCGCGAACCGAGGTCGGCCAGGGCCAGCGGCCCGTCCCGGGCGCCCATGGACGCCACGTTGGCCTGCGTGATGACCTCATAGCGCCGGTCCCCGAGCGCGCGGGCCACCCGGGAGGCCTCGTCCAGCCGTCCCGCGCCCTCGGCCGTGCGCCCGGCCTCCATCTCGGCGACCCCGATCACGTTCAGCATCCGCATCCGCTCCACGGCGCCCCGATCCGGGGGCACCGTCTCGAGCAGGGCCAGGGCCTCGTGGGCGACGGACGTCGCGGCGATCGCGCTGTCGGCGTTCAGGAGCAGCCGGGCGAGCAGCGACATGGCCGACGCGAGGGCGGCGGGCGGGGCGCCGGGCGGGGGCGCCCGGACGAGGGCGCGCAGGTCGTCGAGGGCCGCGGGCTCCCCCATCATGAACCGCACCCAGTCCGCCCGGGCCGCGGCCTCGGTCTGCCCGTCCGGGTCCCCGGCGGCCCGGAACCCCTCGCGCGCCGCGGTGAGCAGGTCGAGGGCCTCGGGGCGGCGGCCGACGTCGGCCAGGAGGTTCCCCCACTCCTGCAGCAGGGCGGCCGGCGGGGGCGCGCCGGCGGGCCCGGCCCACGCCTCGGCCGCCCGGCGGTAGTGGGCGTCGGCCTCGGCCAGCCCGCCCAGCCGCCGCGCGGCGCGGGCGGCGGCCAGCGAGAGCTCGTGCACCTGCGCGCGGTCGCCGGCCCCGATGGCGTGGGTCAGCCGCTCGTCCAGGGTCAGGTCCACGCCCTGCTCCGCCGCGATCCGGAGGACCCGGGCGTGGCGGCGACGGCGGTCGGCGGCGACCAGGCCCGCCTCCACGGCCTCGCGCACCAGCGCGTGGCGCACCCGCATCCGCGCCGGGTCGCCGGGCACGTCCTCGACCAGGCCGGCGTCGCGCAGCCGCCCGAGGGCGGCGAACAGGTCGTCCTCGCCCAGCCCGGCGACGGCCTCCAGCAGGGCCACCGGGAACGGGTCGCCGAGCACGACGGCGTCCTCGATGAGGCGGCGCTCGCCGGCCGCCAGCCGGGCCAGGCGATTGCCGACCATGTCGCGCAGGCTCCAGGGCAGGGCACCCGGGGGTGCCGGGGCGAGGGCGGCGGTGCCGGGATCCAGCCGCCCGGACTCCAGGCCGTCCTTGACCAGCTCCTCGACCGCGAACGGATTGCCGCCGGAGCGGCGGGCGACCTCGGCGACCGTCGGCCCGGGGACCGCGACGCCGAGGATCCCGGCGAGCATCGCGGCCGTGGCCCCCGGATCCAGCGGCCCCAGGACGACCTCCTCGCCGATCCGGCGGCGGGCGAGCTCGCGGCGGAGCACCGGGACCGCCCCGCCCTCCCCCTCCCCCTCCCCGGGACGGTAGGTGACGAGGATCGCCACCGGCGCGGCGCGGGCGGTCCGGGCCAGGTGCAGCACCAGCGCCCCGGTCGACTCATCGGCCCAGTGGAGGTCCTCGAGCACCAGGAGCAGGCCGCGCCGACCGCCCAGCGCGACCGCCCAGCGCGTGGCGGCCTCGAAGAGCCGGCCCCGGTCGGCATCGCCGTCTCCGGGCTCGGGCAGGAGCATCCGGGGGAACGCCGCGGCGCGGGTGTCCGCCGGCGCGGCGGCGCCGGGGCGGGCCTGCCGGTCGGCGCGCAGCGCGTCCTGCACCGGGCCGAAGGGCAGCCGGACGTCGTGCTCGCCGGCCTGGCCCTCCAGGACGAGCCGGCCGCCGGCCCGGGCCCGGGCGACCACCTCCTCGGCCAGCCGGCTCTTGCCGATGCCGGCCTCTCCGCACAGGCCGACGAGGGCCGCACCGGGTGAGAGCAGGCGGGCGAGCCGGTCGCGCTCCTGGTCGCGTCCGGCGATCTCCGGCGCCCGGAGGCGGGAGCGGGGCGCATCCACACGAGGAGTGTACGGAGCGCCGTCCTCCCGCCTCCGGGGCGGACCCAGGGGCCCGCTACCGGCACGTGACCAGGATCCCGCGGGCCCGCGCGAAGGCGGCCTTGCCCTTCGCGGCGGCCTTCTGGGCCTGGTCGTACTCCCCTCGGGTCACCTGGTTGGCCACCACCGAGACGGCCGACGCCCCGCTGCGCCAGGCGTTGTAGCCGGTCCAGCGGCACATGCTCATGCGCCCGCGCAGGATCACGTCCATCTGGCGGGTGTTGCGGAGCGCGTTCCGCCAGCCGACCAGGTCGTTGGACGCCAGGCGTGCGCACTCGGGGTCCATGCAGCCGGTGGCGCGGTCCATGAGGCTGAGCGCCTCCGGGATCGAGCGGAGCATGGCGTTCGCGGCGCGCACGTCGACCGGGGCGGCCACCCCCGGCGAGGGGGCGAGCACGAGCGCGGCGGCGCCGGCGAGGCCGGCCAGGGCGGCGATGCGGATGGGGATGCGGCGGGACATCGGGGCTCCTTCGGGGCGGTGAGGGGATGCGCCGCCATCGTCCCGGGCCGCCCGTGCCCGCTCATCATGAGACCTGATGATCTTCCGCCGGCCCCCCGGGGGCGGCGGGGCGGGGTCAGGCCTCGGCCGGGGCGGGCGCCGTCGCGCGGGCCGGGGCCGCGTCGGCCGCCTGGTGCCGCAGCGCCGCGGTGAGGGCGAGCCCGAGCAGGCACACCACGGCCACCCCGAGGACGGTGGCCGAGACCCCGAGCTCCTCCACCGCGATCGGGAGCAGGAAGATCCCGACCACCGCCCCGGCCTTGCCCGAGGCCGCGGCGAGCCCGTGCCCGGTGGCGCGCAGCGCGTCCGGGAAGACCTCGGCCGGCATGAGGTAGGTGGTCGGGTTGGGTCCGGCGTTCAGGGCCAGGTTGAACACGGCGAAGCCGATCAGGACGAGCGGGGTGATCTCGTCGCCGTCGCCGGGGGCGGCCCCGAGCGCCAGCAGCGCCATGGCCGCGGCCATCGTCGCGAACCCGGCCATCTGCAGGCGCACCGCCCCCACGCGCGGGAGCAGGGCGATGCAGACCGCGAAGCCCGCGACGAGGAACAGGTCCAGGGCCGCCGACCCCTTCGTGGACGCGAGGTCCCTCGCGGCGAAGTCGCCGTCCCCGGTCAGGTCCAGCAGCGCCAGGATGGTCGGCGTGAAGATGCCCACCCCGTAGAGGGCGACGTCCATGAGGAACCACGACCCGGCGGTCAGGGCGGTGCGCCCCCGCAGACCGGGTCCCATGAGGGCCCGCAGCCCCGGCCGGGCGGCCGGCGGCGCCTGGCGCGCGGCCGTGAACGCCGGGGTCTCCGGCATCCCCCGGCGCATGAGGGCGATGGCCAGCGCGGGGACGGCGCCGAACCCGAGCATCCACCGCCAGGCGTCCGGGTCGGGCGCGACGAGCAGGATCACGACGCCGACCAGCGCGCCGGTGAGCATCCCGACGGCCTGGAAGGAGAACGCCCCGACCAGGAGCCGCTGGCGCCGGCGCGGCGGCATCGTCTCGGCCACGTAGGAGGCCGCGATGGGGTAGTCGGCGCCCACGGCCACCCCGAGCAGCAGGCGGAACACGAACAGCGACCACAGGTCCCAGGCGAAGGCGCACGCGAGCGCGAACACCACGAACATCGCCAGGTCGACCTGGAAGAGCAGCCTCCGGCCCAGCAGGTCGGCGGCCCGTCCCCCGACGGCGGCCCCGAGGACGGCGCCGAAGACGGCCGCCGCCCCGAGCAGCCCCTGCTCCCACGCGCTCAACCCGAGGTCGGCGGTGATGAGGGGAAGGGCGACCCCGAGGATGAACAGGTCGAAGCCGTCGAGCCCGATACCCGCCCCGGAGAGCGCCCATACCCGCCACTGCGACCGCGTCATGGGCGGGGACGCTGCCCGATGCCGCCTCCGCCCGCCCCGGGCGGGCGGAGGTGTTACGAGCTCCGGGTGGGGCGCCGGGTCGCCCCCCGGCCGGATCGGTGCGGGAGGGCTACCCCGCCTCCGCCGAGGCGCGGGCCAGGCGGGCATAGGTCATCGAGACGACCGGGGCGGTGAAGCAGAGCAGGGCGGCGGTGAGCAGGCCGCCCAGGGTCCACAGCGCCCAGTCGCCGTCCTCGAGCGGCGACTCGGTGAGCACCGAGAGCCACGACTCGGCCACCAGCTCGCCCAGCAGCACCAGCCCGGCGGTGAGCAGGGCCAGCCAGAAGTGGCCGCGGGTGAGCGCGAAGCTGCGGCGCACCGCGCCGGCCGGGCCGGCGCCCTCCACCACCATCGCCGGCACCGTGAGCGCGGTGCGGGTGATGAACCAGACCCCGGGCACGATCAGGAGCGCGAGCAGGAGCGACGCCCCCAGATACACCAGCGTGCCGATCAGGGCCACCCAGACCGCCGGCCCGAGGACCTCGCGGACGAGGCGGAGCACCTGGCGCGGGCTCAGGGGCCGGTCGGCCCCGTGGTGGGCCACCCGCTCCACGTAGGCGATGAAGATGAAGTAGAAATAGGTGGAGATGGCCACGGCGACCACCTCGTCGACCTCCACCTCGTCCGGCAGGAGCTCCGCGAGCTGGGAGACCATGCCGAGCACCACCGCCGGGACCGCCAGCGCCACCGGATGACGGCGCACCAGCCCCATCGCCGCGGCCCACACCCCGCCGGCCGCGATGCCCTCGTCGTGTGCGCGCCGCGTGACCATCGGGCGGGCAGGCTACGCGGGCCCGCACCCCGGCACCCCGCCCGAACGGGCGGGCGGCCGCCTACTGCTGCGGCTCGGCCTCCTCGGCCACCGGGGCGGCGGACGCCTCGGCCCCGGCCGGCGGCTCCTCCTCGGCCCCGCACAGGCGGCAGTACCGGAGGCCGGTGACGCCGTCGCGCCGCACCTGGGGGCAGCGATCCGGGTCGTCCCAGAGGCAGGAGAGCGCAGAGAGCGGGGTCATGGCCCGATCATGGCAGAGGCCCGGACTGCACGCACCCCCGGAGGGGCCCCGACTGGGGCATTATGCCGCCATGGCCGACGTCGCCCACCCCGCCGAGGAGACCACGGGCGAGGCACGGGTCACGCCCCTGGAGCTCTTCTTCGACCTGGTGTTCGTCTTCGCGCTCACCCAGGTCACCGGGCTGCTCGCCGCCGACACCACCTGGAGCGGCCTCGTGCGGGGGCTGCTCGTGCTGGCCGCGCTCTGGTGGGCGTGGGTCGGGTACGCCTGGCTCACCAACAGCGTGAACCCCGACGAGGGCGGCGCCCGCATCGTGGTCTTCGGCGCGATGGGGGCGATGCTCGTGGCGTCGATCGCGGTGCCCGGGGCCTTCGGGGACGAGGCGCTCGTCTTCGCCCTGGCCTACCTGGCGGTCCGCGTGCTGCACATCGCCCTGTACGCGTGGGCGTCGCGGCGCGACCCCGAGGTCCTGGGGGCCGTGCGCCGGCTGGCGCCGGGCCTGATGATCGCGCCGGTGCTCATCCTCCTCGCGGTCCCCCTGGACGGCTGGGCCCGGGGCCTGGTGTGGGGGCTCGCGCTGGTCGTCGACTTCGCCTCGCCGCTGGTGGCCGGGGCGGGCGGCTGGCGGGTGTCGGCCGGCCACTTCGCCGAGCGGCACGGGCTCATCATCATCATCGCCCTCGGGGAGTCGATCGTGGCGGTCGGCGCGGGCTCGGCCGGGCTCGACATCGACCTCGGGCTCCTCGCCGCCGCGGTGCTCGGGCTGGTGGTCGCGGCGGGCCTGTGGTGGGCGTACTTCGACGTGGTCGCCCTAGTCGCCGAGCGGCGGCTGCGCGAGGCGCAGGGGCCCGACCGCACCCGCATGGCCCGGGACTCCTACTCCTACCTGCACCTTCCGATGGTCGCCGGCATCGTGCTGTTCGCGCTGGGGGTGAAGAAGACCCTGGGCCACGTGGGCGATCCCCTGGACGCGGTGCCCGCGATCGCGCTCTGCGGAGGGGTCGCGCTCTATCTGGCCGGGCATGTGGCATTCCGCCTGCGCAACGTCCGCACGCTGAACCGCCCGCGGGTCGTCGCGCTGGCGTGCTGCCTGGCGCTCATCCCGGTGGCCCTCACGGCCCCCGCCCTGGTGGCCCTGGCCGGCCTGGCGGTGGTGGTCGCGGGGCTGATCGCCTTCGAGGTCGTCCGCTACGGCGAGGCCCGCAAGCGCGTGCGCCTCGCCCATGCCTGACGAGCCCGGCCTCCGCGAGCGGGCCGAGGCGGCGCTCGGGCATCCGGTCCCGGTGCTGGTCCCGGCCGCGGGCGGGCTCCCGGCGGTGGCCGCCTCGATCGCCGGCGACCCCCCGCGGGTGCGGGTGGCCTGGGTGGCGCGCGACGGCCATCCCCTCGCCCGGCTGGGCTGCCCGCCCGGCCGCCCGAGCCGCCCGCGGCCGGTGGTGGCGTGCGTGGCCGAGGTGTCCGGCCCGGGCCTGGCCGACCGCGTGCTCGTTGCCCGCGCCGCCCCCGGGGTCGCCGCCGTCCGCGCGGTCCTCGCCGCCGAGGAGGAGCCCCCCGACGTCCGCGTGGGGCCCGGGGGGATCGCGGTGCAGCGCCTGCCCGCGGGCGTGCCGGTCGTGGCGGTCGACGCGCTCGACGCCTCCGGGGAGCCGGTCGGCCGCCTGGACCGGGCGGGCATCGCCGAGCTCAGCCAGGCCGGCGGACGCATCTCGGGCCGGCTGGGCCAGGGCCACGGGATGGGGGCCGGCATCGGCGCGGGCGGCTGGGTGGAGGACCTGGACGTGGCCGCCTTCGCGGCGGGCTTCACGCCGCGGCTGCCCGCCTGGGTTCCGCAGGGCCTGGCGCGGGGCCGGCCGCGCCTCGAGCCGGACCTGGCCTACCCTGCCGCCCCGCCGGCGATCGTCCTGGCCTGGACCGGGGAGCACGAGGCCCGGGTGCTGCTGCGTCAGTGCCTCGCCCCGCTGGCCAGCCCGGACCCCGGGGGCGCGGACGTGCGCGAGGCGCAGGTGGGGCGGTGGCCCGGGGTGCTCCGCCACCGGGGGCTGGTGACCCTGGTCTGGGAGACCGACGACCTCGCGTTCGGGCTGCAGATCCGGCGGATCGCCGACGCGGAGGAGGTCGCCATGCGGGTCGCGGCCTCGATCCCGGACGGCTAGCGGGCGCCCTCAGGCGTCGAGGCGCCGCAGGAGGTCGCCCGGCCGCGCCACCCCGGCCCCCAGCGCACGGACCCGGGCGGCCAGCGCCCGGTCGGCGGTGACCACGACGAGGGCCGTGGGATCCGCGGCGCCGGCGACCTCCTGGACGATGCGCTCATCGGCCGCCCCGCGGCCGCGCCGGCGCGGGAGGAGCACCGGGATGCCGTGGGTCGCGCACCTGCCGACCAGCGCCTCACCGCCGCCGTCGGCCACCAGGGTGAACGGCCCGTCGCCCGCACGCTGGAGCGCGCCCAGGCGCTCGGCCAGGCGCACCACCGCCCCGTCGCGGTCGCGCCACCAGCCGTCCGGGCGGTGACCGACCACGTTCATCGCGTCGACCAGGACCACCCCGGCATGCTGCCCGACGGGCGGCCGCACCTGCGGTCGCGGACCGCCCCGGGGGGCCGCGCCCGCGCTACGGTGCCGCCGTGAGCGAGGTCACCTGCCCCTCCTGCGGCGGTCGCAGCCGCGTCCGCGCCGGGGCCCCCGGCCGACCGGTCTGCCGGTCGTGCCGCGCCCGGCTGCCCTGGGTGGTCGAGACCGACGACACGGGCTTCGCCGCCGAGGTCGCCGGCCCCGTGCCGGTCCTGGTCGACTTCTGGGCGCCGTGGTGCGGGCCGTGCCGGGCGGTGGCGCCGGTGCTCGAGCGCGTGGCCGCCACCCACGCCGGCGCGGTCAAGGTCGTGAAGGTGAACGTCGACGAGAACCCCGGGCTCGCCCAGCGCTTCGGGGCGATGAGCATCCCGCTCCTGGTCTTCATGCGCGGCGGCCGGGAGGTCGACCGGGCGGTGGGCGCCCTCCCCGCCCCGGCGCTCGAGGCCCGCCTGGCGCCGCTGCTCGCCGCCTCGGGCCCTCAGCCTGGGGGCTCGTAGCGGCGCAGCCGCTCCTCGAGCTCCTCGATCCGCGCGAGCAGCTCCGAGGCCATCAGCGCCCCCGCCCACCCCAGGGCGAGGTCGCGCTGCAGGCGCACCGCGCGGGCGAGGAGCGCCGGGGCGTCGGGGGCGAACGCCGGCGCGTCCGGGGCGCCCCCGGCGGGCTCGATCAGCCCCGCCGCCACCAGCCGGCGGACCGCCGTCTCGGTGAGCCCGCACTCGGCGGCCAGCCGCTCGACGCCCACCGGCCCCTCGGCCCGCACGGCGACCCGCCGCAGCCGCACCTCGGTCCGCACCTCGTTCCGGCCCTCGCTCACCCTGCCCCCCTCGGGTCGAAGGACGACTCGGCGGCCAGGGCCTCGAAGAGCTCCCGCTCGCGCGCCGTCGGCTCGCGCGGCACCCTGATGCTCACCGTGAGGTAGAGGTCGCCGGGCCCGTCGGGGCCCGGGAGCCCCTGCCCCCGCAGACGCAGGCGCCGCCCGCTGGAGCTTCCCGCCGGCACCCGCACGCGCGCCGTCCCGGTGAGCGTGGGGGCCTCCACCCCGGCCCCGAGGACGGCCTCCCAGGGGCTGACCGGGAGGTCCGCCTCCAGGTCGCGCCCCTCGGCCCGGAACCGCGGATGCGGGAGCAGGCGGAGACGCAGGTACAGGTCGCCGGGGGGCCCGTCGCCGATGCCCGATCCGCCCTGACCCGCCAGGCGGATGCGCTGCCCGTCGCTCGCGCCCTGGGGGACCCGCACCCGCAGCGCCCGGCCCCCCGGCAGGCGGATCTCCCGCTCTCCGCCGCGGGCGGCCTCCTCCAGGCCGACCTCGAGATCGGCCTCCACGTCGGGGCCGCGGGCGCGGTACCGCTGGCCGCCGCCGAACATCTCGGCGAAGAGGTCCTGCAGGTCGTCATCGCCCCCATCCGTCCACACCGCCCCCCCGCCGGGCGGGGGTCCCGGCGGCGCCTCCGCGGCCCGCCCGGCGCCGGGGTGGTCGTAGGCGGCACGCCGCTCGGGGTCCGAGAGCACCTGATAGGCCTCGTTGACCTCCTTGAAGCGCTCCTCGGCGTCCGGGTCGGCGGAGACGTCGGGGTGGTGGCGCCGGGCCAGGCGGCGATAGGCCCGCCGCACGGCGTCCTGATCGGCATCGCGGTCGATTCCGAGGACGGCGTAGTGGTCCGGGCCGGCCGAGCGCATCGGGGTCAGATCCTACGTCCGCCGGAGGCCGGCGGACGGCTACCCTGGAGCCGATGCGAGCGGGCCACGCCAGGTGACCGGGATCCCCAGGGTCGCCCGGTGGGGGCTCGCGGTGCTGCTGCTCGGCGCCGCGGTCGGGGAGGCGATCGTCGGGGCGTGGCTGTTCGCCGCGCTCTTCCTGGCCACCGCCCTGCTGGTGGCCGTCTCCGGGCTCGGGCCCGACCGGCCGGGCCGCGCGGCGGCCGACCGCGTGCTCACCGTGGCCGCCGCCGTCCTGCTGCTGGCCGCCGCGGTGCTCGCCCTCGCGGGGTAGCCCGCCTCACACGCTCGACACCGAGATGTCCAGCAGCACGCGCCCGGCGTCGTCGAGGCGGTCGGCGGCGTTGGACAGGTGGCGGTAGACCTCACGCCGGCGCAGCGCGTCGAGCAGGCGGTCGAAGCCGTGCGCCACCTCGTCCCCCGGCGTCGCGCCCTCCAGCAGCATCCGCCCGTCGGCCGGGAACAGGCCGGCGATCGCCCGCCGGTAGGCCTTCTCCACGTTGCGCTCGCACTTGTGCACCCGCTGCACGTGCGTCTCGACGGCGGCGGGGTCGTCGCGCAGGGCGGCCACCGCGTCGCGCAGCGCCACCGCCCCCTCGCGGAGCTCGGCCGCCATCTCCTGCATGCCCTCGTCCGGGGCGACCTTGAGCACCTCCATCTCGCGCACGCCGGTCTTGGCGTAGTTCAGGACGTCGTCGAGCGCCCGGATGGCCGCCCCGGTGAGGTCGCGGTCCCAGGGGACGGCGAAGGCCCGGTTCAGCACGTCGGTGTTGCGCTGGCGCAGCACGTCCCCCGCCTTCTCGAGCTCCCGCACCCGCGCGGCGAGCTCCGGCCGGCGCGTCAGCAGGAGCTCGACGAACGCGTCGAGCGCGTCGACGGCGACCCCGCACTGGTCGCCCAGCAGGTCGACGAAGTCCGGCACCCGCGGGAACAGGTGGCGCATGACCCTGGCGACGAACGGGTTCTGGCGGGCGGGCATCAGGCCGCCGCCGCGATCCCGGCCCACACCAGCCAGATGAGCGCGCCCATCACCGCCGCGCTCGGCACGGTGACCAGCCAGGTGAACAGCATCGCCTTGCCCGTCTCCCATCCGACCGACCGCGGCCGCTCGGCCGCCCCGGTCCCCATGATGGTCGAGCTGACCACGTGGGTGGTGGACACCGGCCCGCCCATGAGCGCCGCGCCGTAGATGACCCCGGCCGAGGCGAGCTGCGTCGTGGCCCCGTGCAGGGGGCGCAGGTGGTAGACGCCGAATCCGAGCGTCCGCACGATCCGCCACCCCCCGGTCAGCGCCCCGACGGTGAGCGCCGAGGCGCTCAGGGCCACCACCCAGATCGGGACGGCGAACGCCGCCAGCGAGCCTGAGAGCACCAGGGCCAGGGTGATGATGCCCATCGTCTTCTGCGCGTCGTTGGCGCCGTGGGCGAACGCCAGGAACGCGCACGAGACGACCTGGACCCAGCGAAGCTGCCGGTTGGCCCGGGGGGTGGCCCCGCGCAGGAGCGCCCGGGCGGCCCGCAGGGCCAGGAACCCGCCGAGGAAGCCGAGCACCGGCGAGAGCAGGAGCGCCGCGGCGATCTTGCACAGGCCCACGAGCTCACCCTGGGCGAGGGCCTCCCCGCCCCACACCACCGCGCCGGGCCCGGCGCCCATGACCACCGCGCCGGTGAGCCCGCCGACGAGGGCGTGCGTCGAGGAGGAGGGGATGCCGCCCAGCCACGTCACCACGTTCCAGGCCATCGCCCCGCCCACGCCGGCCGCCACCATCCGCAGCGCGTCGGCGGGCGCCTCGCCGCCGAGCTGCACGAAGGAGCCGATCGTGTCGGCCACCGCCGTCCCCACCACCAGCGGCCCGGTGAAGCCGAAGACGGCCACGATGAGCGCGGCCTGCGCGGGGCGCAGGGCCCGGGTGGCGATGCTCGCGGCGGTCAGGTCCGCCATGTCGTGGAAGCCGCTGGTGACGTCGAAGGCGACACAGGCCAGGATCACCGCGACGACGAGGGCCGTGACCAGGGCGCCCCCCTTCGACGGCCGGCCGGAGCGGCAATCTACCCGGACGGCTCCGGGGCGCCGGCCGCCCGCCGCACCGCCGCGCGGCCGCGGCGGCGCACCGCGCCGGCCTGCCGCCACGCCCAGACCGCGGGAGCGGGCAGGCAGGCCAGGCCGACGGCGACCAGCACGCGCGACCAGGTGGCCGGGAGCTCGGACGGCACCACCGCGTGCCACAGCACCCCGAGGCGCCCGAGGAGCGCGGCCCCGCCCACCAGCCACGCGGCGCCGGCCAGCACCGCCGCCTCGGCCGCCGGGGTGCGGCGCCGGGCGGCGAGCCACGCCGTCACCGCGGCGACCGGGGCCAGGACCCACAGGGCGACCTGCAGCGCGGGCGGGATCGACGGGGCGATCCCGGTCGTGAACCCCTCCCGCGGCGCGGCGAGCGCGTCGGCCACCCCGAGCGCCGACCCGGCGCCGACCGCCGCAAGCGCCGCCCCCCGTGCGAGGGCGGCCGCACGGGGCTCGGCCAGGCGGGCCGCGCCGAGCGCGAGCGCGCCGGCCAGGGCCAGCAGGCCCGCCACCCACCACGCGGTGGCCGGCCGCGGCACCCAGTCGAGCCGCCCGGTCACCACCGCGGCCCGGCCGTCCACCCGGATCGGGACCTCCCACCGCTGCACGACCCGGGGCACCCCGGGATCGGCGCGCACCGCCGCCGGCGGGCTGCGGGACATCCAGTGGGCGCGGTGGTCGTGCCAGACGACGACCGGCCGATCGGCCACCCGCCGCCACTCCGGCGCCGCGCGCGCCGCCTGACGGTCGATGACGACGGCCCCGAAGCGGTCGGCGTTGGGCGCGACGCTCGGCGACCGGGTGTTCTCCCAGGCGCCGTCCGGGGTCAGCCGCAGGTACGGCTCGCCGGCATAGCCCAGCACCACCAGCTCACCGGGCCCGCGCCACCGGAGCCGCAGGCGATCGTCGCCCCCGAGGGCGTCGACCTGCACCGGCAGGCCGGCCGGCCGCGGGGTGGCGCCGGCGATGCGGTAGTCGGTGGCCGTGCCCGCCCCCGCGTGGGCGCGGGCGTCGGGGGCGGCGAGGAGGGTGGCGGCGATCGCCGCCACCAGCACGGCGAGGAGGGCCGGTCGGTGCACCCCGCCGAGGGTAGCCGCAGGACCGGCCCGCCCGGCCCGGCGCGTCGCGGTTACGCGCCCCGCCCTCAAGGTCCGGGGAGGGGCGTCCGATCCGACGGGGGCGAACGCCCCCCGGCCGCCCGCCCCCGTCAGGCGGCCGCAGAGACCCGAGGAGCCCCCATGCGCCGTCGCCTGATCGCCCTGTACGTCTCCGCCGCCGGCATCGCCACCCTGGCCACCGCGGCCGCCGCGTCGGCGGCCAGCTGGATCAAGTAGGGGGCGCCCCGAGGGCGGCGTGGCCGGGCGCGATCCCGGCCACGCGCCCGGCTCCCGCGCCGGACAGGTCGCCGTCGGTGATGAGCCCGCGCTCGCGGGCCACGTGCACCGCGGCGGTGCGGGTCGACACCCCGAGCCGTGCGAACACCCGGGCGACATGCCGGGCGACCGTGCGCTCGCTGATGAACAGGCGCTCGCCGACCTCTCGGTTGGTCAGCCCCATCGCGATCCCCGAAAGCACCTCGACCTCGCGGGCCGAGAGCGCGGTGCCCGGCGCCGGCGCCGACGAGGCCCCGCGCGAGGGGACCCGCCGGCCGCGGCCGCGGAGCGCCGCCTCGGCCCGCTGACGCCAGCCGCCGGCGCCCATCGCCTCGAACGCCGCCCGGGCGTGCATGAGGTCATCCTCGCCGGCCGCCCCGGCGTCGCGGTCGAGCCCGGCCTGCAGGAGGGCCCAGGCCGCCCACCAGGCCATGCCGAGGGCCTGCAGCCGGTCGGCGGCCTCCCGGGACGCCGCGGCCCCGCCACCCGAGAGCCGCGCATGGGCGAGCGGCAGGAACGCCGCGGCGAGCGTGCCCCCGCCCGCGGCCAGGCGCGCGAGGGCGTCGGCGCACGCCCGGGCGGTCCGGTCGTCGCCGGCCATGACCCCGGCGGTGAGCAGCGGCGGGGCCAGCAGGCGGTCGTCGGTGGCCGACCACATGCCGAGCGCGGCGCCCGCGACGGCCCTGGCCTCCCTCCGCTGGCCGAGGGCGGCCGAGGCGAGGGCGTGACCGGTCGCGATCCCGGCGAGCTGCTCGAACAGGGTGCGGTCCAGCGTGGCCGCCCCGGCCAGGGCGTGCGAATGCTCCACCGCGGCCTCCAGCCGCCCCTCGGCGACCAGAAGCCAGGCGAGCGGCGGGTCGGCCGGGGTCGGCGAGGGCAGGCCGATCGCCTCCCACCCCGCGGCCGCCTGCTCGAGGCGCTCCCGGGCGCCCTCGAGGTCGCCGAGCGCGGCGAGGGCCTCGCCCAGGTTGCCGAGCAGGACCAGGCGGTGCTCCTCCACCCCGGCCTCGGCGGCCCGGGCGATCCCCTCGCGGGCGATGCGGGCGGCGGCGGCGGGCTGCCCGGCGCCGAGGAGCGCGTGGCTCTCGTGGATGGCCGCGAACGTGGCGTTCCGCCGGCCGCCGGCGCCGGCCGCCTCGCGGCGGGCCGTGCCGAAGGCCTCGAGGGCCTCGCCGAGCGCGCCCGCGCCCGACCGCGAATGCCCCCACACCACCAGCGCACGGGTGGCCGCCTCGTGGGCGCCGGCCGAGGTGGCATGCCGGCGGGCCTCGGCGGCCAGGACCGTCGCGCGGCCGTGCCGCGACATCATCGCCGACATGTGCGCGGCCGTCGCCAGGGCCTCGGCGCGGGCGGCGCCGACCCCGGGCGCGTCGGCGGCGGCGGCGAGGGTGGCGAAGGCCGCCTCGTGCTCGCCCAGGCGCCAGCGGGCCGCGGCGGCCTCCTCCGCGCAGGCGAGCGCGCCGCGCCCGTCACCCGCGGCGGCCAGACGGCGGCCGGCCCGCTCGAGCGCCTCGGCGCCCTCGGCCCAGGCCCCGAGCCCCACCAGCGCGAAGCCCCGCTCGGCGGCGGCGGCGGCCCGGCCCGGGGCGTCGGCGGGCGCCCACGACAGCGCCCGGCCGGCGTGGGCGAGGGCCGCGGCCGGGTCCCCCGCGGCGCGCGCGGCGGCGGCGGCCCGGGTCCCGAGCACGAGCACCGCATCGGGGTCGGCCGCGCCGACGGCGTGACGGACGAGGTCCTCGGCGCCGTCGCCGAGCGCCCGCCCGGCATGGAGCGCCGCCTGATGGCGGCGGCGGCGTGCCGAGCGCCCCTCCCCGGCGGCCAGGGCGGCCAGGGCCAGCGGGTCGGCCACGCGCCAGGCCAGGGGTCCCGGCGCCGGGTCGGGGGCGATCAGGCCGGCCGCCGCGATCTCGTCGAGCCGGTCCTCGACCCATGCCGCGCCCATGCCGGACAGGCGGGACAGGCGGGCGGCGGTGATGCGGGGCGGGGCGACGGTGAGCCAGCGGGCGACCTCGCGGGCACCGGGGGCCAGGGCGCCGAGCGGGGCCAGCGCCCGCGCCGCGAGGTCCGGCGGCACCGGGAACGGCGCGTCGCCCCCGGGCCACCGGTGCGCGGCCCGGGCCAGGCAGACCAGCCGCCCGGCCAGACCGGCGCCCAGATCCAGCACCCGCCGGGCGGCGTCGGGGTCGAGCCCCGGGGCCGCGGCGGCCACCAGCGCGCGGGCGTCGTCCGGCCCGAGCACCCCCGCCTGAGCGACCACGCCGGTGCCCGGGTCGGCCGCGAGCACGGCCAGCGCGACGGTCCCGCTGCCGGCGAGGGCGATGCGCAGCGCCCGGGCGTCGGCCGTCCCGATCTCGCCGGCGAGCAGGGCCACCGGGCGCAGCCGACCGGCCCGCACGGGGTTCGACGGCAGGCCGGCGTCGTCCAGCCCCCGGCCGACCCGGATGAGCGCCGGGGCCGGCCCGGCGGGGACCCCGACGACCCGCGCGCCGTGCTCGGCCAGCGCCGCCGCGGCCTCCTCGACCAGCCGGTCACGACCGGCGCCGTCCGGCCCCACCACGGCGACCAGCCCGGGCTGGGTCAGGGCGCCGGCGACGAGGGCGTCGACGATCCCGTCGCGCCCGGTCAGGGCGGGATCGCGCAGACCGCGGACGGCTTGGGGGGCCGACACGGACCCCATCCTACGGAAACGTGGGCAGAGATTCCTCAAGGTCTCGGCGGAAAAGCCGATGGAATCGCCGTCCCACGCCTCTCGGAGACCGCCCCCATCACGCCCCCAGTCGACTCCGCCGTCCCCGCCGGCCCAGCAGAGGCCGCTGCGGGGCGGGTCCTGCACCCCGCGGGCCTCATCGCCCGGGCCGCCGAGCGGCCTGGGCGGGCCGCCGGGATCGCGGCCCTGATGGCGGTCGCGATCGCCTTCTCGGCCTGGATGCTCTGGTTCGCCGGGCTGGCCGGGGACGCTCCGACCGCGACGGTCATGGTCGCGTCCTACAGCCTGACGGCCGCCCTGGCGGCCGTGCTCGCGGCGCGGGCCGGCCGGCGGGCGCGCGGGCTGCAGGCCAGGGTCTGGCGCCTGTTCGCCATCGGCCTGGCCTGCTGGGCCTTCGGCGCCATCCCGGTGCTCGGGTGGTTCGCCGCCGGGGGGAGCCCGTGGGACCTGCCGTGGTGGAGCCAGCTGCCCTACCTGGCCGCCTACCCGGCCTGGTACCGGGCGCTGTGGCTCATGCGCCAGCCGGTGCTCGCCGCCTCCCGCCGGGCGCGGCTCGAGACCTGGGGCATCGAGCTGGCCGCGTTCACCGCGGCGGGGATGCTGGTGGTGGCGATCCTGTGGAACGACACCCTCGACCTCGGGCAGAACCTGACCTACCTGCTGCCCTCGGTCCTGGACCTGCTGCTGGTCGCCGGCCTCTACGCCGCCACCCGCCGGGTCCCGATCACCCGCACCACCGCCCACGCCTGGCTCGCCGGCGCGTTCGCGACCCTCTGGCTCACCGACACGATGGCGAACTTCCTCATCCCCCGGGCGCACAAGATCGCGACCGGGTTGGTGCTGCTGGGCTACGTCATCCCGATGGGGCTGATGGCCGTCGCCGCCACCCGGCCCATGCGCACCACCGAGACCCGGGCCGCGCTCGGGCGCTCGTCGGTCGCCGTCGCCGTCGTGGCCCTGGCGCTGGTCGCGCCGGCGGGCGCCCTGGTCGAGGGCCCGGCCCGGTGGCTGGCCTGGGGCATCGGCCTGCTCGTCGCGCTGTGGCTGCTCGAGGCGACCAAGCGCGGGGCGGCCGCCGAGACCGACCCCCTCACCGGCTACCTCGAGGGGCCCCCGTTCGAGCGCTACCTGGCCGGGATCATCTCGGCGGCGGCCCCGGAACGGCCGGCCTCGCTCCTGGCCATCGACCTGCGCGGCCTGGGCGAGTGGACCGCCGCCAACGGCGCGGGAGCCGCCGATGCCCTGGTCAGCGACGTGACCGGGCGCCTGAGCGGCGCCGAGCCCCCGGGCGGCGCCTGGGCGCGCCTGGGCCCGGGGCGCTTCGCCTGGCTCGGGATGGGCGAGGGCGACGAGGCGCCGCTCCTGGCCGCCGCCGCCGCCGCCGCGCTGCCCGATGGCATGAGCGCCCATGTGGGGATCGTGCTGCTCCCGGCCGACGCCGCCGGCGCGCAGTCGGCGCTGGCCGCCGCCGAGGAGACCCTCGCCGCCGCCGGCCCCGCCGGACGACCGACGCTGCGCTTCGACGGCGGCCGCCTGGAGGGCGTCACGTCCGAGGGCGCGGGGGCGTCGGCCCGGCGCCGGCGCGCGCGCATCGAGGAGGTCATGGCCCAGCCCGGCGTCCTCCGTCCCGCGTTCCAGCCCATCGCCGAGCTCGCCGGCGGCGGGGTCATCGGGGTCGAGGCCCTCGCGCGGTTCGACTGCGAGCCGCGGCGCGGCCCCGACCGGTGGATCGCCGAGGCGCACGAGGTGGGCATCGGCCTGGAGCTCGAGGCCGAGTGCCTGCGCCGGGCGTGGTCCCGGCGGGGGGCGCTCCCGCCCGGCGTGGGCATGAGCCTGAACGCGAGCCCGGCGCTCCTGGTCTCCCCCGTCCTCGACGACGCGCTCGGCCCGGGGTCGCTCCAGGGCTGCGTCATCGAGGTGACCGAGCACGCCCACGTGACCGACTACGGGGTCCTGGTCGCCCGGCTCGCCGAGCTGCGGGCCCGTGGGGCCCGGCTGGCGGTGGACGACGCGGGCGCCGGGCACTCCTCCATGCGCCACATCACCGAGCTCAGGCCCGACTACGTGAAGCTGGACCGGAGCCTGGTGGCCGGGATCGACGAGGACCAGGTCCTCCAGGCGCTGGTCGCCTCCATCGTGACCTTCGCCGAGCGGATCGGCGCCCAGGTGATCGCCGAGGGGATCGAGCGGGTCGAGGAGCTGCGGGCGCTGGTCGGCGCCGGCGTGGCCCTCGGCCAGGGCTACCTCCTGGCCCGGCCCCAGGCCGAGCTGTCCGACGCGATGTCGGTCAGCCATCCGCGCTCCGGGGCGGTCCGCGCCGCCTGAGGCCCGGCGCACGGCCCCAGGCCGAGCGCGTCGAGCAGCGCCGCCTGGCCGCGGACCTGGTCCAGGCACCCCTGCTCCTCCAGCAGCGCGCCCACCTCGTCCATCGGCCACGGGCCCGAGCCCCGGCGGTCGGTGAACCAGGGCGTCTCGTCGGCCAGCACCAGCTCGCTGACCAGGCGCTGGGTGACCGGGTCGGCCTGGATGCAGTGCGCCCGCATCCCGAGCTCGGTGGTGCCCATGAGGAGCGCGGGCGCGCCGTACAGCGGCCGCGGCTCGCTCATGGCGGTGAACCCGAGCAGGCCGGCGTAGAAGCGGCTCTGGCCCGGGGCGACGCTGATGACCACGCGCCCGTCGCGCTCCTCGTTCACGAAGACGCGGGCGGCGGCCCCCATCAGGTGCCCGGCGATGGCCCGCACGTGGCGGCGCCAGGGGCGGCGGAGGGCAAGCGACCCGCACTCCCACAGCGGCTCGGGCGTGGCGCGCAGGGCGTCCAGCTCCTCGCAGAACGCCCGGTCCGACGGCAGCCCGAAGGGCCCGTCGGGCAGGAGGGCCATGGCGGCGATCGGCTCGCCCTCCGCCCAGGCCAGGTAGAACCAGGTGCCCGGGGTCAGGTAGTGCCGGATCATCCGCCGCCCGGAGGGCTGGGGATCCATGTAGCCCGACTCGACGAACCCGTCGTGGACGATGGCGAGGGCCTCGCGGACGTCCTCCCACCGGTCGCTGACGGTGACGGTGATCTCGGGGGTGCGGGAGCGGCGGAAGCGGCCGCCGTCGACGTCGGGGCCCGCACCGATGGTCGTGCTCACCGCTCACCCCCGGGATCGAGATACACCGGCTTGCGCTGGAAGTCCGCCCCCGGGTGCCACGGGTAGGCGCGGCATGCGTGGAGGACGACGGCCGCCGGGACGCCCGCGAGGGCGCCCACGGCGGCGGCGAGGTCACGCGCGAGGCGCGGTGGCGCGTCGGCGGCGTCGCGGAACTGCACGTGCACGACCGGCCGGCCGGCCGCGGTGGCGAGCCGGAACCGGCCGGTCAGGCGTCCGGCGTCCTCCATCGCGAAGAGGGCCTCCTTGACCGGCTCGGGCCGCAGCGACCACCCGTCGCCGGCCAGCGCGCCGACCCGCCCCCACACCGCGAGCACCGGGCCGGGCTCGCCGGGCAGGCCGGCGGCGGCCAGCAGGCGGGCGAGCGCGCCCGGGGCCACGTGCTCGCCCTGGTCGCCGGGGGCGTAGCGCACGAGGGGCACCAGGCGGGAGGCGAGCGTGGTCACCACCAGCTCGCGCGCGCCCCCGGGCCGGGGCCGTTCCTCCACCAGCACCCGCCGCGGGTCGTAGGCGAGCAGCTCCGGGGCGTAGCCGGGATCGCGCCCGAGGAGCGCCCGGCGCGCCCGGGGATCGACCAGGAGCGCCCGCGCCACCCGGAGCACCGGGGTCTCGGCGAACACGTGCAGGCCGAGCTCGGCGGCGCCCATGGAGATGAGGGCACCCTGGGCCGGGTCCCCGGGGTCGTCCCCGAGCCCGGTGAGCGCGGCGAAGCGGCGGCGCCAGGACTCGGCCACCCACTCGCCGCCGACGATCACGTGCATGCCCCGGGGCGCCCACCCGGGCCCCATGGCCGCGGCGCCCTGCTCGGCGACCTCCTTGAGCAGGAGCGGGTCGCCCACCAGGACCACCCGGCCGCCGACCGGCGCCGCGCGGCGGATGACCTCGAGGACCAGGTCCGGGCGCGTGCCCGGGGTCGCGACGGCCGCGAGCCGGGCGGGCAGGGCCACCCCGCCGGGGAGGGCGTTCACCAGCAGCCCGGGTGCGGCGGGCCCCACCCCGAGCGCCTCCAGCGAGCGGTCGACCATGCGCCCGAGGGCGCGGCGCTCGGCCGCCCCGACCGCGGTCACCAGCGGCCGGCCCGAGCTCCCGCTCGAGCTGACCCACTCCGCCGCCGCGGACGCCTCGCCGCCGGGACACCAGTCCGCGGGTGCGGCGCCGGCGAGGCCGGCGCGGTCGAGCACCGGCACCGCCGCGAGGTCGCGCAGGTCGTCCGGGGCCAGCCCGTGGCGGGCCAGGTGCGCGGCGTAGGCCGGGATCTCCGCCGCGGCCCGCCGGGCCACGCGCAGGGCGGCCGCCCGCGCGGGGTCCTCCACGGACCGACGGCGCCGGGGGGCCGCCACGGCTGCGTGTGCGCTCATCCCCTCCCCCCTTGAGCCACCGGACGGCCCCGAGGCTATGGCCGCCCCGGCTGCCACCTCATGGGCAGGAATGACCAATCGACCCCCGGCGGGGTGGCACGCCGCCGTGCCGGCCCCGCCCGGATCGCGCGCCCGGGGTCCACATCGCCGGGCGCCGCGGAGGGTCCCGGGCGGCCGCGTCGAAGGACACGCCCGTCCGACCCCCGCCGCCCCGGAGGCCGCCCGATGTCCGTCCACGCGCTGCCGGACCCCCTGCAGGTCCACATGATCACCCCGACGACCTTCAACGAGGCGCGCCGGCTGGCCGACCGCCTGAAGGCCGGTCACCCGGTGTTCGTCGACCTGCGCGCGGCCGACTCGGCGCTGGTGGAGCGGCTGCTCGACTTCGCGGAGGGCCTGAGCGCCGCGCTCCAGGGCTCGGTGACCCGCGTCAGCGACACCGTCGTCCTGGTCGCCCCCGACAACGTGACGGTGAGCGGGGCCGCCGACGGCGCCGAGGAGGTCCGCCGCGCCGAGGAGGAGATGGCCCGGGTGCGGCCCCTCAGGCGGCTCGGGCTGGCCTGATCACCGGGCGGTCCACTCCTCGACCAGGCCGTCGAGGTCCCGGTCGAGGAAGCCCCGGCCCGAGTTGATGACCACCGCGTCGGCGCCCGTGTCCCATGGCCGGCGCGCCAGGATGGGCCGGCACAGGTAGAGCTCGTCCGCCGCCCGGGTGACGGCGACGTGGAAGAGGCGCTCCTCCTCATCGAGACGGCCCTCCGAGACGGCCCACCCGGACGGGAACGACCCGGCCTCGACCTGCAGCACGAACACCACCGGCCACTCGAGGCCCTTGGCCTGGTGCACGGTGGTGAGCGCGACCCGCCGCGCCGGCCCGGAGACGTCCTCGTCGGCCTCCACCCGCTCGGCGAGCTGGAGGTCGGCCAGGAACCGCTCGAGCGTCGGCGCCCGCGCCCCGAGCTCGGCGAGCCGCGCGATGTCACCCTCGCGGTCCCGCCAGTTGGGGTAGGTCCGCTGCAGGTGGTCGCGGTACCACTCCGAGCGGCCCACCGCGGCCACGATCGCCTCGGGCCGGTCCATCTCCCGGATCGGGGCGATGGCGGCGCGGAACCGCCCGAGCGCCTCGCCGGCCGCCCCCCCGAGCCGCACCTCGTCCACCGCCCGCAGGGGATCCGCCGTCCCCCGCACGCGGTCCACCACCCGGGCCGCCGAGGCCCGCCCGATGTGGGCGAACAGCCGGAGCGCCCGGTGCCAGGCCAGGTCGTCCCGGGGGTTGTGGCGCAGGCGCAGGAAGGCCAGCACGTCCTTCACGTGCGCGCTCTCCACGAACCGGGCGCCCGAGTACAGCTCGATCTCCACCCCGGCGGCGGCCAGCGCGAGCTGCAGGTCGACCGAGTGGTGGTGGGCCCGGTAGAGCACCCCGATCTCGCCGGGGTCGCGGCCGTCGTTCAGCAGGTCGCCGATGCGCTGGGTGACGAACGCGGCCTCGTCCTCGACCGAGGCCAGGTGCACGACCACCGGCGGCAGCCCGCCGGCCGGTCGCGCCGCGCGCAGGCGCTTGCCGAACCGATTGCCCCCGGGGAGCGTCGCCTGGGCGAACGCCACCAGCTCCGGGCGTGCGCGGTAGTTGGTGGACAGGGGCAGCACCCGCGTCCCCGGCGTCCCGGCCAGGCGCTCGCAGAGGCCGGGGTCGGCGCCCCGCCAGGAGTAGATGCTCTGGTCCGGGTCGGCCACCAGCACCAGGTGGCCGTGATGGCCGGCGAGCGCCTCCGCCAGGGCGACCTGGCGGGCGCTCGCGTCGTGCACCTCGTCGACCAGCACGCAGCGGAACCGCGCCGCGAGGCGGTCACGCACCCGGGGCTGCTCGTCCAGGAGGCGGATGGCCAGCCCCATGAGGTCCCCGTAGTCCACCGCGGCCATCCGGGCCTTGGCCTCGGCGTACCCCGCCGCGACCTCCTCGATCAGGTCCAGGCGGTCGGCCAGGCGGGGGTTGCGCTCGGCGGCCACCTCGCCCACCGGCCGGCCCTGCTCGGCGGCCTGGGCCGCCATGCCCGCCAGCACGCCGGGCTTGGGCAGCACCGGGCGCACGTCGCGCCCGCCGAGCACGCGGTCCCGGGCGACGGCCATGAGGTCGGCCTGGTCCTCCTGGTCGAGGATCGTGAAGTCCCGCGGAAGGCCGACCAGCGGGCCGTAGCGGCGCAGGATGCGCTGCGCCACGGCGTGGAACGTGCCGGCGGTCATCCCCGAGAGGTCGCGCCCGCTCGCCCGCTCGGCGCGCCGGGTCATCTCCCGGGCGGCCCGCCGGGTGAAGGTCACCAGCAGGACGGCCTGCGGGTCGGTCCCGGTCTCGACCAGATGGGCGAGCCGGTAGGCGATCGTGCGGGTCTTGCCCGACCCGGCGGCGGCGAGCACCAGCACGCGCCCCGGCGGCGCCTCGACCGCCGCCAGCTGCTCGGGGTCGAGCTCGGCCCGGATGCGGGCCGATGCGCCCCGGGGCGCGACCGGGGGCCGCAGCGTGTAGCGCCGGCGTCCGGAGGGGTCGGCGGCCAGCGCGTCGCGGGGCGCGCGGGCGTCGAGCGCGGCCTTCTGCGCCTCGATGTGCGGGAGGGTCGGCGGCGCCGACTGGAAACGGGGGTAGCCCACGGGGCGACCCAGGGTAGAGGCGGCCCCGGATGCGCCCTGCTGCCATCCTCGCCTCGTGCCCCCCGACCCACGCCTGCTGGTCCTCTACAACGGACGCTGCCGCCTGTGCCGCGCGTTCGCCTGGTCCCTCGCGCGCCTCGACCGGGGCCGGCGGATGCGGCTGGTCCCCTTCGCCGACGCCGAGGCCGAGGCCGCCCTGGCGGTGCTCCCGGCGGCCGAGCGGTACGCCGCGTTCCACACCCGGGCCGGCGGGCGCCTCCGCTCGGCCACGGCCGCGGCACGCGAGGTGCTCCTGTGCCTGCCGGCGGGGCGCGCCGCGGTCGCCCTCGGCCTGCACCGCGCCTACCCGCTCATCGCCCGCCACCGACGTGCGCTGGGGCGGCTGGTGCCGCGCCTTCCGGTCACGCGCACGCCGCCGCGGTAGCCTCGGGGCATGGCCCACTTCCCCCACATCGCCTGCTGCATCGACGACTCATCCGCCGCCGCGGTGGCCATCGCCGAGGCACGGCGGCTGCGCGACCTCGAGCCGGGGCGCCTGACCCTGGTGCACGCCGCCCGCTGGCCGCTCGGGCCCTCCGGGGGATTCGGCGGCTGGGTCCCCGACCGCGAGCGGCTCGTGTCGGCGGCGCGGGACTGGCTGGCCGCCCGCGCGGCGGAGGTGCCGGGCGCCGAGACGGCGCTGGTCTGCGGCCACCCCCCCGCCGCGGTGTGCGAGTGGGCCGAGGAGGCCCGGCCGGACCTGCTGGTCGTCGCCTCGCACCGGGGGGCGGTGGAGCGGGCGCTGCTCGGCAGCTTCGCCGCCTTCGTCGCCCACCACGCGCCCTGCCCGGTGCTCCTGGTGCGGCCCGCCGGCGGCTAGGAGTCCTCGCCCGCCGCCTCGCCCGCCATCCGGCGCGCGGCGTACTGCTCGACCAGCAGCAGGTGCTGCTCGCCCGCGCGGCCCACCACCTGCCGGAGCTCGCCCATCGTCGCGACCTCCTCCACCTGCTCGGTGATGAACCACTGCAGGAAGACCTGGGTGGCGTGGTCGCGGCGCTGGGCGGCCAGGTCGGCGATCTCGTTGATCTGCCGGGTCACCGCGAGCTCCTGGTCGAGCGCCAGGGCCACGGCGTCCTCGGCGCTCTCGAAGGCGGGCTTGGGCGCCTCGATCGCCGGCATGCGGAGCGGCGCGCCCGCGTCGATGATGTAGTGGTAGAACTTCATCGCGTGGGCGTGCTCCTCGGCCGCCTGGGCGGCGAAGAGCCGGGCGAGCTCGGGGAGGCCCTCCTCCGCGAACCAGGCCGAGATGGCCAGGTACTGCGTATGGGCCGAGAACTCCCGGCCCATGTGGATGTTGAGCGCGTCCGCGACGTCCTGGTCGATGATCACCTTGGGGGGCCTCCTGGTCCGGGGGGCGTGATCACCCCGCGGCCCGAGTGTATCGCCGTCCGCCGGTAGCCTTGCCCGAACCGACCCATCATCCCCGGAGGCCCGATGTCCCCTCGCACGCTGCTCACCGCCGCGGCCGCCGCCGCGGGCACGCTCGCCCTGGCCGCCGGCCCCGCCCTGGGGGCCCAGGTGAGCCCGACCGGGACGGCCGTCCCCCGGGGCGGCGACATCCTCGTCATCGGGACGGGCTTCGCGCCGCCGAACGAGTTCTGCCGCCAGCCCCGCCTCACGATCGGCGGGCGGGCGGCCCGGGTGACCGGGCGCATGTCCGACTCGGTCGGCGGCTGGGCGCTCCGGGTCCGGGCCACCCAGGCACCGGGGAGCTACGTGCTCGTGATGAGCCAGGCCTGCGAGAACGGGAACACCGGCGCGGTGCGGACCACCCAGGCCCGTGCGCGTCTGCGCGTGCTCGGGTAGGTGACCGCCGGCCCGCGCCGCGCCGGCGGGCTGGTCGCCCTCGCCGTGGCCGTGCTCGCCGCCGGCTGCGGCGGGGGTGGCGGGAGCCCTTCGACCGCTCCGCCTCCCCCGGCCCCCGGCGCGCCGGCCGACGCCCGGACCGCCACCGCGGCCGCCCAGAGCGCCGATGAGTACCGCGAGGCGGCCAACGAGATCTGCCGCCGGTCCCGCCTCGAGACCCAGGCGCTCGACCCTCCCGGCGCCCCGCAGGAGGTCGAGGCGTTCCTGCGGCGCGGACTCGCCGTCACCGCGGGGCAGGTCGAGGCGCTCAGGATGCTCCGGCCGCCGCCGCCGCTCGCGGCCCGGCATCGGGAGGCGGTCGCGGTGGTCGAGCGCCAGGCCGCGGTGATCGCGAGGGTCGCCGACCGCATCGGCGCCGGCGCCGACCCGCAGACGGTGATCGACGCCGCCCGGCCCCGGGTCGCGGCCCTCGCCGCCGAGGCCGACCGCCTGGCGCGCGCGCTCCGGTTGTCGGAGTGCACCGCCCCCGGGCCCGCGACCTCGCCCTGACCGCGGGCGGGCGCCCGGGCTAGGTGAGCTCGGCCCGGCGGCGCGCGGCGCGCTCCGCCTCGGCCCGCAGGCGGCGCGCCCGCTCCGACCGGGTCGCCGCGACGATGACCCCGGTGAGCGGGACCGCCCAGAAGATCGCGTACATGAAGCCCCGCCCGGTGGGCTGGTTCAGCACGGTGACGTGGGCGGCGAAGAGCAGCCCCAGGGACACCACGAACGCCGCGGCGAGCTGCACCCCGATGGGCAGGTCCTCCCAGCGGCGCACGATCTCCGGGGTCTGGCTCACGCGGCCAAGGATACGACGGACGCCGCGGACGCTCCGCCCGGTCCGTCGCTACCGTCCGCGGGATGGACGAACGGACCGACGCGGCCTGGGGCCGCCTGCGTGAGTGGATGGGGGTCCTCGCCGACCTCGGGCACACCGGGGGCGTGCTGGAGTGGGACCGCGAGACGATCATGCCGCCGGGGGGCGCCGGCGCCCGCGCGGCCCAGCTCGCCACCATCTCGGCGCTCGCCCACCGCGAGCTCCTGCGCCCCGAGGTCGAGGACGACCTCGCCCTGCTGGACGCCGACCCCGACCCCGACCGCGCCGCGGCGGTGCGCCTCGCCCGCCGGGAGCGCACCCGGGCCGCCCGCGTGCCCGAGGCCCTGGTGCGGGCGGAGACCGAGGCGGCCTCGCGCTGCCTGAGCGCCTGGGTGGAGGCCCGCCCCCGGGAGGACCTGCCCGGCTACCTGGCCCACCTGCGCCCGCTGGTGGCGCTCAAGCGCGAGCAGGCGGCCGCGCTCGCGGACGGGGGCGAGCACTACGACGCGCTCCTCGAGGAGTACGAGCCGGGGGCCCGCGCGGCCGATATCGCGGTCGTGCTGGAGGACCTCATCACCCGGGTGCGCCCCCTGCTCGACGCCCTCGACGGGGCCGGCGCGCCGCCCCTCCCCGCCCGCGCATGGCCGGGGGCCGAGCAGGTGGGCCTCGGCCGCGAGGTGGCCGCCGAGCTCGGCTACGACCTCCGGTGCGGGCACATCGGGGAGACGGCGCACCCGGTCACCATGACCCTGGGGGCCGGGGATGTGCGCTTCTCGACCCGGGTGGACGAGGCGGACCCCTTCTCCAGCCTCATGGCGGT
>JALOLS010000089.1 GCA_025455865.1 Thermoleophilia bacterium
CCCGCCGGATGCGGTGGTTGAACGAGTCGGCGATGAGCACGTCGCCGGTCCCGTCGACCGCCACGCCGAACGGCTGGTTCAGGCGGCCCTGCGTCGCGTCGGCCGCGTCGAGGAACCCGGCGGTGCCGTCGCCCGCGAGGGTGGTGATGGTGGTGCCGGCCACGCGGCGGATCCGGTTGTTCAGCTGGTCGGCGACCAGGAAGCCGTCGCCGGTCGGGGCGAGGCGGATGGGGCGCGACAGGCGGGCCGCGGCGGCGGGTCCGCCGTCGCCCGCGAAGCCGCCGACGCCGTCCCCGGCGAGTGTGGTGATGGTGCCGCCGGCGACGCGGCGCACGCGGTTGTTGAACGTGTCGGCGATCAGGACGGCGCCGTCGGCGGCCAGCGCGACGCCCGAGGGCTTGTTCAGCGCCGCCGTCGTCGCCGGGCCGCCGTCGCCCGCGAAGCCGGCCACCCCGGAGCCGGCGAACGTGCTGATGATGCCGCCCGGCGACACGCGGCGGATGCGGTGCTGGTCGGTCGAGGCGATCAGGTAGCCGCCGTCGGGCTGCACGACCACGTCGTACGGGAACCGCAGCTGGGCGCTCGTCGCCGGGCCTCCGTCGCCCAGGGCGCCGCCGCCGCCGGCGACGGTCGTGATGATCCCGTTCGGCGCCACGCGGCGCACCCGGTCGTTGTTCGCGTCGGCGATGAGGACGCTGTCGTCGGCGGCGACGGCGAGCCCGGACGGGGCGTTCAGCTGCGCGGCCGTGGCGGGCCCGCCGTCCCCGGCGAAGCCCGCGGTGCCGCTGCCCGCCACCGTGCTGATCGTGCCATCGGCCCCCACCCGGCGAACCCGGTGGTTCACCTGGTCGGCGATGAGATACCCGCCCCCGGCGAGCGGGACGACGCTGGTCGGGAAGCTCAGCCCGGCCCCGGCGGCCGGACCGCCGTCGCCGGAGAAGCCGCTCACCCCGGTGCCGGCCAGCGTGCTCAGGGGGTCGGCGGAGGCGACCCCGGGGAGGGCGAGGGCGAGGAGCCCGCAGAGGGCCAGGAGGCGGCGGATGGTCATGGCCGGAGCCTTGCGACCCGGCGCCGCCGGTCGCGTCAGGGTCCGACCCTGATGTTTTCGGCCTCGGAGTCGGCGGCGAGGGCGGCGGCGAGCCCGGCGCGAGCCCCGGCGCCGCTCAGGCCGAGCTTGGCGTAGGCGCGGGTGAGGTGCGTCTCGACCGTCTTCAGGCTGACGAAGAGCTCCTGGGCGGCCTCGGCGTTCGTGGCCCCCCGCGACACCAGGTCGGCCACCCGGCGCTCGGCGCCGGTCAGCGCGTCGGGCCCGCTCACCGCGATCCGCCGGGGGCGCGCGCCGGTGGCGCGAAGCTCCTCATCGGCCCCGGCGAACGTGCGCAGGGCCCCGCAGGCGCTCGCCGCCGCCCGGGCCTGCTCCAGCACCGCGCGGGCGTCGGCCCGGCGCCCGGAGCGCCGCAGCGCCGCGCCGAGCGCGAGCAGCGAGCGGGCGTGCTCCAGCCGTGCGGGGCTCTCCCGCAGGATCTCGGCCGAGGCCCCGAGCTGCTCGATGCCCGCGTCCCCGCCGGTCAGGATCCCGTCGGCGCGCCGGGCGATGCCCACCCCGCGGGCCAGGCCGATGCGCTCGGCGTCGGCCAGGTCGGCGGACACCAGGGCCGCGGCCTCGTCGGGGTCGTCGCGGGCCAGCAGGAGCGCGAGGGTGCACCGGCAGAGGGTGATCGTCGTGCTGCTCCTGAGCGCGCCGTACACCTGGACCGCGGTCCGCAGGGCCGTGACGGCCGCCCCGCGGTCGCCCCGCGCCACGGCCAGGCGGCCACGGACCTGGGCCAGGTGCGCGCCGGTGGTCGACGCCGCGAACTCCTCCTCGAGCTCCAGGCCGGCCGTGGCGGCCACGAGCGCCTCGAACCCCCCGCGCTCCTCGATCGCCTCCAGGGCGAACAGGGCGCCGCTGACCAGGTCCATCCCGAGGTGGCCGCCCTCGTTGGCGGCGAACGCCGCGCCCATGCTCGCCTCCCCCGCGGCCAGTCGCCCGCCGCGGACGTCCAGCAGTGCCTGCAGGGCGTTGGCGAGCACCGCGCCGTTCAGCGAGCCCTCGCGCCGGGCCCCGGCGCGCAGCGCCTCGATCGCCTGCTGGGCCGGCGTGATCTCGTCGAGGAGGGCCAGCGCGCCGATGAGCTGCACGGCGGCGTAGCCCCCGCCGCCCCGCTCGGCGAACAGCACGCCCCCCTCCATGGCATGGCGCACCAGCCCGGGCACCTCGTCGAGGTGCTCGCCGCGCTGCGCGGCCACGGACGCGAGCGTCGCCGCCATGGCGCGCCCGGGCCAGGTGCCCCCGGCGGCCAGGCGCAGGTAGCGGGGGCGCTCCGCGTCGAACCGGGCCGCGCGGCGGGCGTCGTGGCCGAACATGACGGCGCGGAGCAGATCGGTCTCGGCGAGCAGGTCGGCGTCATCGGGCGCGAGGTCGGCCATCACCTGATCCGACAGCGCCAGCGCGTCGACCCACCGGCCGGCGGCGGCGAGCAGGTTGATCAGCCCCAGCGACACCATGGCCCGGGTCCGCGGGTCGGGCGCCTCCTCGCGGGCGGCGAGCAGGTGGACGGCGGCGGCCGGGTCCCGGTCCAGCGCGGCCGCCTGCCCGAGCGCCTGGTGGAGCGTCCACCGCGGCGGCGCGGGGGCCGACTCGGCCAGCGCCCGCTCCAGCGCCTCGCGGGCGGCCGAGGTCGCGCCGCGCCCGAGCGCCTCCTGGGCGGCGGCGGCCAGCGTGGTCGCCACGTCGGGGTCGCCCGCGGGCCGCAGGCGCCGCAGATGCGCGGCCACCGCCTCGACGCCCGCGCCCCGGTCGCGCAGGCGCTCCGCGGCGCGCCGGTGCAGGGCGTCGCGCTCGACGACGGTCAGCTCGTCCAGGACCGAGCGGAGCACCAGCGGGTGGGCGAAGCGGACGGGGTCGACGCCGGCGAGCACGTCGATGCGCGCCAGGCCCCGCCCCCGGTCGGCCGCCCGGGCCTCGTCCATCCCGGCCAGCGCGGCGGCGTCGTCCAGCCGCGCCCCGTCGCCGAGGACGGCCATGGCCTGCACCAGCCCGACCGCGCCGGGCCCGATGGCCGCGACCCGGTGCAGCACGCGCTCACCCAGCGCGGGGATGCTGGCCGCGTCGACCGCCGCGCGGTCGAACCGGTCCGGCAGCGCCCGCAGGAGCTCGCCGAGGTAGAACGGGTTCCCGCCGGTCGCGGTGTGGCACGCCGCGCATGCGTCCTCATCGGCGTCGGGCATCCGGGCGCGCACGAGGGTGCGCACCGCGGCCGCGCTGAGCGGGCGCGGGCGCACGTCGGCGGCATGGACGCCGGCGGTGAGCTCCGGGACCAGCTCGGGGGGCACGCCGGGGGCGTCGGGCCGGAGCGCGACGACGACGGCGACCGGAAGCTCGTCGACGCGGCGCGCCAGGTAGCCGAGCGTCCGCAGGGACTCCGGATCGGCCCAGTGCGCGTCGTCCACGGCCAGGACCAGCGGGCGATCGGCGGCCAGGGCCTGCAGCAGCCCGTGGATCGCATGCATCGCGGCGAACGGTGAGTCGGGGTGCGGCCCGCCCGCGCCCGGGACCGGGCGAAGGACGGCGTCGAGCAGGGCCCGGCCCGGGACCGCGCCGTCCGCGGCGGCCAGCGGGCCGGCCAGGAGCTGGCGCATGACGCCGAAGGGGAGCTCGCGCTCCAGCTCGCCCGCCCGTGCCCGCAGGACGAGCGCGCCGGGCGGCACCCGGTGCTCGAGGGCATGGACCAGCAGCGTGCTCTTGCCCGCGCCGGCCGGGGCCTGGATGACCGCGACCGCCCCCGCCCCGTCGCGGGCGCGGTCGAGCGCCGCACCGATGAGCGAGACCTCCGTCTCGCGCTCGAGCAGCTCCGTCATCCGGCGGCGGGGCACGGCGCCATCGCGGGCATTGAACCACCTCGGGGGTGGGCGGGCGGCCCGGGGGGCCGGGGCACCCCCTCCCGCCCGTGCCGGGTGCGGTGTACCATCCCGGGACGCCTCGGGGTGTGGCGCAGCTTGGTAGCGCGCTCCGTTCGGGTCGGAGAGGTCCCCGGTTCAAATCCGGGCACCCCGATTCCCAGAGGCCACCGCGGGGGGGCGGGCGCCCCGGGCGCCCTGCTCCCGCGCGGCCGTCACCCCTCCGAAGGAGCGCCGATGGGCCCCGCGTCCAGCCCCGCCGACGTGATGCGCGCGGCCCGGGTCGTCGCGGTGGTCGGCGCCTCCGACGACCACGCCCGGCCGGCGCGGGGGGTGATGGAGTACCTCCTCGCGGCGGGCATCCGCGTCGTGCCGGTCCACCCGGCGGGCGGCGAGATGCTCGGGCTGCCGGTCGCCCGGTCGCTGGAGGAGGTGGCGGGCCCGGTCGACGTCGTCGACGTCTTCCGGCGCTCGGAGACCGCCCCGCTCCACGCGCGCGAGGCGGTGGCCATCGGCGCGCGGGCGCTCTGGCTCCAGCCCGGGTGCGTCAGCGAGGAGGCCCGCCGGATCGCCCACCCACCGGGCGGCGCCCCCCCGGGCCTACACGGTGATGACCCCCTCGACCTCCGGGATCTCGCGGCGGAGCTCCGCCTCGATGCCCAGGGTGAGGGTCGCCGTGGACATGGGGCAGCCCCCGCAGGCGCCGAGCATGTGGAGGTGCACGAAGCCCTCCTCGTCGAAGTCGACCAGCTCGACGTCGCCGCCGTCGGCGTGCAGTGCCGGGCGGATCCGTTCCAGGACGTCCTCGATCTGGCTCATGAGCTCGGCCGACACGGAGCCTCCCAGGGGGTCGGGGGAAGGGACGGGCGACGCGATGGTACCGCGGAGGCGGCCGTGGGCACGCTGATCCGGGCGGCGGCCGTCCAGATGACGACCTCCGACGACACGGCCCGCAACGTCGTCCGGGCCGGGGAGCTGGTGCGGGACGCGGCGGCCCGCGGGGCGGCGCTCGTCGTGCTGCCGGAGAAGTGGCACTTCATCCACGACGCCGCCCGCACCCACGAGGGGGCCGAGGCCCTCGACGGCCCCTCGGTGCGGGCCGCGCAGGGGTGGGCGCGCGAGCTCGGCGTCACCCTCGTCGCCGGCAGCGTGTCCGAGCGCGTGCCCGGGGACCGGCGGGCCCACAACACCAGCCTGCTCATCCGCCCCGACGGCGCGATCGCCGCGGCCTACCGCAAGATCCACCTGTTCGACGTCGAGGTGGGCGGCACGAGCTACCGGGAGTCGGACGGCGCGCTCCCCGGGAGCGAGGTGGTGGCGGCCGACGCCGGCGGCGTGCGGCTCGGGCTCACGGTCTGTTACGACCTGCGCTTCCCGGAGCTCTTCCGGGCGCTCGCCCTGGACGGGGCGTCGGTGATCACGGTGCCCGCCGCCTTCACCGCGACCACCGGCCGGGACCACTGGGAGCCGCTCCTGCGCGCCCGGGCCATCGAGAACCAGTGCTTCGTGGTGGCCGCCGGCCAGGTCGGCGTGCACGCGAACGGCACCCGCTCGCACGGGCGAAGCATGATCGTGGACCCCTGGGGGATCGTGCTGGCCCAGGCCCCCGACGAGGAGTGCGTGGTGGTGGCCGACCTCGACCTCGACCGCATGGCGCGCATCCGGGCGACGCTGCCGGCGCTCCGCCACCGCCGCCCCGATGTCTACCGCGGCTGAGGCCCGGTCCGCGTGGACCGGGATCAGGGCAGGAGCCGGCTGCCCCCGGCGATCCGCGGCGGCCGGGCGCCCAGGAAGAACACCCCCGGCAGCCCCGCGGTCTCGAAGCCGCGGCTCGGGTTGCCCGCCAGGCGCGAGCCGCTCACGGTCATGGTCCCGGTGCGGTCGTTGGACACGAAGAAGACCGCGCCGCCGCCCTCGTTCGCGACGTTCTCCTCGATGACCGTGCGCCGGAGCGTGAGGCTCATCCGGTTGCCGTCCAGGTAGACCGCCCCGCCGTTGCCGCCACCCGGCGTGCCCGGACGGGCCGGATTGGCCCCGCGCCCGGTCGCCCGGTTGTCGCGGAAGGTGCTCCCGGTGATGCGCCAGGAGACCCCGATGCTCGCCACCGCCCCGCCGTTGGCGCACCGGCCGCCGGTGAAGGTGCTCCCGCTCACGGTGACGGGGCGGTCGCGGTGCTGGTCGAGCACCCGCACCGCCGCGCCGGCCACGTCGGGGCCGGTCCGGTCGCAGCGGTTGCCGGTGAACTCGGAGCGCACGATCGACAGGCGCCCGCCGCGCACGAAGATCGCCCCGCCGCCGCCTCCGTCGACGCGCTCGCCGGTCGCGTCCCCGGCGGTGAAGCCCATGCCGCGCACCACCAGGCGCGGGGTGGCCTGGTCGTCGCAGCGGGGGGTGGTCCAGACCTGCGCGCGGTCACAGGTGTTCTGGTAGAGGATCCGCCGGCGGCCGCCGCCCGAGAGCGTCACCCGCCCGCCGCCGTCGAGCACCAGGAGCGGGTTGGTGTTGACCACCCGCGCGGTGCGCCGCATCACGATCGTCACCGGGTCCGGTCCGCAGTCGAAGGTGACCAGGCCGCCGCCGGCGACCGCGCGGACGACCGCCTCGGAGGTGCACGAGGCCGGGGTGCCGGTCCCGACCACCTGCCGGGCGGGTGCGGCCGGCGCGGCGGCCGGGAGCACGGCGAGCGCCGTCAGGGCCAGGGCGCGGATCAGCCGAGCACCCGCCCGGCCTCCTCGGCCAGCAGCATCAGGTCGCCGTCGGCCAGGCCGAGCTCGGCGGCCAGCACGGCGCCGTCGATGCCCCCGCCCTCGTGCCAGAGCTCCCGGAGCAGCGACCCGGCCTGGCGGCGGGTGTACCAGCGGGTGCCGAAGCGCTCGCGCAGGTGGGCGGCCAGGCCCGACGACAGGGTCCAGGCCCGCAGGTAGTCGGCCACGTACAGGCCCTCGTCCACGTCGTGCAGCCAGGTGGCCGACGGCCACTCCAGGCGCGTGGCCCGCGAGAGCTCATCGGCGTAGCGGCGGTCCATGCCGTCCAGCGGCCCGCCCGAGTGCAGCGCGAGCTCGTACCGGAGCTTCGCGGCGTAGCGGCGGTGCATGAACAGCCGCACGGTCGCCTCGTCGCGCAGGTGGTCGCCGTCGGCCGGGCGGCCGAGCACGTGGCCGAGCCACGACGGGTCGCTCACCAGCCCGTCGAACAGGAACGCGAACGTCTCGGTCAGCGCGCCCTCCACCATCCGCCGCCGCTCGACCGGGAGGCCGGCGGCGATGCCCGCGAAGTGCTCGGCGTGCCCCGCCTCGTGCATCAGCGCGCGGTAGTCGTCCACCCCGCCGATCGGGGCGATGACCAGGTACACCAGGCCGGGCACCCGCACCGGGGCGCAGTAGGCCCTCGGGCTCTTGCCCGGGCGCACCGCGTCGTCGAGCACCACGTTGGGCTGGCGGTCGAGGTCGATGCCGAGCCCGTCGAGGGTGCGCCGGAGCGCGGGGAGCATCCGGGACGCCGGGAAGGCCTCGTCGTGGGCCTGCCCCCGCATGAGGCGGGGGAGGTCTCCCCGGCCGGCGCCGGCCAGCCCGATCCCGGCCGCCGCGCGCAGGCCGCGGTCCATGGCCCGCTCGTACAGGTCGTCGGTGGCGTCGAGCAGCGCCCCGGCCGAGCGGGCGAGCGCGTCGAGGTCCACCTGCATCAGGTCCTCGTGCAGCGCCCGGTAGGAGGCGGCCCCGAGGTCGCGGGCGAGGTCGTGGCGCACGGCCCAGGCGTCGGCCAGCACGGGCGTGAGGTCGGAGTCCACCACCCGCATCCGGGCGGCCTCGATCTCGGCCCGGACGGCGTGGTCGGCCTCGTTGGCCTGCCGGGCGGTGGCCGCGCGGAACGGGATGCGCTCCGCCCCGAGGCGGAGCACCGCCCCGGCCTCCCGCTCGGCCACCTGCTCCTCGTGGCGGGCGGTGGCCGCGCCCATCGCCCCGTCCACCGCGAAGCGCGCGAGGCCCCGGGCGTCACGGCCGCGGTCGCCGTGCCGGCCCGCCGCGTCGGCCAGCAGGTCCCGGGCCAGGTCCGCCTCGGCCAGGTGGCGGTACCGCGCGTAGATCGGCTCGAGGGCGAGGTCGGCGACCAGGCCGGCGTCGTGGCGGTGGCGGGCGTCCTCCAGGGCCTCCAGGAAGGCGTCGGCGTCGCGCCGCAGGTCGTCGGGGTCCACGACGGTGAGCCTACGCCCGGCCCGGCCTACCATTGCCTCCTCATGGAGCGGCCGCGACGCGACGACGTGCTGGAGGTCGAGGTGGACGACCTGGCCTTCGGGGGCCGGGGCGTCGCCCGCCACGACGGCTTCGTGGTGTTCGCCCCGGACACCGCGCCGGGCGACCGGGCCCGGGTGCGGGTGCGCAAGGCCCGCCGCCGCTTCGCCGAGGCGGACCTGGTCGAGGTGCTGCGCCCGGGCCCCGGCCGGGTCGCCCCGCCCTGCCCGTTCGTGCCGCGCTGCGGGGGCTGCCGCCTGCAGCACGTCGACTACGCGGTGGCCCTCGACGCCAAGCGGCGGCAGGTGGCCGAGCACCTGGCCCGGATCGGCGGCCTGCCCGAGGTGCCGGTGCTCGACCCGGAGCCCGCGCTCGAGCGGACCGGGTATCGCAACAAGATGGAGTACTCGGCCGCCCCGGGCGCCGACGGCGGCATCGCCCTGGGGTTCCACGAGCGCGGCCGCTGGGACCGGATCGTCGACATCGACCCCTGCCTGCTCGCCACCCCGGTGGGCAACGCCGCGCGCGAGGCGGCCCGGGCGCTCGCCGCCGAGGCGGGCCTGGTCCCGTACCACCAGCGCGAGAACACCGGTGAGCTGCGCCACGTGCTCGTGCGCGAGGGCATCCTGACCGGGCAGGTGCTGATCGCGGTGGTCACCACCTCCGGCTGCGACGGGCGGGTGGACGAGGTCGCGCGCGGGCTCCCGGATCGGGTGCCCGGCCTGGTCGGGGTCGTCCACGCACTCAACGACGGGGTGGCCGAGACCACCCAGGGCCTGGAGCAGCGGGTGGCCTGGGGGCGCGACTGGATCGAGGAGCGGGTCGAGGTGGACCGGCCGGTCACCCTGCGTCTCTCATCCGCCGCGTTCTTCCAGACCAACTCCCGCATGACCGGGCGCCTGTACGCGCGGGTGGCCGAGGCCGCCGGGCTCACCGGGGGAGAGGTCCTGTACGACCTGTTCGCCGGCGTGGGGTCCATCGGCATCGCCCTGGGCGGGCGGGCGCGGGAGGTGGTCGCCGTGGAGGCGGTGCCGGAGGCGGTGGCCGACGCCGAGCGGAACGCCCGCGCGAACGGCATGACCGCCTACCGGGCGTTCGCCGGCGACGTGCGGCGCCTGCTGCGCGAGCGGGCCGACGAGATGCCGCCGGCCGACGTCGCGATCGTCGACCCGCCCCGCGCCGGGCTCTCGGGCGGGGCCGTGCGCCGCGTGCTCGAGCTCGCCCCCCGGGTGCTGGTCTACGTGTCCTGCCACCCGGCGACGTTCGCCGACAACGCCCGCCGCTTCGTCGACGGCGGCTACCGCCTCGAGTGGGTGCGCCCGGTGGACATGTTCCCCATGACGCCCCACATCGAGGCGGTCGCCCGCTTCGTGCGGCCGGCGGGATAGCTACATGGCCTGGCCGATCTGCACCACCGCCACCACCAGGGCGACGCTGCCCATGGCGGCGACGCCGGCCTTGATGGCGAAGCGGCGGAAGATGGCGGCGAGGCCGAGCAGGAACAGGCTGACGGCCAGGGTGACGGTGGCAAGGGTGTACTTGTCGCCGCGGTCGTCGAGGCGCGCCCCCTCCTCGAACGCCGCGCGGGAGGCCTCGTCCAGGCGCTGGCCCTCGGTGTAGCTCGCGTTCACGTAGGCCGGGTTCTCGGCCACGAACGGGGTGGCGGGACCCGAGTCGGGCTGCTTCTCCCACCAGACGATCGCCTTCTGCAGGTCCGCGTCCATGAGGGCGGTGCGGATGTAGGCCGCCACCTCGGTGTCGTTCTTGGCCGCCGCCACCGCATAGTCGAGGAACAGCGACTGGTTGTAGACCTCGATCTGGTTGCCCTGGGTCCACATCTGGCTGGAGTCGGCCGCCAGCCGCGTGGAGGTCGAGTAGTTCTTGAGCGCGTCGCCGTCGTCCAGGGAGGCCCGGTAGGCGGCGAACGCGGTCAGGATGGCCGCGATGCCCAGCAGCACCGCGATCAGGACGTCGAAGTGACGGACGATCCAGGGGCCCGTATCGGCCTCGGCCTGCTCGTCGCTCATCGGGAGCCTCCGGAGGGGACGGTGGACGGTCCCTCCGAAGGTCGGTCGCTCAGTAGGGAGGTTGAGCCTGGTGCCACTCCCCGAGCGCGCGGAACGCGGCCCAGAAGCGGCGCTTGGCCTGCTGCTCGTCGAGCGACTCGTCGATGTCGGGGACCACGATCGCGTCGGTGGCCGGCGTCCAGCGCTGCACGACCCCCGGCTCGTCGGCGAGCGGCTCGGTCAGGGGGAGGCCGAGCGCGTTCAGCGCGGCCAGGGTCCGTCCCCCCATCACCACGACGATCGCCGGGCCGACGATCCGGATCTCCCGCGCCAGCCACGCGGGGTTCGGGGCGTCCCCGCCGGCCGGGCCCTCGTGGATGCACTTGACGCAGAGCGTGCCGTAGAGCACCGAGGGGTCCATCCCGAGGCGCGTCACGCTCTTCTTCACCGCGTCGCCCGGGCGGCCGAAGAAGGCGACGCCCTCCTGGCGCTCGGCCAGGCCGGCGGTCCACTTGACCAGCATGACCTCGGCGGTCGGCGAGCCCGAGGGCTTCACCGGCAGGAGCCCCGCGCGGCGGCAGGCCTCACATCCGTCCATCTCGCGCTCCAGATCGCGGAGCTCGCGGATGGCCCGGAGGAGGTAGGCGTCCTGGATGTCCCCCACCGGCGCCGCCCTCCCGGGGCGGGGGGGCGGGGGCGACGGGGTCGGCTGCGGTGGTTCCGGCGTCATCGGCGACGCTCGATTCTCCCTTCCGCGGGGCGACTCCTGCACGCCCGCGTTGCACGCGGGCGGTCGCTCATCCCGGCCGCGACCGGGCGGGGCGGCGGCGCTCACGGGCCGCCCGGGTGCGAAGGCGCGCCCGCCGCCGGACCGGGGTCGCCCCGGCCAGGGCGGCCAGGAAGTCGCCCGGCCCGGCGAACGGCCGGATCAGCATCGCGGCCACCCCCACCTGGTCCGGGTGGTCGGCGCCGCTCCCGGCGGTGATGAGCAGCCCCATGCGCTGGGCCGTCCGCGCGGCGTCCTCGGCGGCGGCGGCCGGCCCGCCCGGAGCGAGGCCCTCGCGGCAGTCGATGAGCTCGGCGACCGCGCGGAGCGCCTCGGCGGCCGGGGCGCCGGGGGTCGCCGGGTGCGGCAGCACGGTCACGCCCCCCTGGTCACGCACCCGCCGCAGAGCGTCCTCGAGCGCGAGGCCGTCGGGCACCGCGTGGGTCAGGAACAGGCCGGCGACGACCCCCTCGCGGGTGGCGATCTCCTGCCCGACGACCACCGCGAGGTCGGGCGGGGCGGCCCGGAGCACCGCCAGCGCGGGCTCGAGCCCGCCCGGGGCGGCGACCGCGACCACGCCGATGCCCCGTTCCGCGCACGCCGCCACCACCTCCTCGGGGGCCAGCGCCGGCCCCGTCCGCACCCGCAGGTCGGCCAGCACCGGCCGCGGGGCGGGCGCGGCGGTGCGGGTGTGGTGGGCGGCGGCCTCGAGGTAGCGGGCCTCGAGCTCCGCGGCCACGTCGTCCCAGGTCCGCGCCCCGGCCCGCTCGGCGGCCCGCCGGCCGAGGGCGAGCATCCGCTCGGGGTCGGCGGCGAGCGCGGCCACCGCCTCGGCCCAGGCCGGGCCCGCGAACGGCGGGAGCGCGAGCCCGTCCACGCCGTGGTCGATCATCTCGTCGGCCTCCGGCGAGCGCGGGGCGAGCACCGCCAGCCCCGCGGCCATCGCCTCGGTCATCGCCGGGCCCCCGGCCTCATAGGGGGTGCCGACGAGCGCGATCGACCCGCGCCGCAGTGCCTCCGCCCGCGAGGCGGGGCCCTGGTCGGGCACGTCCAGCACCCGGCCGCGGAGCGCCTTGGGGATGGCGGCCCGGGTGCGCCAGGGCGCCTCGGCCGGCCCGAGCACGGTCACCGGCCCGATCAGGCCCGGGTCGAGGCCGGCGACGGCCCGGAGCGCGAAGCGCATGCCCACCCGCTCCCGCTCGCGGGCCAGCACCACGATGCCGGGGGGGCCGGCCGGCGGGGGTCCGGGGTGGAACCGCTCGGGGTCGACCCCGGGGCGCATGAGCGCGTACTCGCCGGGCAGCACCTCCTCGAGCACCCGGCGCGCCGCGTCGCTGGATGCGATGCGCAGGTCGACGTGGGCGAGGGCCCGGTCCACCAGCGGACGCACGAACGCCACCCCGGCGAGCGGGGCGGTGCGGTGGAAGGTGGCGGCGGTGACCCCGCGGGCGTGGCGGAGGGCGGCGAGCGCGGGGCTGGGGGCCAGGGGCTCGTGCAGGTGGACCACGTCGAAGGCCGACAGCGAGAGCGCGGCCTCGAGGCCCGCCGTGAGGTCGATGGGCCCGGCCACCCGCCGGCCCCCGGGCCGCAGCGCGCGCCCCACGGCCACCACCCGCACCCGTCCCGGCTCGCCCGCCAGGGCGCCCCGGTCCCCGCTCTGGAGCGCCGCCAGCGCGGCGCGGCCCTCGGCCAGCATCACCCGGTCGGCCCCCGGGGCGAGCACCGTGACCCGGTGCCCGCGGGCGGCCAGCGCGGCGGCCTCGGCCTGCACGTGGTGGGCCAGGTCCTCCGCGGGGGGCCAGGCGAGCGGGGACACCACCGCGATCGCGAGCGGCTCGGCCATCGCCCCGGATGGTAGGCGCCCCGGGCCGGCCCGTGCGGGCCGGCCCGGGGCCGCCCGTCACTCCTCGGCGGCGGCCGTGTCCTGGGGGCCGGCCACGGTCCGCGAGCTCTCGCCGCGGATGAACGCCTCGGTGAGCTCGCGCGCCTCGTCGTCGGTGTGCTGGATGGGCGGGCTCTTCATCAGGTAGGCCGACGGCCCCTCCAGCGTGCCCGACAGGCCGCGGTCGAGGCCCAGCTTGGCCAGGCGCACCGCGTCGATGACGATGCCCGCCGAGTTGGGGCTGTCCCAGACCTCGAGCTTCAGCTCGATGTTCAGCGGCACGTCGCCGAACGCCCGGCCCTCCAGGCGGATGTGCGCCCACTTGCGGTCGGTGAGCCACGGCACGTAGTCCGAGGGCCCCACGTGCACGTCGCGGGGGTCCAGCTCGTAGTCGAGCTGGGAGGTCACCGCGTTGGTCTTGGAGATCTTCTTGGACTCCAGCCGCTCGCGCTCGAGCATGTTGAGGAAGTCGGTGTTGCCCCCGAAGTTGAGCTGGCTGGTGTGCTCCAGCCGCACGCCGCGCTCGCGCATGAGCCGGGCGAGGCTCCGGTGCACGATGGTGGCGCCGACCTGGCTCTTGATGTCGTCGCCGATGACCGGCAGGCCGTGCTCGCGGAAGCGCTCCTGCCAGTAGTGCTCGCGGCCGATGAAGACCGGCACGCAGTTCACGAACGCGCAGCCGGCCTGGAGGATCTGCTCGACGTACCACTTGGTGGCCTGCTCGGAGCCGACCGGCAGGTAGCTCACCACCACATGGGTGTCGGTCTCCTTAAGGATCCGCACGATGTCGGCGGTCTCACCCGGCGCCTTGGTGATGACCTCCGACAGGTACTTGCCGAGCCCGTCGTGGGTCATGCCCCGGTCCACCGTCACGCCGGCGCGCGGGACGTCGGAGAACCGGAAGGTGTTGTTGGGCTCGGTGAAGATGGCCTCGGACAGGTCCCGGCCGACCTTGCGGGCGTCGATGTCGAAGGCCGCCGTGAAGCGGATGTCCCGCACGTGGTAGCCGCCGAGGTTGACGTGCATCAGCCCGGGCACGAACTCGTCCTCGTGTGCGTCCTTGTAGTACTGGACGCCCTGGACGAGGGACGAGGCGCAGTTGCCCACGCCGATGATGGCGACGTTGACGGTCTCGCTCACGGTGTCGGGTTCCCCCCTTGGGTGGTGGTGCGGCCGTTCTCCCGGGCGGCGAGCACGGAGTGCACGTGCCACAGGCGCTGGGCCACGGTCAGCAGGGTGAGCCCGCACAGCACGGCGACGGCGACCTGCCGCACGGGGTCGAATGGTGCGAAGAAGATGGCGGCGCCGATCAGCACGAGGCGCTCCGGACGGCTCATCAGCCCGCCCTTGTTGGAGTCGACCCCGAGGCCCTCCGCGCGGGCGCGGGTGTAGGAGACCAGGAACGACCCGGTGAGGGCGAGGAAGCAGAGCCCCACGGCCCACATGTCGCCGTCCTCGGCCAGGGTCACCCCGATGGCGCCGAGCACGAGCGCCTCGGCCAGCCGGTCCAGCGTGGAGTCGAGGAAGGCCCCGAAGGGCGTGGCCCGCCCGGACAGGCGGGCGACCGACCCGTCGAGCATGTCCATGCCCGCGGACAGCACGAACACCACCCCCGCGGCGACCCACCAGCGGTTCAGGACGAGCGCGGCCACGGCGACCGACCCGAGCAGCCCGACCACGGTGATCGTGTTCGGGCCCACGCCCATCCGCACCAGGAGGCGGATGAGGGGGTTGACCGTCGCCCGGGCGGCCTCGGTGTAGCGCCGGCGGGTGGCCAGCCGGTCCTTCGGGGGCGCGTCTTCGAGCCGCGTGGAGATGCTGCCTCGCTGGTCGGGGAGCGGGCGCGCGCGGCGGGTGCCCGCGACGCGACGGGGTAGGATAGCGCCGCATGCGGCTCTGCACCTATCGCGGGGTGGACGGCGTGCGCCCCGGCGTGGTGGAGGGCGACGCGGTGCGCCCACTCGGCCTCGCCGACGCCCTCGAGGTGGTCGGCGGCGCCTCCGCGCGGCCGGGCGGCCCGCCCGAGCCGCTGGCCGCCGTCGAGCTGCTCGCCCCGATCCGCCCGGGCAAGGTCATCGGCATCGGCCTGAACTACCGCGACCATGCGGCCGAGACCGGCAAGCCGCTGCCGGAGCTCCCGCTGCTGTTCGCCAAGCTCCCCTCCGCGGTCACCGGCCCGGCCGGCCCGGTCCTGCACCCGGACTGGACCGAGGAGCTCGACTACGAGGGCGAGCTCGCGGTGGTCATCGGCCGGCGCACCCGGGCGGTCGCGCCCGCGGACGCCCTGGCCGCGGTCTTCGGCTATGCGGTGATGGACGACGTGAGCGCCCGGGACCGCCAGCGCTCCGAGCCGCAGTGGGTGCGGGCCAAGGGGGGCGACGGCTTCGCGCCGTTCGGGCCGTGGATCACGACCGCCGACGAGGTCCCCGACCCGCAGGCGCTCCGCATCCGGACCTGGGTCAACGGCGCCCTCCGCCAGGACGGCAGCACCGCGGACATGGTGTTCCCGGTCGCCGAGCTGGTGAGCTTCTGCTCCCATGCGTTCACCCTGGAGCCGGGCGACGTCATCACCACCGGCACCCCGGCCGGCGTGGGGACCGCGATGACGCCCCCGGGCCACCTCCGGCCGGGCGACGTGGTGCGGGTGGAGATCGACGGGCTCGGGGCCATCGAGCACCCGGTGGTCCGGGCGGGCTGACGTGGCGATGGGCCCCGACGAGGCGGTCCGGCGCGCGCTCACCCTGACCGGGCTCAGCTACCCGCGCGGGCTCCTCGGGGACGAGGCGGTCGCCCTGGCCGACGCGCTCTCGGCCGGCGGCGCCGACCCGCTCCGCCTGGCCGCGCTCCTGGAGGCCGCCTCACGGGCGCACTGGCACGAGCTCCGGCCGCCCATGGCGGCCGCGCTGGCCCGGGCGCGCCTGCCCGAGCGCGGCGAGGACCGCGAGGCGCTCGAGATCGCCCGCGCCCTGGCCGAGCGCGACGACCCGGCCAACCCGCTGGCCCTGGCCCTGGCCCAGCGCGCCGCCTCGGCGCTGGCCGCCGCCCGGCGGCGCGCGGTCGACCGCCTGGAGTCGCTCGCGGCCGCGCTCGACGGCGGCCGGGTGGCCGGGCCGGGCGCGGCGGCGGCGCTGGCCGCCGCGACCGGGGCGATCGTGGTCGACCTGCTCGACCTGGACGCGGAGGACTTCGCCCCGGAGATCGCGGCCTACGTCGAGGACGGGCAGACGGTCGAGGCCCTCCAGGCGATGGCGCGCGCGACCGGCGACCTCGAGATCCGCGAGTGGGCGCGGGAGGTGGTCGCCGGGCTGAAGGTCCCCGGCCCCGTCTCGGCGCTCGACGCGGTGCACGGCATGGCCGCCGGGCCGCTCCCCGAGGATCCCGCCGACGACGCCGTGTGGGTCGCGGCCATCCTCGCCCTGGCCGAGGACGCGGTCGAGATCGCCATCGCCGAGGGCTGAGTGGTCGACCCGAGCTGAGGGACTGCCCGAGAACCGAGGACGGCCTCCCGCGATGCAGCCGACGGGTGGCGGGTCGACGCTGTGGACAGGCCCCTAGCCGCACGGGGGGTCTTTCCTAGCCGAAGGTCTGGTTCCGGGAGGCCGTCGCCGCCCGTTTC
>JALOLS010000166.1 GCA_025455865.1 Thermoleophilia bacterium
CCAGAGCCCGCAGTCGGTGCTCTCGCTCCTGCGGTAGCCGGCGACACATCAGCCGTCACGACCAGGGCCCGCCTCGGCGGGCCCTGCGTCGTGGTGGGCCGACGCGTCAAGCGGGTCCTCATGCTGCCGATACCGACCGCGACAGCGACGAGGCGGGGGCGAGGCATGCGCGCGAGCGATCCCGGCGAGGAACCGATCCACTTCCAGGTCATGGCCGGGCGGGTGCGGGCCGGCGGGCCGGTCATCGAGCCGCACATCTACGACCAGCGCGAGTCGAAGGCCGACGCCGACGACCCGCGTCCGGACGTGCGCGAGTGCCTCACGCCGGGCGGGCCCGGGGCCGGGACCGTCGTGCGCGTGGAGGCCTGGAACGTCCGGCCGTCGGAGGTCCGCGCCCGGTGGCGGCACCTCGCCGGACGCGCCCGGGCCGGCGGGAGGGCGTGATGGCGACGACCCCGCTCGCCGCCGAGCACGACCGGCTCGCCCGCATCGCCGGCGACTTCTCGACCGAGACCGGCTTCAACGCCCGGCTGATCGACATGCGCTTCCGGGCCATCGCGCCGCTGCTCGACGGGGCGACCGACGTCATCGAGATGGGCTGCTCCGACGGGCGCATGACCGTCGCGCTCGCCGGGTGTGTGCCCCGCCTCACCGCCGTGGACGGCTCCGCCGACTACGTCGAGGCGGTGCGCCGCCGCCTGCCCGGGGTGCGCGCGGTGCACAGCCTCTTCGAGGAGCTTCCCATGCGCGCCGAGTTCGACGTCGCCGTGCTCGGCCACGTCCTCGAGCATGTCGCCGACCCGGTGGAGATCCTCGGCGTCGCCCGCGACCTGGTCCGGCCCGGCGGCGATGTGCTCGTGACCGTCCCGAACGCCCTCTCGCTGCACCGGCTCGCCGGCGTCCGCATGGGGCTGCTGGCCGAGCCGTGGTCGCTCAACGAGGACGACGTCCGCATCGGCCACCGCCGCGTCTACACGCCGGACGGCCTCGAGGCCGATGTCCGGGAGGCCGGCCTGGTCCCGCTCGAGCGGCGGGGGATCTTCCTGAAGCCGCTCGCCAACGGCCAGATCGAGCGCGACTGGGGGGACGAGCTCATCGCCGCCTACCAGTCGCTGGGGGAGCTCTTCCCCGACCACTGCGCGGAGATCCTCATCCGCGCCCGTCGCCCCGAGGGGGGTTGGTGATGCTGCGCGCCGGGGTGATCGGGGTCGGATCGATGGGGCGCAACCACGCCCGGGTCTACGCCACGACCCGCGTCGGATGCACCCTCGTGGGCGTGTACGACGCCGACCATGCCCGGGCCCGGGCGGTGGCGGACGAGTTCGGGGTGGGGGTCTACCCCTCGCCGGAGGCGCTCCTCGGCGACGCCGACGTGGTCTCCATCGCCACGCCGACCCCCTGCCACGTCGAGCAGACGCTCATGGCGGCGCGTCGCGGCGTCGCGGTGCTGGTCGAGAAGCCGCTCGCGCCCGGGGTGGCCGAGGCCGAGGGTCTCGCGCGGGCGCTCGACGCGCTCCCGGGCCGCCCGATCGTGCAGGTCGGCCACATCGAGCACCACAACCCCGCCGTGCGGGAGCTGCGCGACGTGGTCGACGGCCAGGAACTGCTCGCGCTCGAGATCCACCGGGTGGGGCCGTACGAGCCACGGGTGCGCCACATCGACGTCGTGCTCGACCTCATGCTGCACGACGTCCACGTCGTCCTCTCGCTCGCCGGCTCGCCGCTCGTCTCCGCGCAGGCCGAGGGCCGCAGCATCCACGACGGGGTGCACCTCGACTACGCCGTGGCGAACCTGGTGTTCGCCGACGGGCTGATCGCCACGCTCACCGCCAGCCGGATCGGCGGGGAGCGGGTCCGCCGCCTGATGATCACCGGGCGAGAGGCCCAGATCGACCTCGACTACGTGGAGCGCACCATCACCACCACGCGTTCGCGCAGCTTCCACGCGGTCACCCGGGCGGGAGCCGGCGGCTACCGGCACCAGACCCAGGTGGAGCGGCTCGTGCTTCCGCTGGAGGAGCCGCTCGCGGCCGAGATCCGCAGCTTCCTCGTCGCGGTCGAGACCGGCGTGCCCCCCGAGGTGGGCGTGGAGGCCGGGGTGCGGTGCCTGCAGGTCATCGAGGCGGTCAAGGCGAGCATCGCGACCGGCGCCCGTATCCCGCTCGCGCTGGCGGAGGCCGCATGAGGCGCGTGCTGGTGACCGGGGCGGGCGGGCCCGCCGGCGTGAACTTCGTGCGGTCGCTGCGCGCGTCGGGCCGGGCGTACCACATCGTCGGCACCGACATCGACCGCTTCCATCTCGAATGGCCGGACCTGGACGGGGCGTATGAGTCCCCGCGCACCGACGACCCGGGCTACGTCCGATTCCTGAACGACGTGATCGCCCGTGAGGGGATCGACCTGGTCCACCCCCAGCCGGACGGCGAGGTGCGCCGCATCTCCGACGTGCGAGACGAGCTCGACGCCCGCACGTTCCTGCCCGCGCAGGCGACGGTCGCCACCTGCCAGGACAAGCTCGCCTCCGCCCGCGCCTGGGAGGCGGCGGGAATCCGGACGCTCCCCGCGGTGGCGGTCGCCGGACGCGAGGACCTGGAGCGCGCGGCGGCGGAGCTCGGCCTGCCGCTGTGGCTGCGGGCGACCACCGGGGCCGGCGGGCGGGGCAGCACCCCGATGGAGTCGGTGGAGGTGGGCGAGCACTGGCTGGCCTACTGGCGCCTGCGCGGCCGTGACTGGGACTTCGTGGCCGAGCCGATGCTGCCCGGCGCGAACCTCGCCTTCACCTCGCTCTGGCGCGACGGCGAGCCGGTCTGCAGCCAGGTGCGCGAGCGGCTGGAGTACATCTACCCCTACCTCGCGCCGAGCGGGGTGACCGGGACCCCCGTGCTCGCGGTCACCCGTGACCGGCCCGACGCCGAGGCGATCGCCCTGCGGGCCGTCCGCGCCGTGGACCCGTCGGCGAGCGGGGTCTTCTGCGTGGACCTCAAGGAGGACGCCGCCGGCGTCCCGTGGCCCACCGAGATCAACTGTGGGCGCTTCTTCACCACCAGCTATTTCTTCACGGCCGCCGGGGTCAACATCCCGGACGCCTATGTGCGCCTGGCGTTCGGCGAGCCGCCCTGGGACGCGCCGCCGCCGCGGCTCGAACCCGGCCTGCACTGGGCCCGGCACATCGACTGCCCGGCCGTGCTGGTGCGCGAGGGCGACCTGCGCGCCGTCCCGCTCGCCCGGCCGTGACCGGCGGGCCCGGCCTCGTGGTCATGGACCTGGACGGGACCCTGGTCCGGCTGGCGGTGGACTGGGACGCGCTGCGGGCCCGGCTCCGGCCGCTCGCGCACGCGGCCGGCATCGAGGCCGGCGGCGTCGGGACGATGAGCGCGGCCGCCCGGCGGCGCGCCGGCGATCCGGCGGTCGCGGCCCTGCTCGCCGCCCTGGGCGAGGCCGAGGAGCGGGGGGCGCGGGCGGCGGAGGTGGACGCCGCGGTCACCCGGGCGGT
>JALOLS010000167.1 GCA_025455865.1 Thermoleophilia bacterium
GGCCCGGGGCGGCGCGGTGGGCCTCCAGGCGGGCAAGGTCGCGGCGGGCCCAGTGGGGATCGGCGCTCACCGCCGCATCGTCGCAAGTCGCGGGCCGGGTTTGCCCGGTCCCCGGGGCGGGCACCCGGCGGGCAGGCCGCCGAGGCGAACCGGACGAGGCGACCGCTCGGCCGACCTGCGCGACCCGGAGGGCAACGTCGTCGAGGTGTGGGACTTCTTCGAGCGGCCGGCGGGGCGCACCGAGGGGGTCGGGGCGCTCAGGCCCGATCCGGCGCCCGCGGGCTGACCCCGTGCGGTGGCCCCGGGCGACGTCCGGGGCAGTCCCTTAGCGTGGGCGGCGTATGCACGATGCGCCCCGACCCCCCCGGCCGGCCGCGCGCGGCCGGCGGCGGGCCGGCTGGAGCGCGCCGCGGTCGGTCATGCGCCACCGCGTGGCGGCGGCCACCTGGCGGCCCGCGCGCAGCGGCGCCTCCTACGGGCTCATCGACCTGGACCTCGCCCACGCCGAGCCGTGGCTTGCCGGGCGCGCCGGCGTCACCCTGACCCACCTGGTCGGCGCCGGCGTCGGCCGCGCCCTCGCCGCGGTGCCCGAGGCGACCGCACGCCTGGTCCTCGGCGCCCCCCGGCGCCGGCCCGGGTCGGACCTGTCGTTCGTGGTGGCCCTGGGCCGGGGCGCCGACATGACCGCCTGCCGGGTGCGCGACGCGGGGGCCAAGGACCCGGGGATGATCGCCCGCGAGCTCTACGCCGCCGCGCGGGCGGCCCGGCGCGGCGCCGATCCCCAGTTCGGCCGGGCCATGGCGATCGCCGGACGCCTGCCGGGCCCGCTGGTCCGACCGTGCCTGGCCGCGGCGGGCCTCGTGACCTGCGCCATCGGCGTCCCGTTCCCGCCGCTCGGCCTGGATGCGCATCCCTTCGGCGCGGCCATGGTCACCTCGGTCGGGATGCTCGGGCTGCGCCGCGGCCTGGCGCCGCTGGTCCCGTTCGCCCGGGTCGGGCTGGTGATCGTGGTGGGCGAGGCGGTCACCCGTCCGGTCGTGCACGAGGGGCGGGTGGTGCCGGGCCGGGTCTGCGAGCTGGGGGTCACCGTGGACCACCGGCTGCTCGACGGGGCGCAGATGGCCGAGCTCGCCGCGGTGCTCCAGTCCGCCGTGGAGCGGCCGGACCTGGCCTGGCCGGAGGCCTGATCCGCCGGTCGCCGCCGGGGCCGCGCGCGGACGGCGCCCGGCGGCGACCGGCCGTGGTCAGCGCGCCAGCGCGCTCCGGACCACCGACGCGCAGCGGAAGCCGACCGAGCAGCCGACCACCTGCAGGCCGACCCGGTAGGGGCCCGAGACGGTGCCGGTGAGCGGGAAGCCCTGGAGGGTCAGGCTCGCCCCCGGCCGGTTGACCGGCACCCGCCCGGTCTTGCAGCCGGCCGCCCCGACGCAGGCGATCACGCTGACCGGCGTCTGGAAGCCCTGGTTGCCGGTGGCGACGGCGCGGATGCGCAGGGTGATCGTGGAGCCGCCGGTGGCCAGGCTCGGCGTCACGTCGAGCCGGAACGGCAGGAGCTGACCGGCCGGGAACTGCGCCGGGTCGTCGCCGGCCGGAGCGCCGGCGGCCACGGCGGGGACCAGGGTGAGCGCGGCCGCCGCGAGGGCGGCGGCGGTGCGAAGACGCGGCATGCGGACCTCCGTGGGGGTGGTGAGCCCGCAGAGGCTCTCACGGGCCCCGGACGGGATCCGACCCGGGGGCCCGCCGGTGCTACGTTCCGCGCGTGGGGCACGTCGAGGAGACCCAGCTTCCCGGGGTCGGCATCCGGCACGACTTCACCACCCGCGCGGGCGAGCGCATGGGGGTCATCGCCCACCGGGCAGGTCACCGCGACCTCCTGATCTACGACCACGAGGACCCCGACGCCTGCGGCACGGTCGTCCGGCTCGAGGCCGACGACGCCCGCACGCTCGCCGAGATGCTCGGCTCCTCGCAGGTCAGCGAGGAGCTCACCCACCTGCAGTCGGTGGCGGGCCTGTCGATCGACTGGATCCCGGTGCGCAACACCTCCGCCTGCTCCAACCGGCGGCTGGGCGACCTCGGCCTGTCCGAGGAGGGGGCCGCCAGCGTCGTCGCGATCGTGCGCGGGGACCGCACCATCCCCTCGCCCTCCGACGAGGAGGTCCTCGCCGACGGCGACACCGCGGTGGCCGTGGGCACGCCGGCGGGCATCCGCCACCTGTTCGAGCTGCTGCAGTAGCCGTTGGTCGACGCGGCCGCGACGGGGTTCCTCGCCGCGGTGGGGAGCGCCGGCACCGACGTCGCCCAGGCCCTCATCCAGCTCGGCGCGGCCGCGCTCCTGCTGGCGGCCCTCGCGCGGGTGGCCATCCGCAGCGGCGTGAGCCCGATCCCGTTCTACCTGCTCGGCGGGGTCGCACTCGGGGCCCTCGGGCCGATCGACCTGCCCGACTCGCTGATCAGCGTCGGTGGCTCCATCGGGGTGGTGCTGCTCCTGTTCATGCTCGGGCTCGAGTACAGCGGCCAGGAGCTCCAGTCCAACCTGCGGACCGGGCTGCCCGCCGGTGTGCTCGACGTCGCCCTGAACTTCACCCCGGGGCTGGTCTTCGGGCTCCTGCTCGGGTGGGACCCGGTCGCCGCGGTGCTGCTCGGCGGCGTCACCTGGATCTCGTCCTCCGGCGTGGTCGCCAAGCTGCTGGTCGACCTGAACCGCATGGGCAACCGCGAGACGCCGGCCGTGCTCTCCATCCTCGTCCTCGAGGACCTCGCGATGACCGTCTACCTGCCGGTGGTCGCCGCGCTCCTGGTCGGCGGGGGGATCGCCGCGGCGATGGGCTCCATCGCCATCGCCCTCGGCGCCGCCGCGCTCGCGCTGGTCGTCGCCCTGCGCTTCGGCGGGGCGGTGAGCCGCGCGGTGTCGCACCGATCCGGCGAGGTGGTGCTGCTCGGGACCTTCGGGCTGGTGCTCGTGGTGGCCGGGGGGGCCGAGCGGCTGCAGGTCTCCGCCGCGGTGGGGGCGTTCCTGGTCGGCATCGCGCTCTCGGGCGACGTGGCCCACCAGGCCGCGGAGCTGCTCTCGCCGCTGCGTGACCTCTTCGCGGCCGGGTTCTTCCTGTTCTTCGGGCTGACCGTGGACGCCGCGGCCCTGCCCGGGGTGCTCGGGGTGGCGGTGGCCCTCGCGGCGGTGACCGCGGTCACGAAGATGGCGACCGGGTGGTGGGCGGCGCGCCGGATCGGGGTGGGGGTCCGGGGCCGGGCGCGGGCGGCCGGCGCCCTGGTCGCCCGCGGGGAGTTCTCGGTGGTCATCGCCGGCCTGGGCGTGGCCCAGGGCATCGAGGCCGACCTCGGGCCGACCACCGCCGCCTACGTGCTCGTGCTGGCGGTCGCCGGCCCGCTGCTCGCCCGGTACGCCGACCGCCTCGTGCCGCGGTCGATGCTCACCCCCCGGCCCCGCCCGGGACCCGCCGAGGTGGTCC
>JALOLS010000017.1 GCA_025455865.1 Thermoleophilia bacterium
GCGATCAGAAGAACCGCCACGCGGTGCGGCTGGTCCAGAAGCCGTGGCCGGTGACGAGGCTGCGGCAGGTCATCCCGTCGGTGCGGCTCACGCAGCGGAACTTGCCCGGGACCGTCCAGGTCGAGCCGTAGCCCAGGATCCGCCCGGGGGTGTAGGAGCCCCCGCGGACCTTGTAGGAGCTGCCGTACAGCGACACCGCCGCGACCCAGTTGTCGTTCAGGGTCCGGCAGGAGACGACCTCGTTGGGGGCGTCGTACTTGCACTGGATGTTGCCGCTGGGGGAGCTGAAGGTGTTGGACTGCCAGGCAGCAGCGGTGCCGGCGCCGGCCAGCGCGGCGGCGGCGACGGTGGCCACGGCGGCGGTCTTCAGTGCGGTGGTGAGCGTCATGGCGAGATCCCCCTCGGTGCGTGCGGTCGGCTGATGAGGGCAATCTCCTCCCGCCCGCCGGGGGGGTGGAGTGGGCCACCCCGGGGGCGGGCCTCCGTGCCCACCCCCGCCGGCGTTCAGCGTCCGTGCGTGCAGACCGCGGTGACGACCAGCCGCCAGGGGGCGACCGGCGTGCCGGGCGTCCCGGCCTGGGCCATCCAGGCGGTGTCGCCGTCCGGTGCGCTCGCGGTGATCGCGACGCCCTGCGTGCCGCCCACGCCCGGTGATCGAAAGCCCCGGGGGCTCAGGTCGCGGGCGGCTCCGGGGCGGGGGCCCCGTCGTTCGCGAGCCCGACGATCGCGAGCACCCGGGGATCGGCGTGCTCGGCCAGGCGCCGGGCGATCCCGATCAGCACCGCGGACTCCTCGGGGGTGAGCCCCTCGAGGCCCGGTGGCGGCGCCAGGAACGTGTCGCGCAGGCGGAGCTGCGCCCGGCGCCCCGCCGGCGTGAGGACGAGCTCCTTCACCCGGCGGTCGCTCGCGCTCACCCGGCGGCGGGCATAGCCCTGCTCCTCCAGCCGGTCGGCGATCGCGGTCACGTAGCTCGCGTCGCAGTGGAGCTGGCGGGCGAGCCCGCGCAGGCTCGGCGGCTCGTCCGGGTGCAGGCGCATCAGTGCGAAGGCGTGCTGCGGCTGGAGCCCGAACTCGGCGGCGGCGGCGACGATGGCGTCACGGCGCGAGAAGACGACCGCGCCGATCAGCGCCCAGGCCCGGCGGATGGTGATCTCCGGCGCCTCGTCCATGGCCGGATGGTATCGGCCGGGACCGGGTACTTGCCATTCGTCAATCGTTGACTATTGTCCTTGACAATGGTCAACGGTATGGAGGCGGTACGTCGATGAGCGAGGCCGGGGCGGTCGAGGTGCGCGCGCTGGTCAAGACGTTCGGCACCGTGCGGGCCCTGGACGGGGTGGACTTCCGCGTCGAGCGGGGGACGGTGCTCGGGCTGCTCGGGCCCAACGGCGCCGGCAAGACCACGGCGGTCCACGTGCTCGCGACCATCATCACCCCCGACGCGGGTGAGGCCCGGGTGCTCGGGGTCGACGTGGTGGGCGACCCCGACGCGGTGCGCCGGAGCATCGGCCTGGCCGGGCAGTACGCCGCCGTGGACGGGACGCTGACCGGCCGCGAGAACCTGCGCCTCGTCGGCCGGCTCACCCACCTTCCGCGGCGCGCCGCGGTCGCCCGGGCCGACGAGCTGCTCGAGCGCTTCGGGCTCACCGACGCGGCCGACCGCATGGCGCGGACCTACTCCGGCGGCATGCGCCGCCGCCTGGACCTCGCCGCCGCCCTCGTCCACCGCCCGCCGGTGGTGTTCCTGGACGAGCCCACCACCGGCCTCGACCCCTCCAGCCGGAACGACCTGTGGGACACGGTGCGCGACCTGGTGCGCGACGGGACCACCGTGCTGCTGACCACGCAGTACCTGGAGGAGGCCGATCAGCTCGCCGACCGCATCGTGGTCATCGACCACGGCCGGGTGGTCGCCGAGGGCACCCAGGCCGAGCTCAAGTCGCGCATCGGCACGACGGTGATCGAGCTCAGGATGGCCGACGTCGCGTGCGCGGGGGGCGCCCGTGAGGTGCTGGAGGCCGCCGGCCTCGGCCCGGTCACCGGCGAGGGCGATGCGCTGCGCCTGAGCGCCCCCGACGGCGGTCGCGCCCTGCTGCAGGCGATGCGGGCGCTGGACGCCCGCGGGCTGGAGCCCGCGAGCGCCGCGGTGCACGAGCCGTCCCTGGACGATGTGTTCCTCGCCCTGACCACGCCGGGCGAGCCCGGGGCGGTGCCGGCATGACCACCCTCGGCCCGCCCGACTCCAGCGCGCCGCGCGGGGCGGCCTCCCGGGTCGCCTGGGCCTTCCGGGACGGGATGGCGATGACCGGGCGCAACCTGATCACGCTGCGGCGCACCCCGCAGCTCCTGGTCTTCGCGACGATCCAGCCGCTGCTGTTCGTCCTGATGTTCCGCTACGTGTTCGGCGGCTCCATCCAGGTGCCGGGCTTCGACTACGTGAACTACCTGATGCCCGGGATCTTCGCGCAGGTCGTGGCCTTCGGCGCCGTGCAGACCGGGGTCGGGCTGGCCGAGGACCAGCGCACCGGGTTCATCCAGCGCCTGCGGTCGCTGCCCATGTCCCGGTCGGCCGTGCTGGCGGGCCGCACCACCGCCGACCTCGCCCGCAACCTGTTCGTGGTCGCCCTCATGGTGGGCGTGGGCTTCGCGGTCGGCTTCTCGGTGCAGACCAACGCGGCGAAGTTCGGGCTGGCGCTGGTGGTGCTGCTCGCGTTCGGCTTCGCGTTCAGCTGGGTGTTCGCGTTCATCGGCCTCTCGGTGCCGAACGCCGAGAGCGCCCAGGCGGCGAGCTTCCCGATCATCCTGGTGATGGTGTTCGTGTCCAGCGCGTTCGTGCTGACCGAGAACATGCCGTCGTGGCTCCAGCCGTTCGCCGAGCACCAGCCGGTGACCGCCACGGTCGGCGCCGTCCGGGCGCTGAGCCAGGGCGGCCCCTGGGTGGCCGACACGCTGGCCTCGCTGGCCTGGACGGCCGCGATCCTCGCGGTCTTCGTGCCCCTCGCGGTCTGGCGCTACCGCCGGAGCCAGACGGGCTGAGCGCCGCGGCTACCGCAGCGCGGCGCAGACCCCCAGCTCGTACACGCGGCGAAGCTCGGGCATGAGCGGCGTCCTCTGCAGCTGCTGGTTCACCGACACGGTCACCGAGCGGCGCCCGTCGCGGCTGGCCGCGGCGAACTGGGTGTAGCCGGGGGTGTTGCCGGTGTGGCCGTACACGACGCCGCAGCGGGTCGTGTAGCGGAACAGGCCCAGGCCCGCGTCGTTCCGTCCGGGGCCCGTCGGCTCGCTCGATCCCGGCCGCCAGGCCGCCTGCGCCCGCCGGATGGCCGGGCCGAACAGCCGCCCGCCCACGTACGCGCGGAAGAAGGCGCCCATCTCGGCCGGGGTGGAGACGACCCCGCCCGAGGCGTAGGCGAGGGTGGGGTTGAGCAGGGTGGTCACGTCCTCGGGGGCGCCGTCGTCGCCGCGCGCGTAGCCGCGGATGGCCGGGGGCGGGAGGGCGGTGGTCGACGGGAGCGAGGTGCGCGTGAGCCCCAGGGGCCGGGCGACCAGGGTGCGCAGCGCCCGGTCGTAGTCGGTGCCGGTCACCTCGGCGGCCATGAGCCCGACGACCGCGTTGTCGGTGTTGGAGTAGCGGTAGCGCGAGCCGGGGGTGAACTGCGGGTCCTGATCGGCCACGAAGCCGAGGAGCCGCTCCGGAGGCGCGCTCCGCCCCGGGTCGGCGCCCACGAAGGCCCGGAAGCCCTCGCTCTGGCTGAAGTCGGGCAGGCCGCTGGTGTGCTGCAGCAGCTGGGTCAGCGTGATCCGGTGCCACGACGCCGGCAGGTCCGGGAGCACCTCGCCGATCGTCGAGTCCAGGCGCAGGCGCCCCTGCTGCACCAGGCGGAGGGCCACCCCGCCGCTGAAGGCCTTGGCGACGCTCGCCACCCGCATCCGGTCGCCCTGCCGTGGCCGCGCCCCGGTGCGGGTGTTCCCGACCCCGGCGGTCAGCACGCGCGTGCCGGCCGGCGTGCGCACCACCGCGATCGCCCCCGGAGGCCCGGCGTCGCGGGCCACCAGGCGGTCCAGGCCGCGCTGGAGGTCCTGGGCGGGGGTCGCGGCCGCCAGCGCGGGGACCGTGAGCGCGGCCAGGGTGGCGACCGCGGCGGCGGTGACGGACGGCTTCGGCATGGCGGCGAGCTCCTTGCGGGTCGAGGGGCGCGAGACTCTATCCACGCCCCCGGAGCCCGACGAGCGCCCGGGTTCCGCCCGCCGGCCGTCAGGCCTTGAGCACCTCGGCCAGGGCCGGGGACGCGCCCCGGGGGGCCGTGCCCGGGGCGAGGTCGATCCCGTGGCGGGCGAGGAACCGCGCGGCCTCGCCGTCGGGCGGCTCACCGGCCCGCAGGACCGGGCGCAGCGTCAGCCCCAGATCGGCGCACCGGCGGCGGGCGAGCAGGGTGGTGCCGGCGACCAGCAGCCAGCAGACCGGCCGCGGGCCGTGGTCGTCGAACTCCAGGCGGAACTCGCCGGCCCCGCGCCCCGAGGCGGCCGCCACCGCCCGCTCCAGGGCGGCCTCCACCTCGGCCCAGCGCCCGTCCCGGTCATCCGCGCAGACGCGGTCGGCGCAGCCCCGGGCGCAGCATGCCGCCGGCCGTACCCGGATGCCGGTGACCACCGCCGCGTCGCCACTGCCGTCCATCGCCGATCCCCCACGGTTCCGCCGGATTCCGGATCCGACCCTACGCGGGGCTCCAGGGCTCGTCATCCGGAGGACCCACATCGCTCGTGCGGGAAACCCGTACCCCGGTCGGCTCAGTCGCGGCACCCCGCCCGGAGCCGGTCGATCTGGCCCATGAGCCCCCCGCCGGGCGGATTGCGCACGTCGAGCGAGACCACGAGGCCGTCCCGGGCGCGGGCGGTGAAGGGCTCCGGCGGGAGCGCGATGCGGCAGCCGCTCGCCGGCAGGTCGATCCCGGCCGCCGGGATGACCAGCCGCCCGGTGTGGCGGGCCCGCACGTTGAACACCCCGTCGGCCTCATCGCCCCGGTCCCGCAGCCCGGTGATGCCGTGATCGAGGTCCGAGAACGCCGCGAGGAGGCCCGCGTAGGCCGCGAGCCACGCGTCGGGCCCGAGCGGCTCGGGGTGGACGCGGCTGGTGTGGGCGAAGTCCTCCGCGAGCAGGTGCCGCCCGCCCGCCACGTCGGCGCCGTCGATGCGGCGAAAGAGCGTGATGACGAGGTCGGCGGCGGTCATGCGGGGGCCTCCTGGGGACGGGGGACGGCGTCGGCGCGGGGCAGGCGCCGCGTGAGCGCCGCCCCGGCCAGGGCGAGCGCGGCGGCCAGGGCGAGCGCCCAGCGGGCGCCGGACAGCAGGCGGTCGTCGACCGCCGTGACGAGTGGCGCGGTGGCCGGGTCGTCCCGCAGGGCGGCCAGCGTGTCCTGGCGGCGGCCCGAGGAGTCGGCGCCGGGGCCGGTCGAGAAGTGCAGGGCCTGCTCGACCACCTGCCGCTGGGCGGGGTCGAGGTCGTAGCGGTCCAGCAGCCCGTCGCCGCCGCCGCTCGACACGGTGACCAGCAGGCCGACCATGAGCGCGGTCGCCATCGCGCCGGCGGCCAGCCGCAGGGTCGACGCCACCCCGCCCGAGAGCGAGGCGAGGTCGGCGGGGACGTCGGCGAACGTGAGGTTGGTGAGCGCCGAGAACGACGCGCCGTAGGCCGCCCCGTAGGGCACGAGCACCGGGACCAGGGGCCACGGCGATCCGGTCGCCCCGAGCAGCGGGATCGTCGCGGCGAGCAGGATCGGCTGGGCCGCGAGGCCCCAGGTCGCCACCCGCCGCCGCCCGAGCCGGTCGATGACCGGGCTCGCCCCCAGGCCCCCGACGAGCATCCCGGTGCCGAGCGCCATCAGGGTGAGGCCCGCCTCCAGCGCGCTCCCGCCGAGGACGAACTGCACGACGATCGGGAGGGTGAGCAGCACGCCGTAGAGCGCCATGCTCATCAGCGCGCTGGCCGCGACGGCCGTGCGGAAGCTGCGCACGCCGGCCAGGCGCGCGTCGACCAGCACCGGGGCGCCCCGGCGGGTGCGGCGCGCCTCGACCGGGCCGAAGGCGGCGAGGGCGGCCACCCCGAGCAGGAGCATCACGGCGATCGCGGGCGTGGTCCAGCCCCGGCCCGGGCCCTCCTGCAGCCCGAACACCACGCCGCCGATGCCCAGCCCGGCGAGCGCGGCCCCGGGCCAGTCGATGCCCCCCCGCGCGCCCCGCGACTCGGGCAGCAGGCGCGTGACGCCGGCGGCCGCGGCCAGGCAGAGGGGGATGTTCACGAAGAAGGCGACCCGCCAGGACGCGGCGTCGGCGAGCAGGCCGCCGAGGAACGGCCCGATCGCCACCCCCGAGCCGGACACCGTCGCCCAGAGCGAGAACACCACCGTGCGCTCCCGGCCCGCCGGGAACATGCTGTTGAGCATCCCGACCGTGGCCGGGGCGATGGTCGCGAGCACCAGGCCCTGGATCGCGCGGCCGGCGAGCAGCGTGGGCATGCCCGTCGCCAGTCCGGTCAGCAGGCTGCCGGCCGCGAACACCACCAGGGCGCTCGCGCAGGTGCGCCGACGGCCCCAGGCGTCGGCCAGCCGCCCCATCGGGACGAAGGCCACGGCCGCCACGACCGTGAACACGGTGATGGTCAGCGAGGCCTCGTCGACCCCCACGCCCAGGTCGCGCACGATGTCCGGGAGCACCACCGCGGTGATGGTCTGGTCCATCACCACCACCAGCATCCCCAGGAGCAGGAACGCGACCCCGGGCCCGCGGCCGCGCCCCCGCCCCGGGTCAGTCATCGACGATGAACGCCGGCGTGGCCGTGGCCCCCGAGGTCACGTTGGCCACCCCGCCGGCCGAGAGCCGGGTCAGGACGCCGCCGAGCTCCCCGAGGAACAGGTAGGGATCGGTGCTCTCGTGGTAGTCGCGCCGCTCGGCCGGGTCCTCCAGGCCGGGGTAGGCGACCGGGGGCGGCAGGGGCACCGCCTCCTGGGCGACCCACTCACCCTCCAGGGCCTCATCGAGCGCGCGGTCCCACTCATGAGCGGAGAGCTCCCAGCCCAGGTGGACGCCCCGCCCCCCGTAGTCGTGGTTCGGCTTGAGCACGAGGTGCTCGCGCCCCGAGCGCAGGTGGGCGAGCAGGTCCACCCGGCCACCGTCGGGAGCGGTGGCCGTCCCCTCACGCACCAGGCGCGTCCAGGGCACCGAGCGGCGGACGGCCGCGCGTGCCGGGGGCGACAGCCCGAGGTCGCGCGCCGGGTCGGTGAGCAGGGCGAAGATGGCCTTGCGGTCCAGCAGGGAGTTGCGGATGGGATCCAGCACGGCCACCGCCCCCGCGGCGGCGGCCTGCACGAGCGTGCGGCACTCGTCGGGCCGGGCGACCATGTCGGCGGTGGTCAGCCGCCGGTAGACCAGGTCGATCCGGCGGCCGCGGTGGGACAGGACCCCGTCGGCCAGGTCCAGGTCACGCGGATCGGCGATGAACGCCTCGATCCCCTCGGCCTCGAGCCAGGCGGCGAGGATCTCGAACTCGGTCTGCAGGCCCTCGCCGGCCCAGTCCACCACGGCGACCACCGGGTCGCCGATCCCGCCGGAGCTCGTCCACGCCGCGCGCAGCGAGCGCACCACCTGCCCGCGCAGGTCGAAGCGGCGAAGGCCCATGGTGCGGAGCACCTCGGCGTGCATGGGGGTGGCGGCGAACGCCTCGGCGCTCTCGTGGATGAGCTCCACCCCGCCGGGGACCGCGCCGTTCAGCTCGAAGAACCGGACCCGCCCGCCCGAGAACGAGGCGTCCAGGCGCACCGACACATCAGCCCGGCGCAGCCGCGGGGTGATCTCGAGCAGCTCCTGCTCGAACGGCGTGAAGGTGCCGACCTCCTCGAGCAGGGACCGGTCCTCCAGCACCATCCGCTCGGCCCGGGCGAGGGCCGACATGACCAGCACGCTCACCGCCCCGAGCTGGGCGATCCCGGACGCGCTCAGGAAGCGGGGGCGGGCGACCGAGAAGAACGGGCGCCCGCCGTAGGTGAGCCCGCGGGCCGCGAGCTCGTCGCCGAGCGCCCGGGCCGCCTGCGGGGTGATCGCCGCGTCCCACGCCCGCACCGCGGCCGCGACGACGGGGTCGGGGTTCAGGGGTCCACCTCGGCGCCGGGCGGCGCCCAGGCCGGCGGCGGCTGGGCGAGCTGGTCCTGCAGCACCCGCTCGGCGGAGGAGAGCGCCCCCAGGATCCAGCCCTGGTGGGCGCTGAAGGCCTCGCCGCAGACCGCCACGTTCACCCCGGGCGCGGGCCGGCGCACCCGGGGCATGACGTCCACCGAGAGGTGGCCGGTGCGCCAGTAGTGCCAGCCGCCCCCGAACGGCGGCTCGGTCCAGTCCCGGAAGGCCGCCCACCCGGGCTCCGGCACGTCGACCCCGTGCAGCTCGGCGAGCTGACGGCGGGCGTCGGCGACCATGCCGGTGGGGGCGGGCAGGGCGGGGTCGGCGGCGGGCCAGGCCGGGCCGCCCGCGTCGCGCAGTGCCTGCCAGTACCCGGTCGCCCGGTCGTCGGTGTAGGTGGCGGCGAGCAGCGCGCTGCGGTTGCCGGCCTCGCCGCCGGCCGCCTCGTCCTCGACGCCGAAGTACAGGCACTGGCGCATGGGCAGGTCGGTCACCGACTTCCCGGTCATGATGCCGAGCCGCTCCCACCAGGGCTCGGGGAAGCCCAGGTAGAGCTTGGCCGCCGGCACCGCGAGCACCGCGTCCAGGTCGGCCGCGAGCGTGCTCCCGGCCAGCGGCCCGGTGGACAGGTCGAGCGCGGCGAGCGCGGCCCGGGGGAGCGCGAGCACCACGTGACGGGCGACGACCGGGTCCGCCCCGTCCGTCGCCACCCGGAGCAGGCCGTCGGGGCCGTGGTCCACGGCCAGGGCCCGCACCCCGCGCCGGATCTCGGCCCCGGCCTCGGCGGCGGCCGCGGCGAGGGCGTCCGGCAGGGCCTGCATCCCGTCGGTGAGGGTGCGCGGGCGCCCGACCGAGTAGTCGGTGTGCAGGACGTTGACCGCGCCCACCTCGGGGTCGCGGCCCACGGTGTAGCCGAGGCCGTCCATGACGTACTCGAAGCCCTCGGGGGAGAGCACCTGCCGGGCCACCTCGACCATCGCGACGTCGCGCACCGGGCGGCCGCCGAACACCAGGTCGCGCTCACGGGCCCGGCGGGCGGCCGCGTCGATGGTGGCGATGTCGGGGACCAGCGCGCGCACCACCGTCCCCATGAGCTCCTGGGGGGTGTGGCCCCGCTCGGCCGGGGCGAGGTCGTAGGGCACCGCGGCGCCGGCGCGCAGGTCGGCCACCGTGAACCGCGAGCCGCGCAGCAGGTGCAGGTCGTGGTCGTCCAGCATCGTGAAGTCGCGGTGGGCCAGGCCGAGCGCGGCGATGAGCGCCACCACCAGGCGCTGGCTGTCCAGGTAGCGCATCCCGCCGATCTCGGCGCGCAGGTGGGGCGCCCCGGGGGGCCGGACGGTGTGCAGCCGCCCGCCGGTGCGCCCGTCGGACTCGAGGACCACCACCGACGGGGCCCCGGCGGCGCCCGGCACGGCCGCGCGCCGGGTCCGGAGCGACCAGGCGAGGTAGAGGCCGGCGACGCCGCCGCCCACCACGGCCACGTCCACGGGGTCGGTCACGGGGTCCACGGCGCGCAGACTACCGAGTCGCGGTTTCGGGTCGGGACGCCCCTCTGTAGGGTGCCGCGATGCCGGGGGACCCAGCATTCGAGCGCCGCCTGGGGCACGCGCTCGGCGGGGAGGAGCTCACCCGGACGCTCGGCCCCCTGGCGCTCACCGGCATCGGGGTGGCGACCATCGTCGGCACCGGGGTGTTCGTCCTGACCGGCGAGGCGGCCGCCGAGGACGCCGGCCCGGCCGTGGCGGTCAGCTTCGCCCTCGCCGGCCTCGCCGCCCTGTTCGTGGCCCTCTGCTACGCGGAGCTCGCCTCGACGGTGCCCGCGGCCGGGGGCACCTACTCGCTCGCCTACGTGGTCTTCGGCCCCGGCATCGGCTGGATCGTCGGCTGGTGCCTGCTGTTCGAGTACCTGCTCGGGGCGGCCCTCATCGCGGTGGGCTGGGGCGGGTACGCCGAGAGCGCCCTGTCGCGGGCGGGCATCGACCTGCCGGACGCCGTCAGCTCATCCGCGTTCGCCGGCGACGGCGGGGTGGCCGACGTGCCGGCCGCGCTGGTGATCGCGGCGATGGCGGGCCTGGTGGCCCTCGGCGCGCGGGAGTCGACCCGGGTGAACCTGGTCATGACCGCGGCCAAGGTGATCGCGCTCGCGCTGTTCGCCGCGGTCGGGGCGACGGCGATCACCCGGGCCAACTACGACCCGTTCGTCCCCGCCGCGGAGGGCTTCGGGGAGTTCGGCCTGAGCGGCATCCTGCGCGCGACCGGCCTGGTGTTCCTGGCCTACATCGGCTTCGACGTGATCGCCACCGGCGCGCGGGAGGCCCGCCGGCCCGGGCGCGACGTGCCGGTGGCGGTGCTCAGCGCCCTCGGGATCGCGACCCTGCTCTACGTGGCGGTGGCGCTCGTGCTGGTCGGGCTCGTGGACTACCGCGAGCTCGGGGTCCCGGACCCCCTCTCCGCCGCGCTCGCCGTCCACCCGTCGCTGGGGTGGCTGGAGACGCTGGTGAACCTCGCCGCCGTCGCCGGCCTCGCCGCGGGCGTGCTGTCGCTCATGTACGGGATGAGCCGGATCTTCATGCAGATGGCCGACGACGCGATGCTCCCGCCGGCCCTCGGCGCGGTCGACCCCCGCCACCGCGCCCCGCGCCGCGCGATCGGGATGGCCGCATCCATCTCGATCGTCCTCGCCCTGTTCGCCCCGCTGGATGTCCTGGCCGACCTCATCTCGGCCGGGACGCTGCTGGCCTTCATGACCGTCTGCGCCGGGGTCGTGGTGCTCCGCCGCCGCCGGCCCGGGCTGGAGCGGCCCTTCCGGGTGCCGCTCGGCCCGGTGGTGCCGGCGCTCGGGATCGTCGCCAGCCTGGTCGTGTTCGTGACCCTCCCCGGCCAGACGCTGCTGCGCCTGGCCGGGTGGATCCTGATCGGCCTCGTGATCTACCTGACCTACTCACGCCGGCGGGCCGCCGCGCGCCTCGCCGCCGGCGAGGAGGATGCGGTCGCGGGGGAGGCGACGCCGCGCCCTGGTCGCCGTCCGTAGCGCGCCGCGCTTCGGTCGACCCCATGCCCTCCTCGCCGCTCAGCCTGCGCCTGCCCGAGTCCACGATCGGCCGGCTCGGTGACGTCGCCCGCCGCCGCCAGACGCCTCCCCGCACGCTTGCCCAGCGGTACGTCGAGGAGGGACTTCGCATGGATGAGCATCCGCTCGTCCGTTTCGCGGACGGCCCGGCCGGGCGACGCGCGACCCTCGTCGCCGGGCCGGACGTCTGGGAGGTCGTCGGGATCGTGCGTGACAACGACGGGGACCTCGACGAGGCCGTGGCGTACCTCGAGATCGGGATCGCGCGCGCGGAGGCGGCGTGGCGGGCGGGTCAGGCGGCGCTTCGCCGCGGGTGAGGCTGCTGCTCGACGAGATGCTCGCTCCCGCCATCGCCCGGGGCCTCCGTGATCGCGGCCATGACGTCCAGGCCGTCCGGGAACGGCCGGATCTGCGGGGCGCGAGCGACCGGCAGGTCTTCGGCATCGCCCAGGTCGAGCGACGAGCGGTGGTGACGTCGAACGTGCGCGACCTCCGCCCGTTCCAGCACGAGGCGCTCGGGCCCGGTGGGAGCGGTCACCCCGGGGCTCGTGTTCATCCCGGGACGGGACCGAGGTGTGGCTCGCCTGACCGGCGCCGGCCCGGGTGGGGTGCCGACGCCGGCCGGTGCCGGAACGCCCTCCGCAGGCGCCGGGATGATACCCGGCGGCCCGTCCTCGGAGCTCAGGAGCGCGCGGCGAGCGCCCGGCCCAGGTCGTCGGTGCAGGCGAGCTGGACGTAGACCGTCCGGGCGGTGTCGCCGCCGTTGACGACGGAGCCGCCGCCGATCCCGGTCACCGCGCGCACGCCGGCGCCGGCGTCCTCCATCATGAAGCGGCCCGGGGTCCCGAACACCGTGACGCCGTCGACCCCCACCAGGCTGTAGCCGTGGCCCGAGAGGCCGGTGCCGTCGAGCAGGTACGGGGTCGCGACCGGGCACTGGGCGGTGGGGAGGGGGATCTGACGCTTGGCGGGGATGGTCACGTCCACCGTGCGGAAGGACGACTCGGCGGCGGCGGCCGGGGCGGCGGCGCCCGCGAGGGCGGCGGGCAGGAGCAGGGCACCGACGAGGGTGCGGCGGAGGGCGGCGGTGCGGGTCATGGCGGGGTCCTCTCGGGTGGTGTGCGATGCACCCGAAGCGTCCCGCGGCACGGCCCCGGCGCCGATGGCGGCTCCGCCACACCCGAGGTGGTGCCAGGACCACACGGGCCCCGGCGGGCGGTCAGCGCCCGGCGCCCTCGTCCCGGCCCAGGTACATGAGCACGGCCTTCACCCGGCGGTGGTCCTCGGGGGCCGGGGGCAGCCGCAGGGTCCCGAAGATCGCCGCGATGTGGCGGGCCACGGCCTTCTCGGTCACGAACAGGCGGCCGGCGATGGCCGCGTTGCTCATGCCCTCGGCCATGAGGGAGAGCACCTCGCGCTGGCGGGGGGTGAGGTGGTCCACCGGGTCGTCGCGCCGCCGCCGGCCGACCATCACCGCGACGACCTCCGGGTCGATGGCCGACCCGCCCGCCGCCACCCGGTCGAGGGCGTCCATGAAGGCGTCCACGTCCATCACCCGCTGCTTGAGCAGGTAGCCCACCCGCTCCGCCCCCCCGGCCAGGAGCTCCAGGGCGCCCTCCTCGTCGACGTGCTGGGAGAGGACGACGATGGCCGTCTCCGGCCGCCGGGCGCGGATCTCGAGCGCCCCGCGCAGGCCCTCGTCGGTGTGGGTCGGGGGCATCCGGATGTCGGTGATGACCAGGTCCGGCGCGTGGTCGCGCGCCCGGCGCACGAGCTCCGGGCCGTCGGACGCCGTGGCCACCACCTCGTGGCCCTCGTCGGTGATCAGCCGAACCAGGCCCTCGCGCAGCAGCGTCTCGTCCTCGGCGATCAGGACGCGCACGGGATCCTCGCCTCCACCGTCGTGCCGGCGCCGGGCGGGGAGTCCACCCGCAGCGTCCCGCCGAGCGCCTCCACCCGGTCGGCCAGGCCCCGCAGGCCGCTGCCCTGCGCCGGGTCGGCGCCGCCCTCGCCGTCGTCGCTCACCCGCACCACCAGGTCGCCGTCCTCCGCCGACAGACGGACGTCCGCCGCGGTCGCGCGAGCGTACTTGACGGTGTTGGCGAGCGACTCGGCCATCACGAAGTAGGCGGTCGCCTCGACCTCCGGGGCGGGCCGGGCGCCCAGGCCCTCGGCGGCCACCGCGACCGGGATGGGCGTGCGGCCGGCGAGCCACCGGGCCGCCCCCTCGGCCCCGCGCTCCACCAGGGGCGCCGGCATGATCCCGTGGACCAGGGCCCGCAGCTCGTCGAGGACGTCGGCGAGGCCGCGGGTGAGGTCGCCGGCCGCGACCCGCACCCGCTCCGGATCCTCGGCCCGCCGGGCGATCCGCTGGGCGTCCAGGCCCAGGGCGACGATGCGCTGCTGGGCGCCGTCGTGCAGGTCGCGGGCGATTCGCCGGCGCTCCTCGTCGCCGGCCACCACGATCCGCCGGCGCGACCGGGCGAGCTCGGCGAGCGCGGCGCGCAGCTCGGCGGTCAGGCGCCGCCGGGCGATCGCGAGCCCGGCCACCCGGGCGACCTCGTCGACCAGGGCCTCGTCGGCGATCAGGCCGGCGTCGTAGACGATCGCTCCCACCACCCGGTCGCGGTCGCGCACCTCGGCCGCCCGCCGGCCCTCGCCCCAGGGCGGCCCGGCCGGCCGGCCGGCCTCGTCGACCAGCGCCGTGCCGTCGTCCCGGGCGAACAGGACGCGGGCCCCGTCGTCGCCGAGCGCGCCGGCGATGGCCGTGCGCAGGGCGTCCGGCCCCTCGTCGTCGATGCGGGCCACCAGCTCGCCGAGCTCGCCGGCCCGGGCGAAGCCACCGGACGAGAGGGCGATCAGGAACGCGAGCGGAAGGCCCATGAGGACCGGCGTCTGGACCACGCCGACCTCGTCGGCCAGCCCGGTGTCGGCCGCCAGCGCGGCGGCCAGCGTGACGAGCAGGGCGAGCAGCCCGTAGGCGTCGAGCAGCCGCAGCGTGCGGCGCTCCCGCGCCGGCGCCCGGGCGATCCGCCGGGCCAGCAGCACGATCGCCCCCGCGAGCGCCCCGAGGCCGACCGCGGCCTGCACGGCGAAGAGCGCGTCGGCCGCCCCCGGCGCGTCGGCCGCCTGGAGCACGCTGTCGCCGGCCAGCAGCCACTGCGGCACCTGCAGCACGACCGAGGCCGTGTACCCGGCGGCCACCACCGCCCGGGGCGCGCGGCCGTCCACCCGGCCGCTCGGAAACGCCATCAGCAGGTGGAGGGTCATCGCGAGCGGCAGCGTGTCGAGCACCAGCCCGGCGGCCCGGGGGCCCGGAAGCGCCGCCTCCGAGAGGCCGGAGGCGAGGAACGCCATGCCCGTCGCCACCATCAGCAGGCCGAAGCGGTTGTGCGGCCGCCGCCAGGCCGCGACCAGGCCGCCGGCGGTGAACACGGCGGCGACCAGCGGCGGGATCACCACCTCGGCGGGGGTGGCCTCGGGGTTGTCGGCCACCACCGCGGCGGCCAGCAGGATGAGCGCCCCGGCCAGGGCGCCCACGGCGGCCAGGGCGGCGCCGGGCGCACCCCGTCCCTCGGGGCCGGGGCGGCGGCCGGGGGTCAGCGTCGCTCCGGTGCGAGGGTGGCGAGCCAGTCGCGCACGGCCGGGCCGACGTCCGCGATGCCGGCCGCGAGGGAGTGGGTGCCGGGCACCCGGACCACGCGGCGACCGGGACCGGGCTCCGGCATCCCGAACGGGTCGCTCAGCCCCTGGACCACGAGCACCGGGACCGCCACGGCGTCGAGCTCTCCCTGCCGGCTCGGGCCGGGCTCACGGCCCCGGCGCGCCGGCGGGCGCAGGGGGAAGGCCAGGCACAGCACCGCGTCGGCCCCGGTGTCCGCCGCCGTGCGGCAGGCCACCCGGGCGCCCGAGGACCGCCCGCCGGTCACCAGCGGCCCGCCGGCGAGCGGCCCGGCCCGGAGCTCGGCCACGACCGCACGCCACGCGGCGTCGAGCTGCCGCGCGGGGGCGGGCCCGCGCCGGCCGGCGACGCGGTAGGGCTGCTCCACGAGCGCCACCGCCAGCCCGAGGCCGAGCGCCGCGTCGCCGGCCGCGACCAGGTCGGCGGCCTCCACGCCGCCCCCGGCGCCGTGCCCGAGCACCAGCGCCCCCCGGATCCCGCCCCCGGGGCGGGTCAGGTGGGCGCGGGCGGGGCCGTGGGGGGTGGGGACTTCCAGCGCCTCGGGCATCGGCCGCGACGCTACCGCCTCCCCGGGGGATGGGGGCCCCGGGGAGGCGGTGACCTACACCCGGAAGCCGGCGACCAGGGCCTCGAGCGTCGCGGCGCGCTCGGCCAGGTGGCGGGTCTGGGCGGCGAGCTCGGCCACGGTCGCGGTGGTCTCCTCGCTGGCGGCGGCCACCTCCTGGGCGGCGGCGGCGTTCTCCTCGCTGACCGCGGCCACCGAGGCGATGCCCTCCTCGGCCTCGTGGGCGCCGGCCTCGAGCTCCTGGGCGGCGGCGGCCACCTGCTGCACCTGGCCGGCCACCCGGCCGACCTCGGCCCGGATGCGGGCGAACGCCTCGGCGGCGGCCTGGACGCGGGCGGTGCCGTCCTCGACCTCGCGCTCGCCGCGGACCATGGCCGCGACGGCCCGGTCGGTCCCCTCCTGGATCTCGCCGACGATGCCCGCGATGGACGCGGCCGCGGTCTGGGCCGACTCGGCGAGCTTGCGCACCTCGTCGGCGACCACCGCGAAGCCCCGGCCCTGCTCGCCGGCCCGGGCGGCCTCGATGGCGGCGTTCAGGGCGAGGAGGTTGGTCTGGTCGGCGATCTCCCCGATGGTCCCGACGATCTGGCCGATGGCCTGACCCTTGCCGCCCAGGTCGCCCACCACGGCGGCGACCTGGCCCACCGAGTCGCGGATGCGCGCCATGGCGTCCCCCGCCTGGTCGACGGCGTCGGCGCCGCCGCCCGCGGCCTGGTCGGCGTCGGCCGCCGCACCCGCGGCCTCCTGGCCGGCGGCGGCGACCTGGTGGACGCGGCGGCCCATCTCGCCGATGGCCCCGCTCACGCCCTCGGTGGCGGTCGCCTGCTCGCCCGAGCCGCGGGCGACGCCGTCCACGGTGGCGGCGATCTGCGCCACGGCCTGCCCGGCCTGCTCCGACCCCGCGGCCATGTCCGCGGAGCTGGTGGCCACGTCGCGGGCGCTCTCGGCCACCCGGGCGACCACCTCGCGGGTACGGCCGATCATCTGCGCGACGCCGCGGCTGAGCCGCCCGACCTCGTCGGGGCTCGCGTCGTCGGGGGTGACGGTGAGGTCGCCCTCGGCCGCCGCCGCCGCCGCGACCTCGAGCCGCCCGATGGGGCGGAGCACCGACCGGGCGATGAGCCACGCGAACAGCACGCCGATTCCGAGCGCGCCGGCGAGCAGCACGAGCAGCATGAGCTGGGCCCGTCCGGCGGCGCCGGCCGCGGCCTGCTCACCGGCGGCAAGCGCCTGCCGGGACTCGTCGATCAGGGCCACGAGGTCCTTCATCAGCGCCATGCGCGATTCGGCCGCCGGGGGGACGGCGGCGTCGACCTCGGCCTTCGGCGCCCCGCGGCGCAGCAGGTCGACCAGCCCGTCGTACAGGGGGGCGGTACGGCGCCAGCCGGCGCTGATCCGGGCCGCGGCGGCCCGGTCGGCGGATCCCGCCGAGGCGTCGGCGACCCGGCGGACGTCCCGGTCCATCGCCGCCCGGGCGGCGTCGTAGCCGTTGAGCTGGGTCCGGTCGCCCGAGGCGATGAACGTCCGGATGGCGAGGGCCTGGTCGGCCAGGGAGAGACGGGCGTCCTGGCCCGCCATCGCCGCCGTCGCCTCGTGGGCGATGACCCGGTCGTAGCCGGAGACCGCCGAGCGGAGCTGGAGGATGCCCATGACCCCGAGGGCGAGGGCGAGGGCGAGGACGGCGCCGAACCCCAGGGCGAGGCGCGGACCGAGTCGGAGGCGTCTGAGCATGGCAGGGCTCCGTGCGGTTCAGGCGGTGGCCCAGGGGGCGTGGGGGCACCGCGGTTCCCTCCGGGGGTCGGCCGCGGACGCCGCGTCTTTCGAGGCGCGCCGGGCTCTGAGGGTGGATCGCCATCAGATCGACATGGAGCTGATAGCCGACGCCCATCGGCGCCGGGGCATCAGTTCGGCCAGCGCACCGCCGTACGGGTCTCCACGTTGGCCGAGCCCCGGCCGGTCCCGGGCCGGAGCGGGCCGGCGCCGGGGCGCGGGAGCGTGAACACCACGCCGTTGCCGCAGCAGGCCTCCCGCTCGTCGACCGCCACGCCGGCGCGCACCCACTGGCGCACCGCCCGCCCGGGCCCCGGCGCCGGGCGCGCCCCGCGTCCCCGGGGGTCGGTGTAGACGACGGCCGGGCCCCGGGGGGTGATGTGCCAGCGCGGGTGGATGACCGCGCGCTTGTCCCCCTTGCAGTGGCTCGCCCACCCGGCCGGGTCGCCGGGCCCGCAGGCCGCGCGGTTGAACACCAGCCGCCCGGGGTCGGAGAAGTCCACCCGGGTGGTCGCGTTGTCCACGTCGAACGCGATGCCCCGGGCGCCGAAGCGGCCCACCCGCAGATCGGTGTTCCAGCTCTCATAGACGCTCTCGCAGCCGGCGGCGGGGAGCAGCCGCATGCTCAGCCGCACCCGGGCGCCGGGGCAGTTCGGCACCGCAGGCCCGAAGTCGGCCATCGCGCGCACCCGGGCGAGCGGCGTGCGTCCGGTCCGGCGCGCCATCCAGACCTCCAGCGTGTGGTGGCGCACCGACGCCCGGCGCGCCGATCCGGTCCCCTGGTGCAGCAGGACCATCCAGGCCTTGCCCAGGCGGTCGTCGGCCACCACGAACACCTTGAAGCCGGCGTGGGGCTCCTCGGCCCCGCCGGCCGCCGCCAGCTCGCCGAACGCGGGCATCCCCGCCCAGCGCGCGGCCGGGAACCCGCGCGGGTCGGCGCCGTGCTCGTGGCCGAAGGCGCAGCGGTGGACCGGGTCCACCGGCGGGTGCCAGGTCGGCCACCTGCGGCCGTCGGCGCCGGTGGTCGCGTACCGGTCGTGCACCGCCGGCGGGCAGACCGGGAGGCCGTCCGGGGTGCGCTCGGGGGCGGGCCCGGCCACCGCGGCGGCCACGGTCAGCCCGAGGGCGCCGAGCGCCGCGGCGGGCAGCAGGAGGGCGGGAGCGCGCACCGGGTCAGGCTAGGACCGGTGACCGGGCCGCGGCCGGGACGGGCCGCGGATGATGGAGGGTTCGGGCGGTTCGGTGCGTCGGCGCCGCCGCCCGGGCGGTCGGGACCCCGTGCATCCGGCCCATCCCCGTACCCTCGGCGGCGGGAGACGGCGACCGAGGAGGGACGACCCCGATGACCGCCCGTGCGGATTTCACCGACCAGGAGTGGGAGACGCTCCGCGAGGGGCCGGCGAGCGCCGGCATGCTCGTCATCCTGGCCCACCGCGGGGGGAGTGTCCGCGAGACGATCTCGATGGCCAAGGCCTACGCCGACGCCCAGCGCATGCACGGCCGCGTCGACCTGCTGGGCCTGATCGTGGCCGACAAGCCCGAGGTGGACCGCCCGCCCGCGCACTCCACCGACGAGGTGCGCGCCGCGCTGGCGCAGAACGTGCGCGATGCGGTGGCGGTGGCCGAGGCGAAGGCCGACGCACAGGAGGCCGCCGCCTACCGCGCGTTCGTGCTCGAGGTCGCGCTCAGGGTGGCGAACGCCCGTCGGGAGGGCTTCCTGGGCCTGCACGGCGAGCGGGTCGGCCCGGAGGAGCGCGCCGCCCTGGAGCAGGTGGCGCAGGCCGTCGACCTGCCGTTGCCCGAGGGGTAGGGCCGCCGCAACGCGAGAACCGGCGGGGGCGATCCGCAACGCCGATTGCGCCCCCTGCCGGGGGGCACGGCTACGCTCGGCGGCCGGTGCCCTCCCGCCGTCGCCACCGGCGACCGCGCCGCCTGGTCCTCGCCGCCGTCGCGGCCGGGACGCTCGCGGCCGCGGCGCCGGCCCTCGCCGAGCCCGCCGCCATCCGCGAGCAGCGGGCCGAGGTCGCGCGCCTGTCCGAGCGCCTGGGGGCGCTCGACGCCCGCCTGGCCGACGCCACCGCGCGCCTCCAGGCCTCACAGGGGCGCCTGCGGGCGGTCGTGGAGCGGATGCGCCGCAACCGCGTGGTGCTGATCCGGGTGACCCAGGAGCTCGACCGCTCGCGCGGGGTGCTGGCCGGGCGCCTGGTCGACCTCTACACCCGCCCCGACCCCACGTTGGCCGACCTGCTGGTGGGGACCGAGAGCGTCACCGGGATCGTCTCCGAGCTCGGCGCCATCGAGCGGGCCGGGCGCCAGGACGGCGTGGTCGTCGGCCGCATCCGGGGCACCCGGGTCGCGGTGGTCGCCCTGCGCCGGGAGCTCGCCCGTGACCGGGTGCTGCTGCGGCGGGAGACCGCCCAGGCCGAGGCCCGGCAGGCCGAGGTGGGCGGGCTGGTGGAGCGCCAGCGGGACGTGCTGGCCGGGGCAGAGGGGGAGCTCCGGCGCCTGGTGGCCGCCGAGCGGGAGCGCCAGCGCCGTGAGGCCGAGCGGCGGCGGCGCGAGCGCGAGGAGCAGCGCCGGCGGGAGGCCGAGGCGCGCCGGCAGGCCGAGATCGCGCGTGAGCAGGCCGAGGCCTCCTCGGGCGGCTGGAGCCCGACCACCCCCACGTGGACCGCTCCGGCGCCCTCGGGCGGCGGCCTGGCCTACCCCCTCGGGGTGCGCGGCGACGTGGTCGGCACCCCGTACTCGGGCACCCACACCCTGGGCAACTGGCAGTCGGACCGCGCGCTCGACATCGTCATCCCCGTCGGCACGCCGGTCTACGCGGTGGACTCGGGCACGATCGGGAGCATCGGCGGCGGCGGGAGCGGACGCTTCGCGGGCATGAACCTGCACCTGAACACCGCCTCCGACTCCTTCTTCTACGCCCACCTGTCGTCGGTGGCGGTGTCCTCGGGCCAGTCGGTGAGCCGGGGCCAGGTCATCGCGTGGTCCGGATCGGCCAACGGCGTGCCGCACCTGCACATCGGGGTGCAGAACGGCGACCCCTACTCGGTGGCCGGCGGAGGCTGAGCCGGGCTCCGGCTACGGCTGCAGGGCGGCGGCGAGCGCCTTGAAGATGGCCGGCGCCGGCGGGCCCTGGTCGGTCGGGATGTCGGAGTTGGCCAGCACGACGATCGAGGTGTCGGTGGCCGGGTCGTAGGCGATCTGGCTCGTGAAGCCGGGAAGCCGGCCGCTGTGGGCGAGCCAGCCGTCCTCCTCGCCGAGGCCGAAGAGATAGGCCCGTCCGTTGCCGACCGAGGCGGGATTGGGCCTCAGCCGTTCGCGCTGGGCCTCGGGGGAGATGAGCGACCCGGTGCCCACCGACCGCGTCCAGGTGCGGGTGTCGGCCAGGGTCGAGACGATGTCGCCGGCCGGGCCGGCGAAGGTCGGGCTCCAGGCCGTCGCGTTCACCGGCCTGCCGTCCTCGCTGAACTGCGTGGTGAAGCCCTGCCAGTGCGGGTCGGGGATCGCGGTGACGGTGGGGGCGCTCGACTGCCTCATGTCGAGCCGGTCGAAGACCCGCTCCTGCAGGGCCTCGGCGTAGGGCTTCCCGGTCTCGGCCTCGACGATCCTCCCGAGCATGACGAAGTTGGTGTTGGAGTACAGGAAGCCCTCGCCGGGCGGGAACCTGCGGGGGAGGGAGGTCCCCGCCGCGATGAGCTCATCGTTGGTGAACGTGCGCTCGGGATCGGCGCTGTACTCCTTCTGCACGGTGGGGTCGAGCGAGTAGGAGTCGATCCCGCTGCTCATGTTCCCGAGCATCCGCACGGTGATCTCGTCGCCGTCGGGCAGGTCGGGGAACCACCGGGCGATCGGGTCGTCGAGGGCGAGCTTCCCCTCGTCCACCAGCTGCAGCACCATCGTCGCGGTGAAGGTCTTGGTGACCGAGGCGATGCGGGTGTACAGGTCGTCCTGGACCGGGGCGCGGGTGGCCGGATCGGCCGTGCCGCGGACGGCGGTCCACGGGGTCCCGTCGCCGCGGGACACGCTCACCATGACCCCCGGGGCCCTGGCGGCGCGGAAGGACGTGTCGAGGGCGCGCGTCAGCCGGGCCCGGGTGGCGGCGTCGATGGGGGCCGCGGCGGGGGCGGTGGTCGCCGCCGGCACGGTGCCCGCGGTCGTGCCGGCCTCGTCGCCGCCTCCGCAGGCGGCCACGCCCAGGGCGAGCAGGGCGGACGCGCCCAGCGCGGCCAGCGTCCGGTTCATGGTCATCGGCACTCCGGCGGGTCGAGGAAACCGCCGGAACCGTATCGACCGCCCCCGCAGGCCGCGCGGGAACCGCGAGCCCGGGAGGGCGGCCTCCGGCTACGCCGGCTGGAGCATCGACCGCACGGCCTCCCGGATCACCTCGTCCGAGTCGGTGTGGCCGTGCTTGGAGCGCGCGTGCTCCACGGCGGCGTCGAGGACGTCATCCTCGGGCCCCTCGATGACCAGCGTGCAGTTGCTCTCGCTGGGCATCTGACCGCAGTCGACCCGCACCCGATTCTCCATGCGGTTCCCCCTTTCCCGTAGGACGGTGCCCGGGGACCGTCCCACTCCCGGCGCCCGGGGTCAAGGCCGGGTCTCGCCCACGCCGGCCCCGCGTGGGCCGCCGGGCGGAGCGCGACCCGATGTGGGCCGTCTCCGCCCGGCGGCGCCGAGCCGGCGTCACCGCTCCCGGGCGGCCGTGCTCATGGAAGGGTCCACAGACCGGCTGCGCGGTCTTGGCGCGCGAGCAGGTGTTGACCTTGACGAGCGGGTAGAGGGGGCAGAAGCCGACGGCGGAGGTCAGGAGCATGACGCCGGCGACGACGAACAGGATGATGCCGCCGATCGAGCCCGGGCCGATCAGGATCGCGGCGATGATCGCGGCCGGCGCGACCACGAAGGCGCGCAGCAGGCGGTCGGCGGTCCCCATGTTGCGGGTCATGTTCTTCCCTCCGGTGGGAGCGGTGTGGTCGGTTGCGCACCACTGACGCACGAGGGCCCCGGAGGGATACATCGCCCGGCTCACGCGGTCGCGGGCGCCCCCCGGGGCACGGCGGGCACCGGCGAGGCCACCGCCCGGGCGGCGAGCGGGGCCGCCGCCGCGGCCGCGGCCAGCACCCCGACGGCGACCGCGAGCGATGCCTGCCCGCCGCCGGCGCTCACCACCATGCCGCCGGCCGCCTCCCCGCCGGCCAGGCCGACCGCAGTGAGCGAGGTCGACCACGCGAAGGCCTCGGTGGCGAGCCCGGCGGGCGCGGTCTCGGCGATGGCCTCGGCCTGCACGGCGATGGCCGGGGCCACGGTCACGCCCTGCAGCACGAGCAGCAGGCCGAGGCTCCACGCCGCGCCCGCGCCGATCGCAAGCGGCGCCGCGGCGAGCGCGGAGAGCCCGAGCAGGAGCACCAGGCGCTGGGAGACCGGCCGCCGGGAGGGATGCAGGGCCACCCAGGTGCCGCCGGCGAGGCTCCCCGCCGCCCACAGGGCGTGGAACACGCCGGCGAGCCACGGCGCGCCGAGCTCGTCGCCGCGGGCGATGAGGGAGATGTTCACCAGCCCGAAGAAGGCGCCCGCGAGCAGGGCCAGGAACGCCAGGCGCCGCACCGCGGGGGAGGCGAGCGCCGAGCCGCGTCGGCCGGCCGGGGCGGGGGCGCGGCCCCGCGTGAGGGGGGCCAGGAGCAGGGCGCCCGTGCCGGCGGCCATCACCAGTGCGGCCAGGCCCACCGCCGCGCGGGGCGAGACCAGGGTGGCCACCAGCACGTGCAGCACCGGGCCGACGATGAAGACCACCTCCTGGGCCGTCGCGTCGACGGTGAGCAGGCGTTGGCGGGCGTCGCCGGTCGCGGTGCGGGCGACGATCGCGCGCACGCTCGCCTCGAGCGGGGGCGAGGCCAGGCCCGCCGCGCCGGCCAGGGCGACGAGCACCGGGGCCGGGAGCCAGGGCGCGGTGAGCGCGATCAGGATGAGCAGCCCGGCAGAGGCCGCCGCGGCGACGCCCAGCACCGGGCGGTAGCCCAGCCGGTCGGCCAGCCGGCCGAGCACCGGGGTGGCCGCCGCCGCGCCGGCCACCAGCGTCCCGGACGCCAGGCCGGCCCAGGCGTATGAGCCGGTCGCGGCGAGCACCAGCAGCACCATGGGGATCCCGATGGTGAGGTCGGGCAGGCGCGCCACCAGCGAGCTTCCGATGAGGTACGCCGGGCGCGCGACGAGCCGGTGGGTGCGCGGGGACATGGGATCGAGCGTAGTGAATGGCGGTTCATTCAGCAAGCCGCGGTACGCTTCGCCGCGTGCCGCGCCGCCGCCCCGACGATCGCCGTGCCGAGCTCCTGGACGCCCTGGCGGAGGTCGTCGCCGAGCGGGGCTTCGCCCGCACCCGGGTCGCCGACGTGGCGGCCCGCGCGGGGGTGAGCGTGGGCCTGCTGCACCGGTACTTCCCCTCGCTCGACGAGGCCCTGGCCGAGGCGTTCGCCCACGTGGCCGAGCGCGACCTGGCCGCCACCCGGGAGCGGCTGGCCGCCCGCCCGCCCCCGGAGCGGCTCTCGGCGCTGCTGGACGAGTGCCTGCCCGAGGCGGCCCACTCCTGGCGGGTGTGGATCGACGCCTGGGGCGAGGCCCTGCACCGTCCCGCGCTCCGGCGCACCGCGGAGGACTTCACCGCCCGCTGGCGCCAGGAGATCGCCGCGGCCCTGCGCGACGGCGAGGCCGGGGGCTGGTGGCGCTGCCCCGACCCCGACGGCCTCGCCGCCAAGGCCCTCGCCTGCCTGGACGGCATCGCCCTGCACGTCGCGCTCCACCCGCCGCCCGGCGGCGTCGAGCAGGCCGCCGGCTGGGTGCGGGAGATCGTCGCCGCCGGCCTGGAGGCCCCCGACCCGGCCCCGGGGGCGCCGGAGCCGGGAGGTGGGGACGGGCCCCCGGGGCGAGGTCCGGGCCCGGCCGTCAGGCGATGATGGCGGCCAGGTTGGTCACGTCCTTGCCCAGCGCGGGGTTCGACGTGCACTTCATGATGATCTGGTACTGCTGAGACTCGAAGCTCCAGTTCATCGCGCTGGAGTTCGGGAAGCCGGGCCGGATGCCGCTCAGGAGCAGGCGGCCGGGCAGGAACGGGTGCGCGACGCCGGCCGGGCCGGTGATCGAGACGTCGAGGTCCTTCGAGGAGCGGCGGACGAGGATCCCGCGCAGCGCGGAAGTGGGGTTGCCGTCGAACCGCTCGTCGACCAGGTAGGGGTGGGTGACCGGGCAGGTGAAGGCCGGCACGTACTCGTCGGCCAGGGGCTGCAGGGTGCGGACCGGCTTCTCCACCAGGCGGATGGTCGGGTCGGAGGTGCCGCCCTGGAACCCGCCCTCGGCCAGGGTGCCGGCCAGGGCGGCGGACGGGCCGGCGAGGGCGCCGAGGGCGACGGGGAGCAGGAGAGCGGTGCGGAGGGCGCGGGTGCGGTTGCGGCTGCGGGTCATCGGGGGCCTCCTGGGCGGTGGGTGGATCTGACGTCGAGAGCGTCCCGCGATCCGGTCCGCCCGCCGACGGCCCCCGCACCAGCCCCGCGGTGGTGCCTGCACCACTTCGCGCCCGGGGGGCCATGGCCCGCGCACGGGCCGGCCCCCCGGGGCGCCATGGCCTCAGCCGATGATCCCCGCGGTGTCCGTCACGTCCAGGCCGAGGGACGGGTTCGAGGTGCACTTCATGACGATCTGATAGGTGTTCGGGACGAAGTCCCAGTTCATGGCGCTCGAGTTGGGGAAGCCGGCCTTGATGCCGTGCAGGAGCTGGCTGCCGGCGCGGAAGGGGTGCTCGATGCCCTGCGGGCCGGTGATCGAGACGTCCAGGTTGGCCGACGAGCGCCGCACGATGATGCCGCGGAGCGCCGAGGCCGGGTTGCCGTCGAACCGCTCGTCCACCAGATAGGGGTGGGTGTCCGGGCAGGTGGAGGCGGGCACGAACTCGTCGGCGAAGGGCTGCAGGGTGCGGACCGGCTTCTCGACCAGGCGGATCGTCGGGTCGGGCCCGCCGACCTGGTACCCGTCGTCGGCGAGGGCCAGTGCGGGAGCGGCCAGGGCCGCGGCGGCGGCCGGGATCATCAGGGCGGCGCGAAGGGCGCGGGAGCGGGTCATCGGGGGCCTCCTCGGGAGGGATCGGAGTGACGCGTCAAGCGTCCCGCCCCGCGCGTCCCGGGCCGACGGCCGCCGCACCACCGCGCAGGTGGTGCCCGCACCACTTCCCGCCCGGCTCAGGCCCGGCGCGCGCGGGGGAGCAGCGGCAGGGCTCCGAGCAGCAGGATGCCGAGGGCGACGAAGGCGGCGGGCCCCTGCCCGGCCTCGAAGGCCAGGCCGATCACGAAGACCACGACCACCCCGGCGAGCGTGGCGACGGCGTTGGCGAGCCCCACGGCGGTGCCGGCGGCCTGCGGCACCGCGCGCGCGACGCCCGCGTTGCCCGGGGCGAAGGGGAAGCCGCCGGCGAGGCCGGCCACCAGGGCGGCGGCGACCCCGGCGACCACGCCGAGGCCCAGCCCGAGGACGATCAGGGCGAGGGAGGCGGCGAGCACCGAGGCGATCGACACCGGGCGCACCAGCCCGGGCCGGCCCCGGTCGGCCGCGCCCCCGAGCGGGCGGGTGAGCATCCCGCCGAACAGCACCAGCGACCCGGCGAGCCCGGCCGCCGCCGTGCCGAAGTGCTCGGAGCGCGTGAGCAGCGGGACGACCCAGGCGCCGACCGCGAAGCTCGCGACGAACCCGAAGGTGACCGCGACCACGTTGCCGGCCACCCCCGGCGTCGCGAGCAGCGTGCGCAGCCCGATCGGGGCGCGGGGCGTGGCGGTCGCGGGATCGCGCGCGCGCCAGACCACCGGCACCGCGAGCGCGGCGAGCACCAGCTCGGGCACGAAGGGCGCCCGCCAGCCCAGGGGACCGTCCAGAAGGGGGACCACGGCCACGGCCAGTCCGGCGCCGGCCAGGGCCAGGCCACCGACCAGCCCCTGGCCGGTGGCCCCGGGCCAGAGCAGGAGGGCCGCGGCGAAGGCCAGCGCGAGGCCGGCGCCGACCAGCGCCCGGGCCCCGATGAGCAGCGCGGGCGCGGGGGTGATGACCGCCAGGGCGTCGGCGACGATGAGGACCCCGAGCCCGGCCAGGGCCACCCGGCGCGGCCCCACCCGGTCGATGCGCCGGCCCGCGGGCACCAGGACGAGGGCCTCGGTCAGGAGCAGCACGGTGGTCAGGAGCCCCGCCACGGCGAGGCCGGTGCCCATCGCCTCGGCGAGCGGGATGGCCGCCGCGCCCACGGCCGTGAAGTTCCATCCCACCACCACCGCGAGCGCCGCCGCGGCCAGGCGGGTCATCGGCGCCGCGCCGATCGGCGGGCGCGGTGACGGCCTGGGCCGCTCACCCCTCGGGCGGGCCGCCCAGGCGCCCGTCGCGCCCGAGCGTGCCGAACCTGGCCTGTGCCCCGCGCCAGTGCACCTCCCGCACCAGCCCGAGCACGACCTCCTCACGCTCCTCGGGGTCGAGCGCGTCGAGCCGGCGCACCTGATCCGGCGAGGCGTCCACCTCCGGCGCGCCGGCCAGCGCGCCGAGCGGGTCGGCGATCAGCGCGGCGCGGAAGACCGGGTCGGCGACGGCGCGGGTCCACAGGGGGACGCGATCCACCTCGCCACGCTACCGCGCCCGGGAATCGGGGGGTGGGGCCGACGCGCGGAGCGGCTACAAGGGGTACGAAGGGATACTGCGTCGCCGCGGAGGGGGCCATGAACCTCGGCGAGATCGTCGTCAGCCAGACCGTGGAGACCCGGGCGCACGACCCGGAGTGGCCGCTCCGCGCGTACGCCTGCCGCCAGCTCCACCGGGGCCGCCCGGCCGGGGACGTCGTGGACGACCCGTATCTGGTGAACCGGGCCCCGCGGCGGGTCCGGCTGCGGATCGTCTGCTGGGCGGAGGCCCACCACCGCTGACCGCCTGAGGGGCTGTCCAAGAACGGAGACTGTGCCTCCGGCCTGCGAGTCCCAAGCATGTCGGTGACCAGGGGGCTCGCGAACGGACTCGCCGTTCGCGCAGGACGTCGGGCGTACTGGTGGTACGTCCGATTCCGAGGGCGCCGACCGGCGCCGGGATGCAGCCGTCGGAGGTGCGGTCGGATTCTTGGACAGGGCCCTGACCGGGAGCGGTGGTCAGCGCACGACGGCCGTCACCGCGGCGACCCGGGCCCCGGGCCCCGGCGCCACCCGGGCCACCGGCGCAGCCGCCAGGGCCGCTTCCCGGCTGCGATCGTGCCGGCGTCCGGCGCACGGACCCCGCCCTCGGGCTGGGTGGGCGTCTCCACGCGGGTCAGCGCCGACCGCCTCGATCAGGATCCGGCTGGGGGACCCCGCCGCCGGGCGGCCATCCGTGCGCCGTCCGGGTGCGGCCGGGCCGCAGGGCCGGCCCGCAGATTCCCCGGATTGGGGCACGGCCCCCCCGCGTCACGCTCGGGGCGAAGGGAGGCGACCAGGATGCGTGGCGACCAGGCTCACGCGCACGGGTGGCATGGCCTGCCGCTCGTCCCCACGACCAGGACGGGCCGGTGGGCGGCGCTGGTCGCGATCCTCAGCGCGATCGGCTGGCTGGTGGCCCTGCCCGCCATCCTCTCCGCCGCCTCGGCCGGCGTCTGGTGGCCCTGGGGCGTCCTGCTGCTGGTCGGGCTCATCCTGGGCCTCGGCGGCGCGATCGCCGCGTCGGTCCTCGCCGTGCTCGCCGTGGTGCGCCACGGCGAGCGGGCGGTGGGCGTCGTCCTCGGCCTCGTGCCACTCGCCTGCATCCTGCTGGCGGCGGCGCTCGATGCACTGCTCAGCGGGGGTTGATCCGGACGAGGACCACGGCCACGCGGGTCCCCCGCGGGAGCACCGCGCCGGCCGCGGGCCGCTGGGCCCGGACGACCGTCCGTCCGCGGACGGCCTTCGGCCGCACCGGGCCGACCGCGCAGCGGGCCCGCACGAGCGCCCGGCGGGCGGCCGGGAGCGTGAGCCCGCGCAGGCGCGGGACCCGGCACACCACCCGCGCCCGCGCCGGGGCGCCCGCCCGGGGCGCGACCACCGGCGTCGGGGCCGGGGCGGCGGCCGGGGGGGTGGCGCCCGGCGCCGGAGCGGGGTCCGGGGCGCCCGGCGGGGCCGGGGCGGGGGCCGCGGGCGCGACCGGGACACCGTCCACGGTCACCGCGGCGCCGCCGGGTGCGGGGGTCAGGACCACCTCGCCGCTCAGGCCCTCATACACCGCGGCCGGGCCGGCCTGCTCACCCTCGTGCCGGGTCACCTCCACCCGCACGCGCTCGCCCGGCCCGGCCAGGCGCAGCGGCAGCGCGGTGCGGTCGTCCATGATCGCGAGCGGGCCGTCGGGAAGCTCCAGGAGCTGGATCCGCCCCGCCTGGGCCGCCTCGTCCAGGCCGACGGCGGCCTGGGGGGCGACGGCGGTCGCGGCGAGCGCGCCCGCGCCCGGCGTCGAGTCCAGGCGCACGACCTTCACCGAGACGCCGCGGGCGTCGCAGCGGCCCTCCGTCCGCCGGGGCGCCGCCCCGGTCAGCAGGAACTCCCGGTAGGCGTCGCCCACCCGGGGGTCGCCCGCGAGCGGGATGTGGGCCTGGCCGCAGATGGCCTGCACGTGCACCGGGTCGCCGAGCGGGGTGCGGGTGCCCACCGGGCCCTGGCTGGCGCTCCGCACCGGCACGGTGCCGTCGCCGTCGCCCAGCCGCACGATGGAGGTGAGCGTGCCGTCGGCCTCGGCCGCCGGGGCCATGTCGGCGCCCGAGATCGTGAGCAGGCCGGTCGAGATGACCGCGCGCCAGTCGATGGCGCCGCTCACCGTCTCGAACCCGTCGTGGGCCTGGTGCCAGGTCCGGCCGAGGTCGGCCATCGCCCCGTTGCCGCCGGCCGGGCCGGCGATGAAGGCGCGCACGCCGGCCTGGTCCTGCGGCTGGCCGCCCACCGAGAGCCAGGGGCCGAAGTTGTCGCTCGGGAGCAGGTGGTGCAGCCCGGCGCCGTTGCGGGAGATGGCCTTGAGGGCGGCGTCGGGCAGGAAGGTGTCCAGGTCGATGACCCCGGCCATCGGGTTCTCGATGCCGAACGTGATCGGGTAGATGGGCTTGGCCGCGCCCCAGTAGGGGCTGCCCGAGGTGAGCACGCGGGCGATGCGCTCGGGCCTGCGGGTGATGTACTCCCGCGTCAGCAGGCCGCCGTAGGAGTGCCCGTAGACCACGACCTGGCGAAGGCCCTGGTCCAGCGCGGGCTCGGTGGCGAGCACCTTCGTGATGAAGGCGTCCAGCCGGTCGATGCTCCGCGAGGGGGCCTTGCGCCAGTCCCACGAGAACCGGAAGCTGCGCTCACCCGGCGCCATCTGGTCGATCAGGTCCTCCATCGGCCGGTAGATGGGGGCGCCGAGGGCGGTCGAGACCAGGGCGTCGGGGGCGTCGGGGTCCTCGGTGGGGCCCGCGCCCAGGCACCCGGCCGGGCTCACCCCGTCGTCGGCCAGGCGGAGCGCCATGAGGCTCGCCCCGTTCTCGGCCGGTGAGAACCCGGGCGCCCACCGGGGGACGCCCTCGCACTTCAGCGTCGACCCGGCGAAGCCCGGGATCACGATGATCGGCAGGCGCTGGGGCTGCACGTCCCACAGCGACCGGCCGGCGCTGGCGTACCCGAACGAGCCGGTGGGGCCGGCGTAGCGGCTGACGAAGCGGTCCTGGGGCTCCCCGGCCCACTGGTCGGCGCCGGGGTCGGGGATCTGGCGCTCGAGCAGGCCGTAGCGCGACTCGCCCGGCGTCCCCTGGACCGGCGCGAGCGCGATGCGCAGCGGCCCGTTGCCGGTGGGGCTGAAGCGCAGGCGCCCGTCCTGGACGTTGGCCAGCAGTCGCTGGGCGCCGCCCTGGGTCGAGGTGGTCCAGATCTGGTGGCCGCTCGGCAGGCCCGGCACCGCGTAGGCCGCGCTCCGCCCGTCGGGCGCCACGTCGTAGTCGGCGTTCGGCGAGAGCAGCGTGCTCGCGCTGGTGACCAGGTCGGTGGTGACCCCCGAGTGGTGGTCGATCCGCGCCAGGCGGATCAGGTCGGGGCCCCTGGTCGCGAGCAGGCCCACCAGGCTGCCGCCCAGCGGGTCGGCCGGGTCGCCGCCCCAGGCGAGGCCCATGGTCAGGTCCTCGGCCGGGAGGTCGGCCAGCCGGGTGCCGGATGCCGACGACGCGCCGGCGGGCACCGTCCAGACGTCGGCCCCGCGCTGGCCGTGCTGCGGGTGGTCCTGGCCGGCCTGCATGAACCGCACGAAGGCGATCGTCTGCCCGTCGGGGCTCCACACCGGGGCCATGTCGCTGGCGACGAAGGCCAGGTCGGGCCGCTGGGAGTCCTCGTCCCGCACCCCCGGCGGGGGCTGGGTCACCTGGCGCACGGCGCCCGTGCGGAGGTTCCAGACGAAGATGGCCTGGTGGGTCGCGCCGCCGCCGAAGCCGGTGTCGGCGATCTGCGCGGCGTACGCCAGCCGGGTCCCGTCGGGCGACCACGACGGGGGGGTGGGCCAGCCCGGGGTCGGGATGCGGCCCTCGCCGGGGAACGTCCACGTGCGGGCCCGGACGTCCTGGACGGTCCCGCCGTCGGGGTGGCTGGGGTCGGGGTGGAAGACCTGCAGGGGGAAGTACGGGTCGACGTCGTCGAGGAACGCGACCTTGCCCGGGCTCCCGGGGTACGCCGCCGGCGCCGCCGGGGCGGCCGCGAGCGCCGCCCCCACCACCAGCCCTGCCGCCACCCTGCGCGTCCTCGTGCCCACCTCGTCCTCCGCCGTCCGGGGTCGTCGTCGCCGGGGAGGTTGGCGAGGGGGGAGGGGGGTGGGCATCGGGGGGATCCCCAACCCCCGCCCCCAGTCTTTGCCGCGGGGCCGGCTGGGGGCGGGGTCGTCCGGATTGCATCGGAACGTTGTCGAACCTCACCCCGGGACCTGTGGATGAGCGGCCCATGGTGCGATGGGCGCGACGGCTGGACTAGCGTGGGCGCCGGCCCGCATCCGACCTGGTGGAAGACGTGCCCCGACCGTCATCCCCGTCTCCACGCCGCTCCGGCCTGCTGCCCCCGGTCCTGGCGCTGCTCCTCCTGGCGCTGCCCGCGCTGGTGCCCGGCCACGCGCCGGCCGCCGGCACGCCGGACATCGGCCTGACCGTCGACGCGCCCGGGGAGGTCCTCTACGGGACGACCATGCCGGTGACGCTCCGGGTGTCGAGCCCGGTCGGCCAGCCCCCGGGCTACAACCTCTCCGCCCGGGTGGTGCTGCCCGCCGGGGTCTCGTTCGCGGGCGCGACCGCCCCCGCGCCGGCGCCCCGGGTGCTCCAGAACGCGCCGGGGGCCGGGCAGACCACGCTGATCTGGGACAACCTGGCCGACCTCTCCCCGGGCTCCTCCTTCGGCGTGGGCTTCCGGGTGGCCCACGACCCGGCGATCTTCGCGCCCGGGGACACGCTCACCCTCGACGCCGGCGTCTTCATCCAGACCGACCCGCGCACCGTCCCGAAGTTCGACGGGAGCGGCGTGCCCATCGGCTCGTCGTTCACCGGCTCGGCCGTCGGCACCTCCACGACCACGATCACGGCGATCCAGGTGGTCAAGGAGGAGCCGAGCCCCGAGGGGGAGCTCATGCGGGGGGTCCACGACCACCGGACCATCTTCACGATCCGCGTCCGGAACAACGCGGTGCGGCCGACCACCGGGATCGACCTGGACGACTGGCTGCCGGCGGGCCTGGAGTTCCTGGGCTGCGGCGTCGGTGACACCACCACCGACGCGCCCACCAATCCCGGATCGCCCCTCGAGTATCCGGGCGCACCGGCCCTGAACGCCGGGGGGGCGCCCGGCGGGCTCACCGGCTGCCTCAGCCCGGCGCTGGTGGAGGCGGTGGTGACCGACCCGCCCGGGCCGGCGCCGAGCGGGGTCTACACCCGGGTGCGCTGGACCGGGCTGGGCGACCTCCCGCCGGGCGGCGAGATCGTCGTGCGCTACGTCGCCGGCATCCCGCTCCGGGCGAACACGACCGACTGGACGGGCGCCATCCCGCCGACCACCGGCCCGCAGGCGTCCAACCTGGACAACAACTCCGGGCCGTTCACCGTCGATGAGCAGGCGCTCACCAACGTGGCCACGGCGACCGGCCGCTACGACGGCGCCACGCCGGTGTCCGACACGGAGGACCTCACCCGCACCGCCGAGGACCTGCGGGTGCTCAAGTCGGTCGACACGTCCGCCCTCACGGTGGGTGCCATCAGCACCTGGACGCTGCGCATCAGCACCTCGGAGTACCGCTTCGCCACCGGCCTGGTGGTGACCGACACGCTGCCCGACGGCCTGTGCCCGCGCGACACCGCCGCCTGCGACCCCGGCCAGGGCGCGCCCAGCGTGACCTACACATCCGCGGTCGAGAACGCCGACGGCACCTGGACGCTGGTCTGGAACCGGGGCACCCAGGCGCCGACGACCGACCAGACCATCACGTTCCAGAGCCGCACGCTCACGAACTACCGCCAGAACGGCGCGGACGCCGGCCCCGTGCTGGCCGGCGACCGGGTGCAGAACGATGTGCGGGTGGACGCCCAGACCCAGGCCCGCTGCGCGCCGGGCGACCCCACCTGCACCCTCGGCGGCGTGCCCATCGACGATCGCCCGCCCGGGCCGGACGCCGACGTCTCGTCCGCCGCCCAGGCCGCCGGCGCCCCCTCCATCGACAAGCGGGTCGCGGTCCGGGCCGTCCCCCAGGACTGCGCCGCCTCGACCTACGTCACCGGCGTGCAGCCCGGGTACGCGCCCGGCGACCGGGTGTGCTGGCGGCTCAGGATCGACTTCCCATCGAGTGTCTCGACCGGGACGGTGCGGGTCACCGACTTCCTGCCGCCCGGCTTCACCTACCTCGCAGGGAGCGCGGAGCCGACCCCCGACGACACCGTCCCCGACGGCGACGTGACCTTCACCGAGGCGGACCTCACCTGGACCGTCCCCAGCGTCGCCCCGGGCCTGGTCTTCGAGTGGCGGCTCGCCTCCACCATCACCGAGCCCGGGGCCGGCGCGGACGCCGACATCCGCGCCAACCTGATGAAGGTCTCCTACGTCGACACCGAGGGCGAGTCGTTCCCGCTGCGCGACGAGGCCGACGTCACCTGGAGCGAGCCGGTGGTGACCCTCACCAAGGGTGTCGCGCAGATCAACGGCGCGCCGGTCCCGCCGGACCCGGCGAACACCGACAACCGGCCGGTGCAGGGCGGCCAGTCGGTGACCTGGCGCGTCGACCTCGGCAACCCGGGGACCCAGCCCGCCGAGGCCGTCGAGGTCTGGGATCCGCTCCCGGCGATCATCGCCGGCTGCTCCGCGGTGAGCGGCATCAGCGACGGCGGCACCTGCGACGACGCCACCCGCCGCATCACCTGGACCGTCCCGTCCCTCGCGGTCGGGGGCGCCGAGACGTTGACGTGGGACATGCAGGTCCCGCCCGGCATCGCCCCGGGTCAGAACATCGTGAACACCGCCGGCGTCCGGCGGTACGCGGTGGCCAACAACCAGAACGGCACGCCGGTCGTGCTGATCCCGGCGGACAACATCGACCCGGCGCAGAACCCGGCCGCCAACGCGCCGGCGGCGAAGGACCCGAGCAACGTCTTCACCCCGGGGGTGACGCTCGCCAAGGCCCGCACCACCTCGGTCGTCGAGCCGGGGAACACCGCGGTCCAGGCGACGATCGGCGAGACCATCACCTGGACGTTCACCTTCACCGTGCCCGAGGGCACCACCCTGTACGGCACGCCGGCGGTCACCGATCCGGTCGGCGCGCGGACCACCTTCCTCGGGAACCTCCAGGCCCGCCTGAACGGGGGCGCCCTGCCCGCCGGGGTGACCGCCACCGAGAGCGGGGGCGTGGTGCGCCTGGACTTCCCGGCCACTTACCAGAACGCCACCGGCTCGGCCGCCGACGTGTTCACCGTGAGCTTCGACGTGCGCGTGGATGACGAGTTCCCGGCCAACCAGCGCGGGGGCACCCTGGCCCAGCACGAGCTCCCGAACACCGCCACCGCCGCCTGGCGGGATCAGGGCGACACGCCGCGATCGCTCACCGCCGCCACGTCGGTCGAGATCGTGGAGCCGGACATCGGCGTGACCAAGACCGTCGACGACCCCGACCGCCTGGTCGAGCCCGGTCAGGTGGCCACCTTCTCGCTCATGGTCGCGAACCCGGCGGCGGCCCGGGTGTCCGGGGCGAAGGACGTCGTCCTCACCGACGTGTTGCCTCCGGGGCTCACGCTGACCGATCCCGGCACCGCGAGCTACGACCCGGCCGCCCGCACGCTCACCTGGGCCGACGTGCCGGACCTCGATCCGGGCGGGACGGCCACGCGCACCTACCGCGCGCGGGTGGATGCGCCGGCGACCCTGCGCGCGGTCACCAACGGCGCGGTGGTGACCACCACCAGCATGTCCGGCGCGGCCACGGGCGAGCGCACCGCGACCTCGCCCGGGAACCCGCCCGGCTACCGCGACGCCGACCAGGTGACGCTCAGCCTGGTGTTCCCGGCCCTCGCGATCACCAAGGCCACCGGCCTGCCCGGGATGCCCGAGGAGGGCCCGGCCGAGGCCGGCCAGCCGTTCCCGTGGCTGGTGGTCGTGCGCAACGCGGGCACCGCGCCGGCGTACGCGGTGCAGATCGCCGACACCCTGCCCCCCGGGTGGACCTACCAGGCGGGCTCGGCGGTGCTCGACCCCGGTGGGGCCCAGGAGCCCGTGGTCACCCCGGCCGCCACCGGCGACCGCCTGGTCTGGACGCTTCCGGGCCCGCTCGCGCCGGACGCCCAGGCCGTGGTGAGCCTCCGGGCCATCCCGGGCCCGCAGGCGACCGCGATCACCGGCATCGGCCCGGCCAACCCGCACGTGAACACCGCATCGGTGGGCGGCACGGACGCCTCGGGCGCCGACCGCGGCCCCGACGGCCCGTACACCGCCGGTCCCGACCCGGCGACGGCGATCCTGTCCGCCCCGGTGCTGGTCATCACCAAGACGCCGGACGACCGGCAGGTGACGCCGGACGAGCGGACCGCCTTCACCGTGCTGGTCCGCAACATCGGCGACCGTGCGGCGACCGGCGTCACGGTGACCGATGTGCTGCCCCCCCAGGTGGCCTACACCCCGGACACGGCGTCCAGCGACGACGGCGTCATCACCGAGCGGTCGCTCACCGCCGGGGCGGACGGCGCGACCACGGCGGTCTGGGGGCTCGCCGACCTCCCCGCCGGGGGTCAGCGGGTCATCACCGTGCCGGTGCGGGTGATCGGGCCGCTCGACGACGGAACCCGGATCACCAACCTGGCCAGGGTCACCAGCCCGCTCACGCCGCCCTCGGAGGACCCCGGGTCGCTCGTCGTCCGCTCCGGCGCGCGGATCGACCTGGCCAAGAGCGCCGACCGCGAGACGGTCGTGGTGGGCGACCTCGTGACCTACGCGCTGCGGGTGAGCGTGACCGGCAACGCCGACGCGCGCGACGTGGTGGTGCGCGACCCGCTCCCGGCCGGCCTCGACTTCGTCTCGGCCTCCGACGGCGGCGTGCCCGAGGGCCGGGAGGTGGTCTGGCGGCTGGGCCGCCGCGCCCCGGGGTCCACCGTGGCGCTGCAGCTGGTGACCCGGGTCCGCGCGCTCCCGCCGGCCGGCGGCGAGATCCCGAACACCGCCACCGCGACGGCCACGGACATCCCCCCGGTGAGCGCGACGGCCGTCGTGCGCCCGCCCCGCCCGCCGGAGCCGCCCCAGCCCCCGCCGCCCGGGCCCCGCCCGCCCGAGCTGGTGCTCGGCATCACCGGCCCGGCCGTGCTGGCGGGCGGTCAGCATGGCACCTGGACCATCACCGTGCGCAACCGC
>JALOLS010000090.1 GCA_025455865.1 Thermoleophilia bacterium
TGGGAGGACGGACCCGGGTGAGGATCGTCGCCGCCGTCGGGCGCCCCCTGGGCCGCGACACGCCGTGAGGACCGCCATCGCCGGTGCGGCCGCGGCGCTCGCGGTCGCGGCGGCGCCGGCGCTCGGCCACGCCCCGCGGTTCCTGGAGACGCCCGCCGGACGGCCCGTCGTGCTCGCGCTGCCCGACGGGACCCTGTCGGTGGCCGCCTACGGCCGGACCACCCGCGCGGGCGAGACGCGCACCCTCCGCGCCCGCCTCGCGGCCGGGGACACGCTGCGGGTCGAGGTGCTCGTGCCCGACCGCCCGCCCGAGCGCGGCCGCGCGGCCGGCCGGCGCCCGCAGGCGGCGGTCATCACGCCCTCCGGCACCCGCATCGGCGTCCCGCCCGCCTCGGGGCGCTTCTCCGAGCCGGTCTCCCGGACCCGGTATCTGACCGTCGCCCGCCTGCGCCGGCCCGCGCCCGAGTCCGGGGTCTACCGGGTCGCCCTGCGCACGCCCCGCCCCGGCCGCCTGGTGGTCGCCGTGGGCGAGCGGGAGGCGTTCACCGCCCGGGACCTCGCCGCGCTGCCGCGGGCCATCGCCCGCATCCGGGCCTGGGCCGCGCGCCGCCGGGACCCTCAGACCCCGAAGCTCTCCCCGCAGGAGCAGGTGGACGTGGCGTTCGGGTTGCGGATCTTGAACCCGCGGCGCAGCAGCGTGCGCTCGTAGTCGATGACCGACCCGGTCACGTAGATGGCGCTCTTCAGGTCCATGAGCACCCGGATGCCGTTGCTGGCCACCTCGCGCTCGTCCGGCCGGGCCGGCTCGCCGGGGTCGGTGAGGTCGATCCGGTACTCGAGGCCCGAGCAGCCGCCGGCCAGGATCCGCAGGCGGACGCCGTGGTCCTTGCCCTCGCGGTCGGCCACCTCGCGGATGTAGCCCGCGGCCGACTCGGTCACGTCGAGGATGGCGGCGCCGGCCTGCTGGGCCTCCCGGGCCGCGCGCGCGCGGGCGCGGGCCGCGGCCTTCTTCTCCTCGAGGGTGAGGGGCCGGTCGGGCGCGTCGGCGGTGGCCGCCCCGGCGGGGGCGGGATCAGCCAAAGCCCATCACCTTCATCATGAAGCGGCCCTCGTCGGTCATCTTGTCCGGGCCCCAGGGCGGGTCCCAGACCCAGTTGACGTCGACCGACGACACCCCGTCGAGGGGCTCCAGCGCCCGGCGGGAGTCGGCGATGATCTGCTCGGTGAGCGGGCAGCCCATGGAGGTGAGCGTCATCTCCAGGACGACGTTGCCGTCCTCGTCCTGGCTCACCCCGTAGAGCAGGCCCAGATCGACCACGTTGACCCCGAGCTCGGGGTCCTCGACCTGCTTCATCGCCTCGCGGATCTCGTCGTCGCTCGCCATGTGGCCTCCTTGACCGGTCCTACTCGCCCGTGGGCACGGGCTCGGTCCGCTCGCCCGAGTGGGTCTGGATGGCGTCCTTGAGGGCCATCCACGACAGCAGCGCGCACTTGACGCGCACCGGGTAGCGGGCGACCCCCTCCAGGGCGATGGCGTCGCCCAGCCGGTCCTCGTCGGGCTCCTCGTCGCCGTGCATGACCAGGCGGAAGTGCTCCACCAGCTCCAGGGCCTCGGGGAGCGTCCGGCCGGCCACGGCCTCGCTCATCATCGAGGCGGCCGCCTGGGAGATGGAGCAGCCGTCGCCGTCGTGGCGCACCTCGACGACCCGTCCGTCCTCGATGAGCAGCTCCAGCGTGAGGTCGTCGCCGCAGAGCGGGTTGTGGTGGCGCACCTGGACGGTGGGGTCGGGCAGGCTCCCCTGGTTCCGCCGGTTGCGGTAGTGGTCCAGGATGAGCTGCTGGTAGAGGTCGTCCAGTCCGGGCATCGTGCTCCTGACAGTACCGCGGTCAGCCGCCGAAGTAGGTGCGCGCGCGCCGGAGCGCGGCCACCAGGGCCTCGACGTCGTCCGGGCCGGAGTAGAGGTAGGCGCTCGCCCGCGCCGTCGCGTGGACCCCGAGCACCCGCATGAGCGGCTTGGCGCAGTGGTGGCCGGCGCGCACGCAGACCCCCTCCTGGTCCAGGAACTGCGCGATGTCGTGGGGGTGCAGGTCGGGCAGGGCGAAGCTCACCGCCGCTCCGCGCCGGTCGGGGTCGGTGGGCCCGAAGATGCGGATGCCCTCGAGCTCGGACAGGCCGTCCAGCAGGGCCTGGGCCATCTCGCGCTCGTGCGCCCGCACCCGGTCCAGCCCGATGCCCTGCAGGTAGCCCACCGCCGCCCCCAGGCCCACCGCCTCGGCGATGGGCGGGGTGCCCGCCTCGAACTTCCAGGGGATCTCCGCCCAGGTCGAGCACTCGGTGGTGACGTCGGAGATCATCTCCCCGCCGCCCAGGAACGGCTCCCAGGACTCAAGGAGCGCCGGCCGGGCGCAGAGCACGCCGATGCCGGTCGGGCCGCACATCTTGTGGCCGGTGAAGGCCACCAGGTCGGCGCCCAGCGCGGCGATGTCGACCGGCATGTGGGGGACGCTCTGGGTGGCGTCGACCAGGCAGAGCGCGCCCTCGGCGTGGGCCATGGCGGCGATCTCGGCCACCGGGTTGATCGTCCCGAGCACGTTGCTCACGTGCACCACGCCGACCAGCCGGGTGCGCGGGCCGATCATCGCCCGCATCCGCTCCAGGTCGAGCTCGCCGCCGGGGGTGACCGGGGCGAAGCGCACCCTCGCGCCGGTGATGCCCGCCACGATCTGCCAGGGCACCACGTTGGAGTGGTGCTCCATCTCGGTCACCAGGACCTCATCGCCGGGGCGCAGCGTGCGCACGCCCCAGGCCCACGCCACGAGGTTGACGGCCTCGGTGGCGTTCTTGGTGAAGACCACGCCCTCGCGCGGGTGGTTGACCAGCGCGGCGGCCAGGTCGCGGGCCCCCTCGAACCGCTCGGTGGCCTCGGCCGCCAGCTCGTACACGCCGCGGTGCACGTTGGCGTTGGTCTCGCGGTAGTAGGCGTCCATCGCGTCCAGGACGGCCTGGGGCTTCTGCGAGGTCGCCGCCGAGTCCAGGTAGACCAGCCGCCGGCCGTGCAGCTCGCGCCCGAGGATGGGGAAGTCCGCCCGCAGGCGGGCCGGGTCGAGCGCGGGCTGCGCGGCCGTGGTCATCGGTGTCCGCCTAGCGCGGGGCCAGGGCGGCCTCGGCCGACCCGAACTCCACGTAGCCCTTCTCCTCCAGGTGCTCGGCCAGCTCCGGCCCGCCGGTCTTGGCGATGCGGCCCTCGTACATCACGTGCACGACGTCGGGCTTGATGTAGCGCAGGATGCGCGTGTAGTGGGTGATGATGAGCACGCCCAGGCCCGGGCCGCGCAGGTGGTTCACGCCCTCCGAGACGATGCGCAGCGCGTCGATGTCGAGACCGGAGTCGGTCTCGTCGAGGATCGCGAACCTCGGCTTGAGCAGCGCCATCTGCAGGATCTCGTGGCGCTTCTTCTCGCCGCCGGAGAAGCCCTCGTTCAGGTAGCGGTCCGCGAAGGAGGGGTCGAACTCGAGCTGCTTGGACGCCTCGCGGAACAGCTTGGCGAACTCGCGCACCGGGACCTCCTCGCCCCGCGCGGCGTTCACCGCGGTGCGCAGGAAGTTCATCACCGAGACCCCGGGGACCTCGACCGGGTACTGCATGGCCAGGAAGAGCCCGGCGCGGGCGCGCTCGTCGGCCTCCATCTCGGCCAGGTCCTGGCCCGCGAACAGCACCTCGCCGGCGGTGATCTCATACCGCGGGTGCCCGGCGAGCGCGTAGGCCAGCGTGCTCTTGCCCGAGCCGTTGGGGCCCATGAGCGCGTGCACCTCGCCCTGGGGCACGGTGAGGTCGACGCCCTTGAGGATCGGCGTGTCCTCGACGGCCACCTCGAGGCCCTTGATCTGCAGGATGGGGTCAGCCACGAAAGCGCGCTCCTAGGCTCGGCGGGCGTCGAGGGGGTGCGCGTGGGAGGGGGTCGGGTCCACCAGGACCCGCCCGTCACGCACCTCGACGGCGTAGGTGGGAAGGGGAAGGGTGGCCGGCGGGGTCACGGCCTCGCCCGTCGCCAGGTCGAACAGGGCGCCGTGGCGCGGGCACTCGATGCGGCCCTCGTCCACCCAGCCGGCCGACAGCGACTCACGGGCGTGGGTGCAGGTGTCGTGCACCGCCCGCACCTGATCGCCGGTGTTGACCAGGCAGATCGGCGTGCCCTCGACCTCGACCCGCACGGCGGTCCCGGGGGCGAGGTCCTCCAGCGCGGCCACGTCGACCCGGCTCATCGCACCTTCCGGGCCACGGCCGCGTCCAGCTCCTCGCGCAGCTCGGCGAAGCCGATCTGGTCGAGGACCTCCTGGAAGAAGCCGTAGACGATGAGCTGCTTGGCCTCGCGCTCGGGCACGCCGCGGGCCTGCAGGTAGAAGACCTGCTCGTCGTCGACCCGGCCGACCGCGCCGGCGTGCGAGCACTTGACCTCGGCCGTCTCGATCTCCAGGAACGGGATCGTGTCGGCGCGGGCGCCCTCGTTCAGCACCAGGTTGCGGTTGGTCTGGTAGGCGTCGGTGCCCGGCGCGCCCGGGGGCACGACCAGGTTGCCGAAGAAGACCGTGTGCGCGGCGTCCTGGATGGCGCCCTTGTAGAGCAGGTTGGAGTAGGCCTGGGGGGCCTCGTGCCGGGACACGACCCGGTGCTCGAAGTGCTGGTCGCCGGCCGCGAAGTACAGGCCGAGGGCCCGGGCGTCGGCGCCGGAGCCGCGCACGTACAGGGTGGGCTCCACCCGCACGACGTCACCGCCCAGGGTCACCACGACCGAGCGGACCTTGGCGTCCTTGCCGGCCGCCGCCCGCACCACGGCGTGGTGGCGCATCCCGGCGCCCCAGTCCACGAAGGACACGTGCTCGAGCTCACCCCCCTCGGCCACGAAGAGCTCGGCCACCGAGCTCGCGTGGACCGCGGAGGCGAGGGCGGGGGAGGTGAAGCGGTCGATGACCGTCGCCTTGGCGCCCTCCTCGACGACCACCAGGGTGCGGCCGAAGACCCGCCCGCGGGCGCCGGTGGCCGAGAGCACGGCCTCGACCGGGAGCTCCACCTCGACCCCGCGCGGCACGTACACGAAGGTGCCGGACTCCCAGCCGGCGGCGTTCAGCGCGCCGGGGCGGTCCTCGAAGCCGGCGAGGGCGTAGAGCCGCTCGCGCACCAGGGCCTCGTGGCTCGAGAGCGCGTCGCCGAGGTCGGCGACCACGACCCCCTCGGGGAGCCCGGCGGCCTCCGCCCGGCCTGCGGCGCCGTCGGCGAAGGCCAGGCGGGCGGACCGGTGGCCGGGCGCGGGCACGGGCGCGTCCACCGGGGCCGCGGCCGGGCCGGGCTCGGGGCCGGCCAGGGCCAGGTCCTCCGGCGGGGTGAACCGCCAGTCCTCCTCGCGCCCGGTCAGCCCGGGCAGCGCCTGGAGCGCCTGCCCGGCCGCCTGCCGGGCCTCCTCGGCCCAGGCCGGGGCCGCGCTAGCCAATCGAGCCCTCCATCTGCAGCTCGATGAGCCGGTTCAGCTCGACGGCGTACTCCATCGGCAGCTCCTTGGCGATCGGCTCGATGAAGCCGCGCACGATCATGGCCATGGCCTCCTCCTCGCTGAGGCCCCGGCTCATCAGGTAGAAGACCTGGTCGTCGGCCACCTTGGACACCGTGGCCTCGTGGCCGATGGAGGTGTCCTCCTCCTGGATGTCCATGTAGGGGTAGGTGTCCGACCGGCTGTCCTCATCCAGCAGCAGCGCGTCGCACACCACCGACGCCTTCACCCGCCGGGCGCCCGGCTCCACCTTGACCAGACCGCGGTAGCTCGTGCGCCCGCCGCCCCGCGAGATCGACTTGGAGACGATCGTCGAGGAGGTGTCGGGGGCCACGTGGACCATCTTGGCGCCGGCGTCCTGGTGCATCCCCTCCGACGCCATGGCGACGGAGAGCACCTCGCCGCGGGCGCGGGGGCCGACCAGCCACACGGCCGGGTACTTCATGGTGAGCTTGGAGCCGAGGTTGCCGTCGACCCACTCCATCACGGCGTCCTCGTGGGCCACCGCGCGCTTGGTCACCAGGTTGTAGACGTTGGGCGACCAGTTCTGGATGGTCGTGTAGCGGCAGCGCGCGCCCTTCTTCACGATGATCTCGACCACCGCGGAGTGCAGCGAGTCGCTCGAGTAGACCGGGGCCGTGCAGCCCTCGACGTAGTGCACGTAGGAGCCGGGCTCGCAGATGATCAGCGTGCGCTCGAACTGGCCCATCGACTCCTGGTTGATGCGGAAGTAGGCCTGCAGCGGGATCTCCACCTGCACGCCCTCGGGCACCCAGATGAACGACCCGCCGCTCCACACGGCCGAGTTCAGCGCGGCGAGCTTGTTGTCGCCGGGCGGGATGACCGTGGCCCAGTGCTCGCGGAAGAGGTCCTCGTGCTCACGGAGCGCCGTGTCGGTGTCGCAGAAGATGACGCCCTTCTTCTCGAGGTCCTCCCGGATGGAGTGGTAGACGACTTCGCTCTCGTACTGCGCCGAGACGCCCGACAGGTACTTCTGCTCGGCCTCCGGGATGCCCAGGCGGTCGAACGTGTTCTTGATGTCGGAGGGCACCTCGTCCCAGTTGCGCCCCTGCTTCTCCGAGGCCCGGATGAAGTAGTAGATGTCCTGGAAGTCGACGTCGATGGCCCCGCCCCACTCGGGCATGGGCTTGCGGTCGAAGATCTCCAGGGCCCGCAGGCGGAACTTCGTCATCCACTCCGGCTCGTTCTTGAGCATGGAGATCTCACGGACGACGTCGGCGTTCAGGCCCTTCTTCGGGGTGAAGACGGAGTTGGCCGGGTCATGCCAGCCGAACTGATAGCCGGTCGGGAGGTCGAGTTCCGGCGGGGTCGTCGACACGTGGAGTCCTCCTTCGGGGGCGTCCATGGCGGCGCGGACCGGTGATGGTGCCGCGGTCCACCTGCGCTCTAAAGGATACGCGCGTAGCCTCAAGAGGCAAGCACCCACCGCCAGGCTCCGGCGGCCCCGCTCCCGGGGTCCCGGAGCGGTATCCTGGGATGGTCCGCGGGTGCCGAGCGGGGGGTGTGACGGTGGACGTTCAGGGCCCCATCGGGAGCGAGGAGGAGATCCGGCGCCTGGTCTCCGCCCTGGGCGACCCCACCCGCCGGCGCGTCTTCTTCACCGTCCGCGAGGCCGATGGGCTGGTGGGCAAGGACGAGGTGGCCGAGCGGGTCGGCATCAACCGCCGCCTGGCCGGCTTCCACCTGGACAAGCTGGTCGAGCAGGGCTTCCTGCGCGCGGAGTTCCACCGCCGCACGGGCCGCTCCGGCCCCGGGGCGGGCCGCCCGGCCAAGCTCTACGCCCTGGCCGAGGCCGAGATCGCCGTGCAGCTCCACGAGCGCCACTACGACCTGCTCGCCACGCTGCTGCTGCGCGCGATGACCGACCGCACCGGCGCCCCGGCCGACGAGGTGCTGGACCGGGTCGGCTTCGAGTTCGGCCGCGAGCTGGCCGAGCGCGAGGGGGCGGCCGGCGCGGGCCTGGGCAACAAGACGATCACCGAGGCGGTCACCCAGGTCATCCGCCTGCTCTCCCGCTACGGCTTCGCCCCCCAGGCCGACGCCGAGTCGGGGTCGATCACCGCCCGGGCCTGCCCCTTCGAGGAGATGGCGCAGGCCGACCCCGATCGCGTGTGCGCGCTGGACCGCTCCATCTGGCGCGGGGTGCTGTCGGTCGTCGCCCCGCGGGCGACCCTGGCCGACCCCACCGCCCGGGCGCGCGGCGACGCCACCTGCGGCGCCCGCGTGGTCGAGGCCCCGGTCGACCCGGTCGGCGCCACGTAGGGCCAGGCGCGCTCAGCGCCAGAATACTTCGGTCCACCGAACGTTCGACATACGGTGGGCCGAACGTCATCCGAGGACGCACCGCTTCGCCCCTTGCCGGGTTTCTAAATCCAATGTGGATTAGAGAAAACCCCCGGCGAACGGAGGCGGACCGATGCCACCCCAGGCAGCGGAGACGGTGCGGGCGGCGCCCGGCGACGGGCTCGACCCGGCGACCATGCCGGGCCACTGGCTGCTGGCCCGGATGGGCAAGCGGGTCCTGCGCCCGGGCGGTCGTGAGCTCAGCGCGTGGCTCATCGACCGGATGGCCATCGGCCCGGACGACGACGTGGTCGAGGTGGCCCCGGGCCTCGGGGTGACCGCCGACATGGCGCTCGCCCGCCGGCCCCGGAGCTATGTCGGGATCGAGCGCGACGAGCGCGCGGCCGAGGGGCTGCGCCGCCGGATCGCCGGCCCGGACCGGCGGATCATCCGGGGCTCGGCCGAGACGATCGACCTGCCGGACGGCGCCGCCTCGGCCGGCTGGGGCGAGGCGGTCCTCACCATGTGCACCCCGCCCCAGCGGGAGCGCATCCTGCGCGAGCTCCACCGCGTGCTCACGCCCGGGGCCCGCCTCGGGATGCACGAGCTCATGCTGGTCCCCGACGACCTGCCCGCCGCCCGGCGGGACGCGATCCTGGCCGACCTCTCGGCGGCGATCCGGGTCGGCGCCCGGCCCCTGACCCGTGCGGAGTGGGCCGCGCTGCTCTCCTCGTGCGGGTTCACCGCCGAGGCGGGTGAGACGCGCCCCATGGCCCTGCTCTCGCCCGCCCGGGTCATCCGCGACGAGGGCCCGGGGCGGACGTTGCGGATCCTCGGCAACGTCCTGCGCGATCCGGTGGCCCGCCGGCGGGTGCGGGCCATGCGCACGGTTTTCCATCGCCACCGGGAGCACCTGGCCGCGCTCGCCGTCGTCGCCCGGCGCGACGACGCGCGCCCGTGAGCCTGATCGCCGCCCCCCTGGCGGAGGGGGCCGGCGTGCGGGCCGCCGCCGATCCCGGCGTGCATCTGGACGCGGTGCACGCCGCCCTCGGGGGCCGGCCGGTGCTGGCCGGGATCACCCTGTCCGTCGGCGCGGGCGAAGTGATCGCGGTCATGGGCCCGTCCGGGTCGGGCAAGACCACCCTCCTGCGGGTCGCGGCCGGGCTCATCGAGCCCGACCGCGGCACCCGCCGCGGCGGCGAGCGGGGTGTGGGCTACGTCTTCCAGGATCCGCGCCTGCTCCCCTGGCGAACCGCCCGGCAGAACGTCCTGTTCGTGCTCGGCCGCGGGGCGCGGGCCGAGGATCGCGCCCGGGCCGACGAGCTGCTGGCCGGCCTGGGCCTCGCCGACGCCGCCGACCGCTACCCGGCCGCGCTCTCGGGCGGGATGCGACAGCGGGTGGCGATCGCCCGCGCCCTGATCGCCCGCCCGGGCCTGGTCCTCCTGGACGAGCCCTTCGCCGCGCTGGACCTGGCCCGGCGGGAGCAGCTGGTCGAGGAGCTGCTCGCGTGGCTCGGCCGGGTCGGCGCCGCCGCCCTGTGGGCGACCCACGATCCGCTCGAGGCGGCCCGGGTGGCCGACCGCGTCCTGGTCCTGCCCGCATCCCCCGAGCGCGGCGCGCCCAGTGTGGTCCAGCCCGAGGTCCCGCGTCCCGGGCGCGATGACGCCGCCGTCGCCCAGACGGCGCACACCCTCACCCGACTCCTGAAGGGAGCCCCCGACGATGACCGAAGCCAGATCGCCCCGGCGACGCCGGGCCTGGGCCCGCTCCGCCGCGCTCGCCCTCGCGGCCTGCGCGGTCGCCGGCGCTGATGTCGCGCCGGCCCGCGCCGCCCCGGCGGAGCGGCTCGAGACGCTGCGCGTGCGGACCCTGGAGAACCTGGCCCTCCAGGTGCCGTTCCTGCGCCTGCGGGCCCGGAACACGCTCGCGCCCCTGGTCGGGCGCGTCGAGCTCTCCGGGGTCCGGAACCCGGACGAGATCCGGGCGGCGCTGACCAGCGGCAGCGCGGATGTCATCACCCTGCCGACCAACGTCGCGGCCACCCTGGCCAATCGCGGGATCGACGTGCGGCTCCTCGGCGTGGTCCAGGCCAGCCTGCTGCGGATCGTCGGCCCGCCGGGTGCACGCTTCGACTGGCGGGAGCTGCGCGGGCAGCCGGTCGCCATCCCGTTCCGGGGCGATGCGCCCGACCTGATCTTCCGCAGCCTCGCCGGGCGCAACGGCCTGGATCCCGACCGCGACGTGACGATCACCAACTACCCGCAGATCCCCGAGGTGGTCAGCGCCCTGGTCTCCGGGCGGGCGCGCTACGCGGTGCTGCCGGAGCCCCAGGCGACCCTCGCGGTCACCCAGGGCGCGGCGGCCGGGCTCGCGCTCGGACCGCGGCTCAGCCTCACCGGCGCCTGGCGGCGGGCCACCGGCGACACCCTGCCGCAGGCCGGCGTCGCGGTCCGGGGCGAGATCGCCCGCCGGTACCCGGCGGTGGTCGCCGCCCTGCAGCGCGAGCTCGACGCGACCACGCGCGCCTACTCGGCCGACCCGATCGCGGCCGGGCGACGGCTGGCGCCCCTCACCGGCCTGCCCGAGCAGGGGGCGGCGACGATCGTCGCCCGGCTGCGCCCGGACTACGTCCCCGCGCGGACCGTCCAGCGGCAGGTCGAGCGCTACTTCCAGGTCCTCGCCCGCGCGACCCCCGATGCCATCGGTGGCCGCCTGCCGGACCGGAGCTTCTACGTCCCGCCGGCTCGCTAGCGCGGGGTTCGCCGCCCTCGGCGTCGCGGGGCTGGCCGCCGTCTGGTGGTGGTGGTCGGCCTCGCGACCCGCGGTGCTCGCCCCGTCTCCGGCCGAGACGCTGCAGGCCCTCGGCCGGATCGCCGGCTCCGGCGAGCTCGTGGCCGAGCTGGGCGTCACCCTCGAGCGGGCCGCGGTCGGCGTCGTCGTCGGTGCGCTCGTGGGAGCCGCGTGGGGGCTCGCGGCCGGGCTGTGGTGGCCGGTCGGCGAGCTCACCCGGCCCGCGCGGGCGGCGATGCTCGGGATCCCGCCGATCGTGCTGGTGGTGGTCGGGATGGTGTGGCTCGGCACCGGGGAGCGGGTCGTCTGGTTCGTGGTCATCGCCGTCGCCGTCCCGGTGGTCGCGGTGAACGCGGCCGAAGGCGTGCGGGCGGTGGACCCCGACCTGCTGGAGATGGCCGGTGCCCACGGGGTCGGCCGGGCTCGGGTGGTGCGCGAGATCGTGGTGCCGGCGGTCGCCGGCCCCCTGGTGGCGGCGCTGGCCCTGGTGAGCGCGAGCGCCCTGCGGGTGACGATCATGGCGGAGCTCCTGGCCGCCTCCGACGGCATCGGGAGCCGCATCGGCATGGCGCGCGTCAACCTGCTGACCGAGGTCGTCTTCGCGTGGGCCCTGGTGGCGGTGGCCGCGACCCTGGCGATCGACCACCTGGTGATCGGACCGGTCCGCCGCCGCGCCCTGCGCTGGCGCGAGGCGCCCGGCCGACCGGGCGGGCGTGGCCTGCGCGCCCGCCGTCGCCACCGCGCCGGGTCCTGACCGCGGCCCCAAGGTGCCGTCGCAGACCACCCCAAGGTACTAGGACCGCCGGTACCCGCCGGGCAGGGCCAGAACCCGCCGGCCATGCGTGCTCTCGCCCCGCCCGCACCCCCGGTGCGGCTTTTCGCCCAGCACCTGCCCGTACCCGACCGCCGCGCGATTCC
>JALOLS010000091.1 GCA_025455865.1 Thermoleophilia bacterium
CCAACCCCAGCAGGGTGGCGAGCACGCACCGAGGCACGCGCCGGCTCATGTGCACTGGTGTTCCTTTCGCGTCTTCCTGACGCCGCCGCCGGCCAACGCATTCAGGGCACTGCAGGTCCGGTGTGGCGCTTTGACTGAGTGCATCGGCAGGTCTTCCGTCCACCTTGATCACCCGGCATGGGCGCCAATGGCGATTCAGTCCGCGCCTCGTTCCTCTGCGGATGGGCTCACGGAGGTGGGCCTGAGCCGGGATTGTCAACCACGGTTGAAAACCGACCCCCTTCTGCCGGTTGAAAAGCGACCCCCCTGGGCCCGCCGGGCCGCGACGCTCCCAGCCAAAGCAGGCGTGGCCCGGCGGCCGGGCCGAAGGCCCGGTGGGTCAGCCCTCGTCGATGAGCGCCGGCCGTGGCCGTGTCGCGACGTCCTTGTCGCGCAGCCGGTAGCTGTCGCCCTTCAAGGAGAGGATCTCGGCGTGGTGCACGAGGCGATCGATCATGGCGGCGGCCACCACCTCGTCGCCGAAGATCTCGCCCCAGCCAGAGAAGGGCTTGTTGCTCGTCACGATCATCGAGGCGCGCTCATAGCGCGCTGAGACAAGCTGGAAGATCAGGTTGGCGGCGGCCGGATCGAAGGGGATGTAGCCGACCTCGTCGACCACCAGGAGCGGTATCCGCCCGAGCCGGGCGATCTCGCCTGCGAGGATGCCCTGGCGCTGGGCCTCGGCGAGGCGGGCCACCCACTCGGTGGCCGTCGCGAAGGCCACGCGCTGGCCGGCCAGGCAGGCACGGATGCCGATCGCGATCGCCAGGTGGCTCTTGCCGGTGCCCGGAGGCCCCAGCAGCACGATGTTCTCGCGTGCGTGCAGGAAGTCCAGCTGGGCGAGATGGAGCACGGCGGCCTTCTTCAGGCTGCGGGCGAAGGAGAAGTCGAACTCCTCGAGGGTCTTTCGCGCCGGGAAGCGCGCGGCGCGGATGCGAAGCTCACCGCCGGAGGCACCGCGCGAGGCGACCTCGCTGGCCAGCAGGGCCTCGGCGAAGCGCTCATAGCTCCACTCCTCGGCCCGGGCCCGCTCGGCGAGCTTGGGCAGCGAGCGCGCGGCGGCCGGAGCCTTGAGGGCACGAAACAGGTGCGCGAGCTCGGCCGTCGTCGTGCTCATGCCGGGATCAGGGCGTCGTAGCGGGCGAGGGGGCGCTGCTCGACCTCAGGCTCGGCCCGCCCGGGCGGGCCGGCCCGAAGCGGGCGCCGGTGCTCAAAGTCGGTGATGGTGCGATGGCGGGCGTAGCTTCGCCGGTGCGCTGCGGCGATCTCGCCCGTGCCGAGCACCACGGCGCTGATCTGGCGCTGGCCGACGCGCACCTCGACCCGTTGCCCGACCCGGCGTGGGTCGAGTGAGTAGTCGCAGGTGTCGATCCGAACGAAGGGATCGGGCGGCACGCGCAGGACGATCCGCACATCCAGATCCGGCAGCTCGCCCGCAAGCGGGGCCATCTGGGCGAGATCCTCGCCCAGGCGATCGACCGGGCGGCAGCGAAGGGCCCGGTGGGTGCGCAGGTTGGCGCGGGTGTCGAACCAGGAATCGAGCTGATCCTGGAAGTCGATCTCGTTGGCGAAGGAGCGCCCCGGCTCGAAGCTGGTCTCCATGTAGCCCTGCAGGCGCTCGACCAGGCCCTTGGCCTGGGGATCGGCCGGCTCGCAGAACCTCCAGCCGATGCGAAGGCGCCCGCACAGGGCGGCGAAGGGCTCAGTCGGCCGCCCGCCACCGGCGTGCAGGGCACCTTCTCGGTCCCACACGAGCGTGCCGGGAAGGCCGCCCAGGCGCCACAGGCAGCGCGTGATGGCGGTGAGGATGTCCTCGGCGCGCTTGCTGAAGATGAGCGCCCCGGCGCCGGCGCGCGAGTAGCCCAGGCAGCCCACCACGACGAAGCCGCGGCGCTCCTGGCCGTGGCCGACCGGGATGGGCCGGGAGGGCTCCCACACGTCGAACTGGCAGATCTCGCCAGGGCGGTAGAGCGTGCGCTGGAAGGTGCGCGGGGGTGGGGCGAACAGGGGCCGGACCTCGCGCAGGTAGTCATCGAGGATCGTGCGCCCGCCGCTGTAGCCGGCCTCGACGATCAGTTCGCGGATCCGCGTCGCCGGCATGCGCGGCTCGGCGCCAAGCAGGCGGTGCACCTCCTCCTTGTAGGGGTCGAGCTTGGAGGCCACCGGCGGGCGCCGGTAGGCCGGTGGGGCCTCGGAGCGCACGGCCCGCCGCACCGTGGAGCGATTGCGGCCGGTGCGCCGGCAGATCTCCTTGATCGACAGGCCGACAACGAAGTGCAGCCGGCGGATCTCGGCCCAGTGCTCCACGTCGATCACGACCTCCTCCTGACTCCGAGTGCATCTCGAAGCCAGGCTTCGCCCCCGGCGGGTGCGCGCCCCTCGCCGGGGGTCGCTTTTCGACCGGCGCGCGGGGGTCAGTATTCAGGCGGCGCCGACACCGCGGGGCACACACAAGATCACCGCATCAGTCGCGGAACGGATTGAACGGTACGCGTCCCTACTTCAGAACAGCATTCGTCATGTAGCGGACGTTGTTCCTCAACGTGTGCTCGCTGCGGCAACTGAACGATGGCACCCGGCCGACGCGATCGTCGACGCGTCGATCGCTCTCGAAAGCCTCTTCAGAGTCAGACGCGAGAGCCGACTTCAGCTCGGCCTGGGCTTAGCTCTCCTGCTGGGCGACACCCCCGAAGAGCGGTTCGCTCTGAAGAAGGAGTCCGAGAGGATCTACGGTCTTCGGAGCGACATCGTTCACGGTAGGCAGGTCGTCGCAGCCGAGGAAGACCGGAAGGCCGCTGTCCACCTCCTGCTTCGGGCCCTGCGTGCCTTCCTTGAGAGGCCAGGACTCATGCGGGCGGACAACCCCGCTGCCCTCCTCGCCCTAACTGGCGACTCCGTGTCTCCCTGACGTGGCGGGCATGGCGCTCCCGCTGGTACCACGGTGGTACCACGAGCTTCGATGAAGGAAGGGCGTTCCCCCGGGTCGGTAAAGCAGAAAGCCCCGCCTGAGCGGGGCTTTCGAGGAGTGCGGTCGAGAGGACTTGAACCTCCACGACCCAATGGGTCACAAGGCCCTCAACCTTGCGCGTCTACCAATTCCGCCACGACCGCACGAACCCTGACGCTGCGCCACGACCCGGGCCCCGCCGGGCATCTGATAGCCTTCGGAACACCTGTTCGCACACCAGGGGGCGTGATGGACGAGCTGTCCGGCCGGCAGGCCGAGATCCTGGACTTCATCTCCGGCTACTGCCAGCGCCACGGCTATCCGCCCACCGTCCGGGAGATCGGGAGCGGGGTCGGCCTCGCCTCGCCCTCCACGGTCCACGCGCACCTGGCCAAGCTCGAGCGCGCCGGCCACATCCGCCGCGACCCGACCAAGCCCCGGGCCATGCTCGTCCACCTGCCCCAGGCGCCGCCGGCGCCGGCCGGCGACGTGCCACCCGCCGAGGCGCTCCCGCTCGTCGGCTCGGTCGCCGCGGGCCTGCCCGCGCTGGCCGAGCAGGATGTCGAGGACTGGGTGGTCGCCCCGTTCCGGGCCGACTTCCTGCTCCGGGTCCGGGGCGACTCCATGACCGGCGCGGGCATCCTCGACGGCGACCTCGTGGCCGTCCGCCGGCAGGACACCGCCCACGACGGGGAGGTGGTGGTCGCCCTGATCGAGGACGAGGCCACCGTCAAGCGCATCTACCGCGAGCCCGCGGGGGTGCGGCTGCAGGCCGAGAACCCCGCCTACGCGCCGATCGTCTCGCCCGACGTGCAGGTGCTCGGGCGGGTCGTGGGGGTCATGCGCACGCTCTGACGGCCCGCGCGCGCTACCCTGCCGGACGCGGGTCAGGCAGCCGCGGACCGGTTCGTCCGGTCCGAGGAAAGTCCGGACACCGAAGAGCAGGGTGCTGGCTAACGGCCAGGCGGGGAAACCCGACGGAAAGTGCCACAGAAACGACACAGCCTCCCGGATCCTCGGGCGGCAACGGTGAAAAGGTGCGGTAAGAGCGCACCAGCGGTCCTGGTGACAGGCCGGCTGGGCAAACCCCACCCGGTGCAAGGCCAAGTCGGGGCGCCACGGGTTGCTCGCCCAGCCCCAGGTCGGCCGCATGAGGCGCCCGGTGACGGGCGTCCCAGAGAGATGGCTGCCCGCGACAGAATCCGGCTTATCGACCCGCTACGGAAGGGCCCTGCCTCGGCAGGGTCCTTCCAGTGTCACTCGGCCGGCAGCCCGGCCGTGGCCGGCTCCACCGGGGTCTCGGCCGCATCGTCGGGCTCGTCCTCCGCGGCCTGGGCGAACCCCCGGGCGAGGCCGGCCATCGAGTGCTCGATCACCGCCTGCAGCGACTCGAGCGCGAGGGGCTCGTCCACGGCGCCGCTCTGCACCGCGTCCTCGGCCTCCGCGGTCATCGCGGTGGCCAGGCGCACCTGCTCGACCAGGACCCGGAGCCCGCGCTCGCCCTGCAGCCCCCCGCGGAAGCCCGCGATCTCGGTGCGCCCGGCCAGGGCCCCGGGGTTGCCGGACTCGAGGGCCGCGGAGGCGACCCGCACGTATCGGGCCACCGTGCGCCGGGCCTCCTGCTCGGTGGGGCGGGGCATGACCGTGGGCACATCGTCGGAGTAGCCGGCGAGCAGCCGCGCCGTGACCGCCTCGGTGCGCAGGTTGAGCTCGCGGGCGAGCTCCGGGCAGCGGGGGATCTCGGCCCGCCCCGGCGCGGGGCGGAAGCGGCGGGGCACCGGGGCGCCGTGGTCGGCCAGCCACGCCTTGAGCTCCTCGAGCTCGAAGCGCCGATGGCCGCCGACGGTCCGATGGGATGGCAGGCGCCCCTGGTCGGCCCAGCCGCGGACGGTCGCGACGCTGACGCCGATGATCGACGCGGCCTCGCTCGCGGTGAGCGAGCGGCGCCCCGGGTCGAGCCGGCGCTCCCGCGCCCCGAGCCAGCGCTTCTCCGGTCTGGTCATCTCCCCCTCCAGCGCCTTGCCCGCGCGTACCTTCGCAATCCTAGTGTTTCCGCGTGGTCGATGGCGAGACCGCGTCCGGTTTCCGGAGGATCTGGCCACCCCCGGGCGAATCTCCGCTGCATGGACGACCCTCCCGCCATCCCTCGCCCCTCCGGCGCGCCCGCCCCGCGCCGCCCCGGCATCCGCGCGGGGCTGCTCACCTTCGCCGTGGCGCTGCCCCTGCTGGCCGGCCTCGTCGTGCTGGCGCTCGGCCTGCAGCTGCGTGCCGACCTCGCCGCCGCGGGCCAGGCGCTCGAGCGCCGCGCCGAGGCGCTCGCGGCGCGCCCGCCGGCCGACGTGGCCCAGGCCGAGCGGCTGGTCGAGCGGGCGGGGATCCCGGCGCGCCTGACCACCGGCGCCGGGACGGTGCTGGCCGAGAACGGGCCCGCGGTCGCCTGGCAGGCCCCGGCCGCCCCCCTCTCGGCGCGCCTGGCCACCGCGGGCGCCACCGGCTGGAGCGTGCGCAGGGGCTGGCTGGCCGCCGGTCACCCGGCCGGTGAAGGGGGGCGGATCGAGCTCCGCCAGCGGCTCGCCCCGGGGGCCGACCACGTCGGCACGGCCGCGCTCGCCTGGTCACTCGGTGTGGCGGCGCTCCTGGCCGCCGCCGCCGCCCTCGGTGCCGGGGTGCTCACCGCGCGCACCGCTCGGCGCACCGCGCGGGCCCTGGCCGCCGCCGAGGCGCTGGCCGCCGGCCGGCCGCTCCCCGGGGACCGTCCGGCCCGCGGCGACTGGCGGCGCCTGGACGAGGCGCTTCGCCGCGCCGGGGCGAGGATGGGCGAGCTGCAGGGCGAGGCCGCGGTCGACGCGGGTGGCCTGGGGACCGCCATCATGCCCCTTGCACTGCCCGCGGCGCTTCGCACCCCGGCGGGCGGCCGGGTGCGCAACGAGGCGCTGGAGCGCCTCATCGCCGGCCTGGTGCCGGCGGATGCGGCCGCGGTGGAGGACGCGGTGCGCGCGGCCCTCGACGCGACCGGCGCGGTGGGCAGCCGGCTGGAGCTCGCCGACGGTCGGGTGCTCGAGGTCGAGAGCTGGGCCCTGCCGGGCGGCCGCGTGGTCGGCGTCGCCGAGCGGACCGAGCAGCAGCGTCTCGCGCGGCTGCGCGAGCGCCTCGCCGGGAGCGCGACGCGCCACCTGCGGGCCCCCGTGCGCGAGATCCAGGCGGCGAGCGCCGAGCTCTACGCCCAGGTGCCGGCGCCCCTCGGCCCCGGTGTGCGCCGGGTGATGGCCGCCGCCGACCGCCTGGAGCGCCTGGTGGGCACGCTGCTGCGCGGCAGCGACCACGACCCGGCCGCCCGGGCCCGCCGCGAGGCGGTGGGCGCCGAGGGCCTGCTCTGGTCGGTCGCCTCCCGATGGGACCTGCCCATGCGCTCGCACGGCCTGCGGGTCGAGGTGGAGGCCGCGCCCGACGGCCTGCCGGCGGCATGGACCGATCCCCGCCTCACCGGGGAGATCCTGGACGAGCTCATGCGCAACGCGGCCGCCTTCACCCCGCGCGGGGGCACGGTGACCCTCTCGGCCGTCCGCGGGCCGGAGGGCGGTGTGGCGATCCGGGTGACCGACAGCGGCCCGGGCCTGGCCCCCGACGAGGTGGCCGACGCCCGTGAGCGGTTCTTCCGGGGGCGCGCCGCCGAGGCCCTCCCGGGGACCGGCCTCGGTCTCGGTGTCGCGTCGGCCCTGGCCGAGCGGCTCGGGGGGCGCCTGGTCCTGGCCGCCGGACCCGGGGGGCGCGCCGCCCTGGAGCTTCCCGCCGCGCGCCGCGCGGCGCGGGATGCGCCGGAGCGGGAGCCCGCGGGCCTCAGCGCCGCCCGCGGGTGACCGGGCGGGGCCGGGGCCGCCCGCCCTCCGGCTCCCCGGTCCCGGCGGCGCCGGGGAAGCGGCGGTCGCGCTCCTGCCACAGGAGCCCCCCGATGACGCCCACCATGAGCAGGCCGACCCCGAGGGTGAGGGCCGACCCCAGGCGGGCGCCGGCGGCCCAGGCGATCAGCGTGCCGACGGCGCCGGCGGCGAGCGCGCCGCCCCAGATGACGAGGTCGGTGCGGGAGGGTCCGAGGGGCCACACGGGCGTCAGGGTAGCGGCGGGCCGGCCGACGGGAGCGTGCGTTCCATCAGGATGGCCGTGGGCATCCGGAACAGGAGCCGGCCCGCGAGGCTGCGCCGGCGTCGCACGGGGACGAAGCCCTCGGCCCGGTACAGGTGGATCGCCGGACCGTTCGCGGCGCCCACCCACAGCGTGAGGCGGCGGCGCCCGCTGCGGGCCGCCTCGTCGGCGCACCAGGTGAGCAGGGCGCGTCCGGCGCCGCGCCGCCGGGCCGACGCGTCGACCGCGAGCTCCTCGACGTAGGCCTCGTCGGGGGCGAGCCCGGGGTAGGCGAGGGCCGAGAGCACGAGCGACGCCCGCAGCGCCCGCGCCGCGCCGAGCTCCGCCCGCACCGCGTCGAAGAACGCCGACTCCGGGCTCTGCGCGAGCGCCAGGTGCACCACCCCGACCACCCGCCCGGCGTCCTCGGCCACGCGGTAGCGCACCTCGGGGCGGCCGAGGTCGTCGCGCATGAGGGCGGCCGCCGCCCGCTCGGCGTGGCGGCCGAACGCCGGGCGCAGCTTCTCGCCGAGGGCGCCGACCAGGATGCGCGCCATGTCGGGCACGTCCGCGGGCCGGGCCGGGCGGACGGCCGGCGTCACCGAGGCCGCCGGGCCCCGGCCTCCGGGTGGGCGATGCGGGGGCGGCCGGCGCTCACGGGGGGCGAGCCTACTGCGCCCGCGGGCCGGGCGACGGGCGCTACGCCACCCGGGCGGGTACCGCCGCGCGCGTCCCCTCGGGCCCTCCGGCACGGGGCACCGCGGCCGAGGCCACCGCGCCGATCGCGTCGAGCAGCTCGTCCATGAGCGCCGCCATCCCGGAGTCGACCGCGTTCCCGGTGTCGGGACGGTGCAGGCGGGCCTGGGCCATGCGGACCATGGCGAGCGCCGGGGTGTCGCCGGCCGGCCGGGCCATCCCGAACACCGCCCCCTCGACCTCGGCGAGCGCGAAGGCCACGCTGAACGGGTACCGCGCGTCGAGCAGCAGGAAGCGCGGGACACGCCCCAGGGCGCCCTCGCCGAGGGGCCGGTCGGCCCCCGTGACCGCCGCCGCGGCGGCCCACGGCGTCCCGCCCCGCCAGCCGTCCGTCCCGGCCAGGCTGGCGCACGAGGCCAGCAGGGCCGCCACCCAGGCCGCCCTCGGCAGGAAGGTGCCCAGGCGGATGAGCTCATAGGCCCCCTCCCGGCTCATGCTGTCGGCCGCGAGCCCCCGCACCGCGGCGACCTCGCGCCGCACGGCGCGGGCGACGCCCTGCGGGTCCAGCGCGCGGGCGCCGCCGGCCCAGCGCCGGGCCTCCTGGGCGGCGCCGCTCACCGCGTCGAGCACGTCCTCGGGCAGCACCGCGGCGGCGGCCGCGGCGGCCATGGCGGCCTGGTCCAGGTAGCGGGCGAGCAGCGCGCCGCCGGCTCCCGGGGCCGGGACCAGCCCCTCCGGGGCGGCCTCGGCGAGCGCGGCGAAGACCGCCGCCTGACCCGCGCCCGCGGTGCTCGCCCTGGCCCGGGCGGCCAGGACCCGTGCCGATGCCTCGGCCCGCTCGAGCGCGGCCGCCATCTGGTGCACGGCGAAGGCGTCGTGGGTGGTCAGGGTCCGGCTCCGGCGGTGGTGGGGAAGACGGCCGGCCACGGGTGGGGGGCGATGACCCGTGGCCGGCTCTGCTGCGCACGGTAGGCCGCCCCGGCGCCCGGCCTCCTTGGCCCCGCGGCGAAACCGGGGCCGCCCCCGCTTGGCCCGGCACCCGGCGCCGGTCACGCGCTCCCGGGCCGGGGGCGCTGGTACCGTGGCGCGCGCACGGCGGATGCGAGGGGGGGACGTGGCGCGACTCGAGCCCGGCGACGAGGCACCGGACTTCAGCCTGGAGGCCGATGACGGCAGCACCGTCCGGCTGAGCGACCTGCGCGGGGGGACGGTGGTCGTCTACTTCTACCCCAAGGCCGGGACGAGCGGCTGCACCGCCCAGGCGTGCGAGTTCCGGGACCGCCGCGACGCGTTCGCGGCGGCCGGGGCGACGGTGCTCGGCGTGAGCCCCGACCCGGTCGCGGCCATCGTGCGGTTCAAGGCGAAGGAGGGCCTCAACTTCCCTCTGCTCTCCGATCCCGACCAGGCCGCCGCGCAGGCGTACGGGGTGTGGGTGGAGAAGTCCATGTACGGCCGCACCTACATGGGCGTCGAGCGCAGCACCTTCGTCGTCGGCCCGGACGGGCGCCTGGTTCGCGCCGACTACAAGGTCAAGTCGAAGGGCAATGCCGAGGAGACCCTCGGCGCGGTGCGGGCCTGACGCCCGCCGGCGCCGCCGGCGCCCAGATCCCCCAGCGGCGGGTCGCGGTGCTCGCCTACGGCTCGCTCATCGCCGACTCCGGTCCCGGCCTGGCCGCGGTGGTGGCCGAGCGGGTGCCCGCCCGCACCCCGTTCCCGGTCGAGTTCGGCCGCGCCTCGGCGCGATGGGGCGGCGGACCGGTCCTGGTGCCCCATCCCGACGGCGCCCCGGTGGACGGGATGCTCCTGGTGCTCGAGCGCGGGCTCGGCCTCGGGACGGCGGTGGACCTGCTGGCCGAGCGCGAGGGGGCCGGGCCCGAGTGCGTGGTCGAGGTGGCCGACGGGGTGCCCGCCGGGCTCATGGTGCTGTGCGCCTGCCTGCCCCGGAACCTCCCGCGCCCGGACATGGCGCCGGACGCCCTGGCCCGGCGGGCCGCGCGCAGCGCCGGCTCGGGGTCGCGCAACGGGGTGGCGTACCTGCGGCTGGCCCTGTCCGCCGGCATCCGCACACCGCGCACCGGGGCCTACGCGGAGGAGGTCATGCGCCTGTCCGGCGAGGGCGACCTCGAGGCGGCCGAACGGCGGCTGGTAGCGTTGAGTGCCGCCCGGAGAGCCGAAGGAGGAGGGGCGAGTGGCCTGGGATGACGTCTCGAGATGGCAGCCGGTCGACCTGTTCGCCGCCTTCCGGATGGGCGACCGCGTGCAGCCGGTCGACGTGCGCGACCTGACCTGGCGCGAGGCCGAGGAGCAGGTCCGCCGGTCCATCCGGGTCAACCCGATGGACTTCGAGAAGGAGGTCCCCGGGCTGCCGCCCGACCAGGAGCTGGTCTTCTACTGCGACCGGCCCGGCGAGGCCACCAGCATGAAGATCGCGCTGTGGGCCTTCGACAACGGCCGCTCGCGGGTGGGCGTGCTGGTCGGCGGCTGGGACGCCTGGAAGGCCGCCGGCTACCCCACCGAGCCCAAGGGCTAGGCCTCCCCGGTGCCCGGGGCGGCCTCGTCGTCCTTCGGGGCGAGGCCGTAGGTGTCGGCGAGCCACTGCGGGAGCACCGCGGCGATGGCCCGGCACATCAGCTCCCGCTCGGCGATGGCGACCCGGGCGGCCACCTCCATGACCAGCCGGCCCTCGTCGCTGCGGACCCCGCCGACGCCGCCCACGGTGTCGGCGGCCTCCCGCTTGGCGTACACCATCGCCCGGGCGGCCATCGGCCAGTTGGCCCGCGTCCAGTCGATGAGCGCGGTCTCGAGCGGGGCCGGGTCGTAGCCGAGCAGGGCCCGCTGCAGGTCGCTCAGGGTGGGGTCGGCGTCGCGCTGCATGGGGCTCCTCACGGGAACTCGGAGACGGACCGCGGGAGCATAGCGGGGCCCCCTCCGCCGCCCGGCTAACGTGGGGCGGGTGAGCCGCTGGCCCCTCATCGTCCTCGTCCTCGTCGGCGTGGTCATGGTCGTGGTGGGCGCCGGGCTGGAGTGGTCCCGGGTGACCCTGGACGGGCGCGAGATCTCGACCGAGAGCGGGCTCTCCCGGGGCGACGGCTCCCTCACGGCGGCGCTCGCCGCGGTGGCCGGGCTGGCCGGCGCCGCGTGGGCCGGGTGGGGCCGGGCCCGCCGGGCCGCCCTGGTCACCCTGGCGGCCGGCGCCGGCATCGTCCTGGTCGCGGTGCTGGCGATGGTCGACGTGCGGGATCAGCCGGCGCGCATCGCCCGGGAGGTGACCGGGTTCCTCCCCCGGGTGGAGAGCGTCGTCTCGCCGGGGCTCTGGCTCACGCTGGCCGGGGGGGCGCTGCTGGTCATCGGCGGCGGCCTGGCCGCCGCCCGCCGCCCGGGGACGGCCCGGTGAGGGGCGGCGCCCGGCGCATCGTGTCGCTGGTCCCCGGGGTGACCGAGATGCTGGTCGCGCTCGGCCTGGGTGGGCGCCTGGTCGGCCGCAGCCACGAGTGCGACCACCCGCCCGAGGTGGCCGGCGTCCCGGTGGTCACCGAGGATCTCCTCGGCCCGCTGGGCGACGACCAGGGGGCCATCGACCGCGCCGTGGCCGAGGCCGCGGCGGAGGGACGTCCGCTCGCCCGCGTGCTGGACGAGGTGCTCGCCGGCCTCGCCCCGGACCTCATCGTCACCCAGTCGCTGTGCGAGGTCTGCGCGGTCGCCCGGCCCGAGGCCGAGCGGGCCGCGGCCGCCCTCCCCGGCCGGCCGGACGTGCTCTCCCTGGCGCCCCGCACCCTGGCCGGGGTCCTCGACGCGATGGCCGTGCTGGCGGCGACCGCCGGCGTGGACGGCCGGCCGGTGGTGGACGCCATGCGCGTCCGCCTGGCGGCGGTGCGCCGGGCCGTGGCGGGGCGCCCGGTGCCCGGGGTCGCGTGCCTCGAGTGGCTCGACCCGCCCTACGGGGCGGGCCACTGGGTGCCCGACCAGGTGGCGGCGGCGGGCGGGGTCGATCTGCTGGCCGCATCCGGAAGCCGGTCGCGGGCGCTGGAGTGGGCGGAGGTGGTCGCGGGCGCGCCGGAGGTCGTGGTGCTCATGCCATGCGGGCTGGACGCCCCGGCCGCGCTCGCCGCCGCCGGGTCGTCGGGGGCCGCCGCACGCCTGGCGGGGACGCCGGCCGCCGCCGCGGGGCGGGTGGTGGCGGTGGACGGATCCGGCTGCTTCAGCCGCCCGGGGCCCCGCCTGGTCGACGGGGTCGAGGCGCTCGCCGCCGTCCTGCACCCGGGCGCCGTGCCGCCCGCCCCGGCGGGCCGGGTGCTCCCGGTGCCGGTGGACGCCGCGCCGGTGGCATAGACTCGTCGGGCATGGCGGTCTTCATCCTCATGACCTCGTTGAGCCCCCAGGGGCTCCAGACGCTCCGGGTCACCCCCGAGCGGCTGCTCGAGGTCAACCGCGAGCTCGAGCGCCTGGGGGTCACCGTGCGCAAGCAGTGGGCCCTGCTCGGCTTCTATGACTTCATGAGCGTGGTCGAGGCGCCCGACGAGCTCACCGTCGGCCGCGCGACCGCCGAGCTCTCGGCCCGGGGGAGCGCCACGTTCGACACCCTGGTGGCGATCGACCCCGGCGAGGTCTTCCCGCTCTAGCCGGTGCGCGGCGCGGAGGGGCCGGTCACCCGACCCGCCGCCACTCCTCGCTCGCGCAGAGCGGACAGGTGGGCAGCACGAGGACGCCGTCGTTCTCCTGGGGCGAGACGACCAGCAGGTCGCACGACGCGCAGCGGAAGCGGCCGGTGACCTCGTCGCCGACCTCGAACAGCTCGGCCTCGTCGTGGGGGATGCGCTGCATGGCGATGGCTCCTGACGGTGGACGGTGGACCGGTCCGGGGGGCCGGGCGACGTCCGATCACGTGCCGCCGCGGGCCCCGGGGGCCGCGGCGGCGTGAGCTCGCCCTGCGGCCGCTAGGTGGCGATCGCCGCGACGATGCTGGCCGCGGCGATCAGGGCGAAGAGTACGAGCCCGACCGAGAGCAGCAGGGGCTCGGAGATGCCGACGACCCGGCGCTCGGCTCCGCCCGTGGGGCGCCAGCGGAGGATGCGGCGGATGCCGCCCTCATCGAGCCAGCGCTCGCAGTAGGGGCAGAACCGGGCCTCGGCCAACAGCGGAAGCCCGCACCGGTGGCACCCGGGGGTCTCCGAACGATTGTGGCCCTGGAGATCGGACTCGGCTCGCACCGCCGCGCTTTCCTCGATCGCACCGTGCCGACGGGGCACGGCGAGGGCAAGTCTACATCCCGGCCCGGGGCGCGCAAGCGATCGTGATCGGTCCCGGGAGGAAACGCGGTGCCGACCGCGACGGACGTCCCCGGGACGCCCCGGTCACGGCTTGAAGAAGCGGTTCGCCGCCTCCCAGCCCGGTCCCGGTCCGCCCGCCGGCGGCTCGCCGCCGGCCTCCGCGGCCGGCGGCCGCGCGCCCTCCCGCGGGTCGTCGCGGAGCATGGGGAAGGCCACGTCGGCGTCGCTCGCCGGGGACTCGGCCGGGGCGGCGGGACCCTCCTCGGACTCCTCGTCGCGGAGGGCGTCGAGCTCGGCCACCTTGGCCTCGATCTCCATCAGCCGGGCCTCGACCGCGGCCACCTCGGGCCCGAGCTCCTCGCCGGGGACCCGGCCGGCCTTGACCAGCTCGTAGGTGCGCTCGCCGAGGTCCTCCAGGGCGGTCCGGTGCTGGCGTTGCAGCACCCGGCGCTCGCCCTCCAGCCGGGCGCGGCGCAGCGACTGCTGCACGTCGGTCGCCAGGCGGCTCGCCTGCCGGGTGATCGAGTCGACGAACGTCATCGCGGCCCTCCGGGTGCCGGGCGGATGGGTCGCCGAGTGTAGCGGGAGGTTCCCTGCCGGGCACACGGCGACCCGCACCGCGTCGCGCGTGAACCGGCACGAAGCGCGCGAGCATCGCGCGCGGGCACCGCCATACCGTCGAGGCATGGACGTGATCGGACGACGGCGGGCGGCCGCCGGGCAGGCCACCGTCGAGCACATCGGCCTGGTGGTCGCCGTGGCCCTCCTCATGGGCGCCCTGGCGCTCTGGGGGGTGCGTGAGATGCGTCCGCCCGAGCACCCGCCCGACGTGGTCGGGGCCGCCGCCCGCCCCCTGGCCGGAGCTGCCCGCCCGGCGCGCGACGCGGCGGTGCTGAGCTGGATGCTCCGCGCCGAGCACGTGGGCGCCGGCGCCGGCCGCACCCCGGTCGAGCGGGCCGTCCGGTTCCTGGTCGCCGGCCGCCTGATCGCCGCCGAGGGCGAGGTCGACTTCATCCGGGCGTTCGCCGCCCGCGTGCGGGAGCGCGCCGGCGAGGCGCTGGCCGACCCCGGGGGGATCGCCCGTGACCTCGCCGACCCCGACCTCGACTTCTCGGACCCGCGCCGCGTGGTGACGGAACGCTGGGACGACCTCCTGCGCTACCTCGGCGAGCTGCGGTCGTTGCCGGCCCGGGAGGCGTTCCTCCGGGCCTCACGCGACGCCGGGGGGCTCGCCGCCGACGTCGCCATCGCCCGGGTCGTGCGCGCCGCACGCCGGGCGGTCACCGAGCGGGTGACCCGGCGGCCGCCCTCGCCCCCGGCGCCGGCGCCGCGTCGCGCGGGGCGCCGCCGCGCCACCCCTCCGCCGCCCCCGCCGCCGGCGACGCCGGCGCGCCCCCGGGCCAAGCCCGGGGAGGCGGCCTCCCCCGCGGGGACCCCCCGCGCACCCCGGCGCGGATGACCCCGCGC
>JALOLS010000018.1 GCA_025455865.1 Thermoleophilia bacterium
CCCCCGCCTCGGCCGCGTGCGCCCGGGCCGCCTCGGCGCGGCGCGCCCCGGCCGCCTCCCGGGCCGCGCCGAGCGCCGGGCCCGCCGAGGCCTCCCGCGCCTGCGCCGCGGCCCGGGTCGCCGCCGCGGCGGCGAGCGCCGCGAGCAGGGCCTCATCCCCGCCCTCGGCGATCGTCGCGGCCAGGGCCGCATCCGCCCCGGCCCGGTCGGCGTCGGCACGAGCGCAGGCGGCATCGGCCTCGGCCAGGGCCCGCAGGGCCGCCTGCCGGCGGGGCTCGAGCACCACCAGCGCCCCCGTCGCGTCGGCCAGCTCGCCGGCCACCGCCACGAGGGCGCCGCCCGCGCGCCCGGCCGCCTGCGCCGCGGCGGTGGCCGACGCGCCGGCGCCGGCGAGGTCCACCACCCGGTCGCGGAGGGCCGCGAGGGCCGCCGCCGCCCCGGCGGCGGCGGCCGCGGCGCGCTCGGCGCCGGCGAGGGCGTCGGGGGTGACCCCGGCGTACTGGCGCTCCAGGATGCCGTCCAGGGTCGCCGCGTCGCGGCCGTGGTCGCGGGCCCCGCCGCGGGCCCGCTCGCCCGCGCGCCGGTAGCGGTCGAGGTCGAGCAGGCGCGAGAGGATGTCGCGCCGCTGGCTGGGGCTTCCGGTCAGGAGCTCGGCGAAGCGCCCCTGGGGGAGCATGGCCGCCCTGGTGTAGAAGTCGAAGCCGAGGCCCACGATCCGCTCGACCTCCTCGGCGACCGCACGCACGCTGCCGGCGAGCGGCGTCGCGGACCCGTCGGGGGCCAGCCGCTCCAGCAGCGGCCGCTGCCCGGCGGCGGTGAGCCGGCGGGTGATGCGGTAGCGGTCCTCGCCGGCCGCGAAGTCGAGGCGCACCCGCGCCTCGGTGCACCCGTTGGCGATGAGCTGGGACACGCGCCGGCCCACCCGGGGCGCCTGCCCGTAGAGCGCGAAGGTGATGGCGTCGAACAGCGTGGTCTTGCCCGCCCCGGTGGGCCCGGTGATGCAGAAGAGCTCCAGGTCCTCCAGGTCGACCTCCTGCGGCTCCCGGAAGGCGGTGAAGCCCGCGAGCTCCAGGCGGGTGGGCCTCACGGGCCGTCCTCCCCCGCCCCGCCGTCACCGCCGAGCAGGCGGTCGAAGCGGTCGAGCAGCGCGGCGTCCGGGTCGGCCATGTCCTCGCGCTCGGCCAGGTAGCGGGCGAACATCTGGCGCGGGGAGAGCCCGGCCAGCGACGCTAGGCGCGGCGGGCGATCCCGCTCGGGCACCTCCAGGCGCACCTTCACGCAGTCGGGGAACGCCTCGCGCACGCGGTCGCCCAGGGCCGGGTGCGGGGCGTCGGTGCGCACGGTCACCTCGATCCAGCCCGCCGGGGCGCGGTCCTCGGCGGCCATGCGCAGGAGCTCCTCGAGGGTCCCCGCGATGCGGACGAGCGGCCGCCCGCGCTCCAGGGGCACCCGGCTCACCCCGGCGATCCCGGGGCCCACCTCGGCCAGGAGGATGCCCTTGCGGTCGGAGTGCTCCCCGAAGTCGAGCGCGAGGGGCGATCCCGCGTACCAGGCCGACGCCGCCCCGGGCGCCTGCTGGCCCCGGTGGACGTGCCCGAGCGCCGCGTAGGGCACCGACGGCGGGATGGCCTGCCCGGGCACCGCGTAGGTCTGGCCCACGGTGAGGTCGCGCTCCCCGCCGCCGAGCAGCGAGTCGGACACGAACAGGTGGCCCACCAGGACCTGGGGGACGCCCTCGCGCCGGGTCTCATCGAGCACCAGGCCGATGAGCGCCTCCATGCGATCGGCGTAGGTGTCCTCGGGCCCGCTCTTGGCGACCACCAGCTCACCCCGCAGGAACCGGTGCTCGGGCACCCAGGGCAGGCACACCAGCTGGACCCGCCCGCCGCCGGCGCCCTCGACCTCCACCGTGAGGTCACCCAGGGAGCGGGAGAGGTCGCCGATCACGGTGACCCGGGCGGCCTCGGCGAGGGGCGCGAGGGCCTGGAAGCGCCGGGGCGAGTCGTGGTTGCCGGCCACCACCACCACGCGGCCCGCGGCCTGGGCCAGGTCGGCGAGCGCCCGGAAGGCCACCCGCTCGGCGTCGGGGCTCGGGTTGTGCTGCTCGAAGACGTCCCCGGCGACCACCGCGACGTCCGGGCGCAGGCGCGCGGCCGCCTCGACGATCTCGCCGAGCACCGCGCGGTGCTCGTCCAGGCGCGAGTGCCGCGCGATGCTGCGCCCGACGTGCCAGTCGGCGGTGTGGAGGATGCGGACGGCCACCGCGGGTCAGTCCGGATCGGGCGGGAGGGCCTCCTCCAGCGCGCGCCGGCGGGCCTCCGCCTCCACGTCGGTGCCCCGGGTCTCCTCCTTGCGGGTGGCCCAGGACGGGAACGGGAAGGTGACCTCCAGCGGCACCGGGACCCGCGGCTGCAGCACCAGCATGGACCCGGGCCTGAGCAGGATGGCCCGCTGGCGGGCGGTGGGGTCCATGTAGCCGTACTCCGGGCGCTCGACCTCGGCGGCGTCGAGCCGGCCGACGACGCGCACCGAGCAGTTGGCGACCACCCGCCGCTCGACCTCCGACGCGGTCTGCTGGGCCCCGACCAGGATCAGCCCGAGGGACCGGCCGCGCTCGGCGATGTCGAGCAGGACCTCCTTGATGGGCGACCACCCCTGGCGCGGGGCGTACTTGTTGAGCTCGTCCAGCATCAGGAACACCAAAGGCTCGCGTTCGCCGAGGTCGGCCTTCTGCTGGAACAGCGTGCGGATGACCGCGCCCACGACGAACCGCTGGGCGATGTCGTGCAGGCGGTGGATGTCGACCACCACCACCTGGTCGGCGGCGCGCTGGAGCACCTCGTCGCCGCCCGCCGCGTCGGTGCGCAGGAGCCGGACCGAGTGGCGGTCGATCTCCGCGCGGGTGAGGCCGGCGCCGCGGACCAGGTGGCCGCAGTGGGCCGCGGCGGCGTCCAGCCGCCGCAGGAACGACCCGACCGTGCCCGGGGCCATGCCGGCGCGCCACTCGTCCCCGTCGTGCTCGAGACGCGAGCGGATGACGTCGACCAGCAGGTCGAAGTCGTCCACCCGCTGGGGGACCAGCGCCTCCTGCCCGGGGTCCCAGCGCTCCAGCCAGACCACCCCGGGCTCGGCCGGCCGCCCGGAGGGGTCGCAGTCGCGCGCCTCGCGCGCCAGGCGCGCCTCGACCCGGGTGACCAGATAGCTCATGAGGCTGCGGGCGTCCTCGCCCTCCTCGCCGAACAGGAACCGGAGCAGCCGGTCGCGGCAGAAGTCGCGCACCGTCCACAGGTACGCCACCACGCCCTCGCGCCGGCCGGAGGTGTCGGGCGAGAGCTCGGTGCGGGCCCGGACCGGGGCGTGGATGCGGGCCGGGAACGTCCCCGGGGCGAGGCCGAGGCGCCGGTACACCGCCCGGTCCTCCTCCGGCAGGCGGCCGTTGGGGTGGTCGAGCCAGAGCAGGTCCTCGCCCTTGACGTTGAAGACCACCGCCCGGGGCCGGCGCGCGGCCACCGCGGGGTTCTGGAACACCGCATACAGCAGGAAGAGCGCGTAGCTGGTCTTGGTGGCGACCCCCGAGATGCCCGAGATGTTCAGGTGGGCGCCGCGCCGGCCGTCGATGAACGACAGGTCGGCGAGCACCTCGCGCCCGTCCCGCCCGATCCCCACCGGCACGCGGTCCTCAGGCTCCACCTCGTCCAGGTGCAGGGCCGCCGCGCGCTCGGCGTCGTCGGCGCGGCGCACCACCTCCCCGGGGTTGGGGGGCACCCCGACCTCGGGGCTGACCCTGGTGGTGCGCACCCGGGCCGAGCGGGCGAGCTCCAGCGGGAGCACGTCGCGCGCGGCCAGGAAGACATCGCCCTGGAAGCGGGCGCCGTCGTGGCGCGACTCGACCCGGGTGACCACCCCGGAGATCTCCACCCGGCCGCCGGCGAAGTCGAGCCCCGGGACGTCGGTGGTCACGCTGACCACGTCGTCGAGCTGCAGGTAGGCGTCGTCGCCGATGGCCACCCAGAAGTCCAGCGGGCTCGCGGGCTCGGTGCCGAGCACGGCCCCGACCGGGCCGGTGCGGGCGGGCGGCGGGGTGCGGGGGCGCGGCGGGTCAGGCATGGGTGGCCTCCATCCGGCGGTCGATCTCGACCTCGAGCGATCGGCGCACCAGCGCGCGGTCGCCGAGGCGGCGGTGGAGCTGGCGCTCGAGCTCGCCCACCGGGTACAGGTTCTGCGGGGCGCGGGGGTCGCGCATGCGGTCGCTGGCGAACCGCGGGAGCAGCGCCCCGGCCAGGTCGGCCAGCCGGCGGGCGGCGGCCAGGTCGCACCCGGCCGAGACCTCCAGGCGCACGACGCCGGCCATGTGGCCCTCGACGCGGCGCGGGCGGGCCAGGCGGAGGTACCAGGTCCAGCGCTCGGGGCCGCGGATGCGAAAGAGCGGGGTGCGCTCGCCCACCCCCAGGCGCGCGAGGATTCCGGCGCGCTCGGGCGGCAGGTACGCGCGCATCGCCCGCTTGACCAGGCCGAGCGCCGGCGGCCGGGTGCCGAAGCTCAAGGGCCCGTCCATCACCACCAGGTCGTGGGCGCCGCCGGCGAGCAGCCGGTCGGCCAGACGCGCCTCGGCGCGACGCATGGCCGCCTGCAGCGCCCCGAGCTCGTCCGGCTCGCCGTCCCGGCCGGCGGGCTCGAAGATGAGCAGCGCCCGGCCGCAGGGCACGGTGAGCGGGGGCACCTCGGCCATGCCCGCCGCGTCCTCGCCGAGGGTGCCGCCCACCACCAGCAGCCGCGCGACCTCGATGTCGGCCTCGTCGCAGAGCCGCACCCCGCCCGGCCCGGCCAGCACCGCGCCGACCGCGAGGGTGCCGGCGACGGCGGGGCCGGCCAGGTCGGGCCCGGGGCCCGCCCGGCGCGCGGTCAGCCGCAGCTCGGCGCGGCGCACGCCGTCGACGAAGGCGAGCGCGGGCGTGCCCGGCGGGGCGGGCGGCGCGGGCCGCGGCACGTCCCAGTCGGCCCCCGGCTCGACGTCCAGGCGCACGCCGGCCAGGTCGTCCGCCGCCTCGGCCTCGGCCAGGGGCGACGCGCCGTACTCGGGGTCCCACGGGTCGATGCGGAGCTCGATCATCAGGGACGGCCGAGGGTATCGGCCGGCCCGGACGCCCCCGGGTGCCCCGCGGGCCGCGCCGGGTAAGATCCCGGCGATGCGCCGCCGGCTCCGACTCGTCCCCCTGGCCCTGGTCGCCCCGCTCTGCGCCCTCGCCCTCGCCGGGTGCGGCGGCTCCGACGACGGCGGGACCACCTCGGCGGCCACCGCCCAGACCACCGCCGCGGCGACCACCGCGGGCGGGGGCGGGTCCACCGACGCCGCCGGCTGCAGCACGCGCACGCCGCCCGAGGCGTCGCCGAAGACCTACGACGCCCCGCCGCCGATGACCATCGACACGTCCAAGCGCTACCGGGCGACGCTCGAGACCAGCTGCGGCGACATCGTGATCGACCTGGACGCCAAGGCCGCGCCGACGACCGTGAACAACTTCGTGTTCCTCGCGCGCGAGGGCTTCTACGACGGGCTGACGTTCCACCGGGTGGTGCCCGGCTTCGTCATCCAGGGCGGCGACCCGGCCGGCGACGGGACCGGCGGGCCCGGGTACCAGTTCGAGGACGAGCTCCCGAGCGACGGCTACCCGCAGGGCGCGGTCGCCATGGCCAACGCCGGCCCGAACACCAACGGCTCGCAGTTCTTCATCGTCACCGGCGAGGCGCCGCTGCCGAACGACTACAGCCGCTTCGGCCAGGTGGCGAGCGGGCTGGACGCCGCCAAGCGCATCGAGGCGCTCGCCGAGCCGGGCACCGAGCGGCCCTCACAGCCGGTCTACATCTTCGGCGTCAAGGTCACCGAGGGGTGACCTGGGCGGGCGCCGCCCGCCGGCGCGTCCCCACCGGGGGCGCCACGATCAACGTCCGCGTGCTCGGCGAGGGCCCCCCGGTGCTCCTGCTGCACGGCTACCCGCAGACCCATGCGATGTGGCACGCCGTCGCCCCCCGGCTCGCCGAGCGGCACACCGTGGTCGCCGCGGACCTGCGCGGCTACGGCGACTCCGACAAGCCGCCCGGCGACCCCGCCCACGCGGCGTACGCCAAGCGCACGATGGCCCGCGACCAGGTCGAGATGATGGACGCGCTCGGGTTCACCCGCTTCGCGGTGTGCGGTCACGACCGCGGCGGGCGGGTGGGGCACCGCATGGCCCTGGACCACCCCGACCGGGTCGAGCGGCTGGCCGTGCTCGACATCGTCCCCACCGCGCACGTCTTCGCCACCACCGACCAGGCCCTGGCGACGGCCTACTACCACTGGTTCTTCCTCATCCAGCCCGACGGGCTGCCCGAGCGGATGATCGGCCACGACCCGGGGTGGTACCTGCGCGAGACGCTCCGCCGCTGGGCCGCGCCGGGCTTCGCCTTCGACCCGGCCGCGCTCGCCGAGTACGTGCGCTGCTTCAGCGCTCCCGAGGCCGTCCACGCCGCCTGCGAGGACTACCGGGCGGCGGCGTCCGTCGACCTGGCCCACGACGCCGCCGACCCGGGCGCCCGCATCCGCTGCCCGCTGCTGGTGCTGTGGGGCGAGCGCGGGGCCATGCACCGCATCTATGACGTGGCGGCCACGTGGGCCCCGCGCGCGGCGGGGCCCGTCACCGCCCGGTCGCTGGACTGCGGCCACTTCCTGGCCGAGGAGGCCCCCGAGGCGACGGGGGCCGCGCTGCTCGGGTTCCTCAGCGGCGGGGCGCCACCAGCCTGAGGCCGGCGTGGGCGCGCTGGGGGCCGCGCCGGCACTCCCACCGCCCGCGCAGGGTGACCGCCGTGCCGCGCGCCGTGGGCCGGCCGGGCGGCCGCAGCCGGAGTGTGGTGGTCAGGGTCACCCGGCGGGCGCCCTTGGTGCAGGCCTCCGGCGCGCCCACCCGGACGCCCCGGACGCGCAGGACGAGGCGCGAGCGGGTCATCGTCAGGCTCGCCCGCTGGGTGCCGGAGCGGCCGCGGAACGTGGCGCGGACCGGGTTCGGGCGCCGGGCCATGGCGGTCCGCTCACCCGACCCCTGGGACCCGGCGGAGGGCCGGGCGGTCGGCGTCATCCGGAGCGGCTGGTGCTCCAGCCCGGTCGGCTGCGTGGCGAGCTCGCGGTCCTCCGGCGGGCGCGTGGTGGACTCGACCAGCAGCGACTCGGCCGTGACCGTCCCCGCCGCCGGCGCGAGCGCGCCCAGGTCGTGGGTCGCCTGGAGGGTCACCGTCCCGGCCGCGGCCCCCGCCGGCACGCTGCCGCGGACGACCGTGTTCGCGGGGTCGTCGGGCTTGCAGGGGTCGAACCCCATGTTCGCGGCGATCACCACGCAGGTGAAGCCGGTGAAGGCCCACCCGTCCCGCCCCTGCGCGATATCGGCCTGGTCGGCGCCGATGCTGCAGCGCCCGAAGTCCCACGCGCCCGTCCGGGCGACCGGGTCGTAGACGCACGCCGGGTCCCGGGCCGCCCAGATGAACGGCTTGAGCGAGCTCACGTCGGCGAAGTCACAGCCCTGGGTGAAGGTGTCGACCCAGCACTCGGTGCCGTCGGGGTCGGTCACCGTCGCCAGGTCCCAGCCGTCGGTGTCCCCGGCCGAGAACGAGGAGTAGATGTACGTCGGGCTCGTCCCCCTGGGCGGTCCGCACTCCAGCCCCAGCCCCGTCTGGCAGTCGGGCACCCGGTAGCGGTTCCAGTGGGCGGGCAGGAGCGACTTGAAGGCCCACTCGGCGAACGCCCGGCGCCCCGCGTTCTGGACCGCGGCCCGGTTGACCGGCATCACCCCGGCGTACTGCATCGACCCGAGCGCGCCGCGCAGGCCCGGGTCGCCCAGGGCGTAGGCGCGCCGCACGTCGAGCCCGTCCTCCATCGCCTGCTGGACCTGCGCGACCTGCGTGGTCACCTGGGCCCAGGTCGACGCCTCCGACCTGCCCCCGCCCGGGGAGCTGGTCCCGTCCACCACCGCGCCGAGCGAGTCGGCGGCCGTGTAGAGGAACTGCGACGCCGCGGCCGCCGCCTCGCCGCCCTCGCCCACGCCGGGGATGCCGACGAGATCGGCCAGCACGAAGATGACGTCGTCGAGCAGGGCGGCCCAGTCGAAGCTCGTGCCCGTCGCCTTCGGGGGGATGTCGGTGAGGGCCTTGACCGCCTGGAGCTCGCTGTTGGAGTCCACCAGCAGGTCCTCCAGCGCGGCGTCGAGCGCGTCGAAGTGCCGGTTGGCCTGGATGGCGGACTGGAGCTCGCCGTTGATCTGGTTGACCACCCCCGTCCAGGTCGGCCCGTCGGCGCCGGACCCGGCCGGCGCCGGGCAGGAGGCGTAGCGCGCCGCGCCCGCCACCCCGACCCCGGCCTCGCGGACGCAGCCGGCCACCAGGTTCTGCTGCCAGCTGCCCAGGTTGGCCTTCTCGTCGGGGTCGGCGATGCGGGCGCGCAGGTCGCCCGGCGCGAGCGCGAGGTAGGTGGGCAGGAAGCGGTAGGCCGCGGCCGCCGGGCCCTCGAAGGCGGGGAAGGCGCCGTAGGGCCGCGGCCGCACGAACGCGCGGGTGCCGGGCTCCAGGCGGAAGGTGCGGATGCCGTACACCCCGCGCACGACCAGCTCGTCCCGGCCGTCCCCGTCGACGTCGCCGGCCTGGATCGTCCTGTAGTGCTGGGCTTCGCGCCAGTCGCCGCCGGTGAGGCTGATCCTGGCGTTCGGGAGCGGGATCCAGGCGCTCTGGGCCACCGACCACGACCAGGCCCGGATGCCGGCGGCGGTCCGCGCGATGACCTCGGCGCCGCCCTCCCCGTCCAGGTTCCCGGTCACGATGGTCGCGTAGTGCTGCGGCAGCGTGAAGCCGTTGGCGTCGGAGAGATCCGTGAGCACCACCTCGGCGCCGTTCGCGTCGGTCAGCGGCGTCCACCCGCTCCCGCCCCACCGGTACGCCAGCAGGCCCGACGCCGCGCGGGCGAGGAGCTCGGCCCGGCCGTCGCCGTCGAGATCCGCGGTCTGGATGGTGGTGTAGTAGGCCTCCTGCCCCCAGCCCTCGGCGTCGGAGAGGTCACCCACGACGCCCCCGGGCAGCGGGTCGAACGTCCTGGTCGCGGGATTCCAGGTGGAGGTGACCAGGCCCCCGGCGGAGCGGGCCAGGAGCTCCGCCCCGGGCCGCCCGTCGACCTCGGCGGTCTGGATGGTCTGGTAGTAGCGCGGCTGCGCCCAGCCCTCGGCGTCGGAGAGGTCCGCGAGCGCCCCGCCGAGCGGGACGAAGGCGCCCGCCGAGGAGCTGTAGGCGTAGGTGAGCAGGCCCGAGCCGCCCCGGGCGATCAGCTCCCGCGGGCCCGCCCCGTCGAGGTCCGCGGTCTGGATCGTCTCGAAGAACTGGGGCTGGTCCCAGCCCGCGGCGTCCGACAGGGTGCCCTTCGCGGCGTCGACCCGCCGCAGGGTGCCGCCCGTGGCATCCCAGCCGTAGACGCGCATCCCGCCCGGTCCGCGCACGAGCACCTCGGCGGCCGGACCCCCCGTCACGTCCGCGGTCTGCAGGGTGGCCGCGTAGCCGGGCTCGTCCCACCCGCCGACGTCCTGGAGGTTGGCCACCGGCCGCCCGGTCCCGCGCTGCACCCACTGGCCCAGGCCGGCGTCGAAGCCGTGCATCCACAGGCCGAGCCCGTTGCGGCCGAGCAGATCGGCGCCCGGGACGCCGTCCACGTCCCCGAGTTGGATCGTCGACCAGGCGCTCTCGGCGCCCCATCCCGCCGAGTCGCTCCAGCGCGGCAGGGTGACGATGGGCCCGCACGCGCTGGTGTCGGTGGGGCTCTGCTCGGGGCAGGCCGCCGCGGCGAGCCCGGGAGCGAGCAGGACCAGGATCGCGGCGATGGCGAGGCGCAGACGGGTCACGGGGCCCTCGTTCCGGATGCGGGCGCCCGATGCTTTCAGATTCGCCGATGCGGACGGGGCGGCGGGGGTCGCCGGGCGACCGGCGCGCCGTGGCCGGTCAGCAGGAGGCGCGGGCGCGGGGCCGGGCGGCCTCCTCGCGCATGCGGGCCGCGAGCGCCTCGGCCAGCGGGCGCACCGACTCGTCGGCCACCTCGATCACCGGGTGCCCGCCCGGCCCCAGGATGATCGTCGCGCCCACCCCGCCGCCGGGGGACCGGACGGTCACCACCGGGCTGCTCGCGTCGCCGGACACGGGATCGAGGGTAGCGGGCTTCGGCCTTCCCGCGCGGTGACCTGCGGCGATGCCGGGACCCCGGTTCCGCGTGCGCCCGGATGCCGGCCCGGCGCCCGGGCCGCGAGGATGCCGGCCGTGGGGACCCCGGCCACGCGCATCCTGATCGTCGACGACCACGCGGTGCTGCGCGCCGCCCTCCGGGCGGTGCTGGAGCGCGAGCCGGGCCTCGTGGTGCGCGGCGAGGCATCGAGCGCCGAGGGCGCACTGGCCGCGCTCGCCCGCTCGCCGGCCGACGTCGTGCTCATGGACCTGGACATGCCGGGCATGGGCGGGCTGGCGGGCACCGCCGCGGTGCGCCGGGCCCATCCGGCGACCCGCGTGGTCGTCCTGTCGCTGCACGCCGACGCCGACGACGCCCGCCGGGCGCACGCGGCCGGGGCGTCGGCCTACGTGGTGAAGACCGCGGCCGACGAGGACCTGGTGGAGGCGCTGCGCGAGCCGGGCCCCGCGCCCGCGCCGCCCCCCGGCGACGGGGCCCCCGGCGGCCTGCCCCCGCTCGACGGGACCGACCGCGACCTGTTGTGCATGCTCGCCGGGGGGGCGACGCGCGGGGAGATCGGCGCGCGCCTGGGGCTCGCCCCCCAGGCGGTCGAGGAACGCCGGGCGCGGCTGTCGGACCGGCTCGGGGTGCGCGGCCGTGCGGGCCTCGCGCTCGCGGCCCGGCGGGCCGGGCTCGTCCCCCGCCCCGCCGACGCGGCTGCCGTCGGGCCCCCGCGGTAGGCTTCCCCACGTGCCCGGGCCGCGACTCGCGCCCCGGGGCCCGCACGGGGAGCGCAGTGAGCGGCGAGCGGATCCGGATCCTCATCGTTGACGACCACGCCGTCCTGCGCGCGGGACTCCGGCTCCTGCTGGACCGCGAGGAGGACCTCCTCACCGTCGGCGAGGCGACCAGCGCCGAGGAGGCCATGCGCCTGCTCGAGCAGACCGAGGCCGACCTGGTGCTGCTCGACATCGAGATGCCGGGCATGGGCGGGCTGGCCGGCGCCCAGCGCATCCGCGAGCGCTGGCCCACCCTCCCCATCCTGGTCCTCTCCATGCACTCCGAGGCCGACGACGTGCGCCGGGCGTTCTCGGCCGGGGCCGGCGGCTACGTGCTGAAGACCGCGGCCGACGAGCAGCTCGTGCAGGCGGTGCGGGCGGTGGCCTCCGGCGAGCGCTACCTGCACCCGGCCCTCGGCGCGGCGCTGGCCCAGCCCATGCCCTCCCGCGGCCCGATCGACGACCTCTCCCCCCGCGAGCGCGAGGTCCTGCGGCTCCTGGCCCTCGGCTACACCAACCAGGAGATCGCCAACGAGCTCGTGGTGAGCGTGCGCACGGTGGAGAGCCACCGGGCCCACGTGATGGCCAAGCTCCGGGCCTCCTCCCGGGCGGCCATGGTCAAGTACGCCCTCGCGGCCGGCCTGCTCGACGAGACCCGCTAGCTAGCGCAGGAGCCGGCGCACGAGCAGGGCCACCACGGCCAGGGCCAGGAGGGCCCCGGGGATCACCCGGAGCGGGTCGCGGATGGGCCGGTAGCGGGCCCGGCCCTCCGACAGCTCGATGTAGCCGATGGGGCTCACCACCACGCCGCCCCCGCCGCCCGAGCCCTCGCCCTGGGCGCCTGCGGGGTCGCCGCCGTGGCCGCTGCCGCCCCCGAAGCCCCACCGGGTGCGGGCCACCGGGATCACGGTGACGCCGTCGCGCTCGACCGGCACGCCGTAGGCCACCTGCGCGCCCGCCCGTGCGCCGACGCGCTCGGCGAGGCCGCCGATGCCGTCCAGGTTCCCGTCCTCCGCCACGTCGCCTCCCGGTCGCCGGCCCGACGTCTGCGCCCCGCCGATAGGCTAGCCCCATGAGCGCCGACGCCGGCACCTACGCACGGATCCGTGACCTGCCCCTGACGATCGAGGCCGTGCGCATCGATCGCCACGCCCGGGAGGTCTCGAGCGGCTTCGAGCGGGTGACGACCGTGGTCACCCTGTCCGGCGCCGGCCATTCCGGGCTGGGCGAGGACGTGGCCTATGAGGCCGAGGAGCACGACCGCCTGCACGCCGCGGGCCTGCCCGACCTGACCGGGGCGACGACGATCGGCGGCTTCGCGGCGCGCCTGGACGGGCTCGACCTCTTCCCCACCCCGCCCGAGCGCGAGGTGAGCCGCAACTTCCGCCGCTGGGCGCTCGAGAGCGCCGCGCTGGACCTCGCCCTGCGGCAGGCCGGCCTGCCCCTGCACGAGGTGCTCGGCCGCACGCCCCGGCCGGTGCGCTTCGTGGTCTCGACGCGCCTGGGCGAGCCCGCGACGACGGCCCCCGTCGAGCGGTGGCTGGCCATCGACCCGACGCTGCGGTTCAAGCTCGATGCGACGCCGGACTGGGACGACGATCTCATCCGGCGCCTGGATGCCACCGGGGCCGTTGACTCGGTCGACCTCAAGGGGATGTATGAGGACACCGTCGTGGACCGGGGGGCGGACCCGGCGCTCTATCGCCGGGTGGCCGAGGGTCTGCCCGCGGCCTGGATCGAGGACCCGCGCCTCACCCCCGAGACCCGGGCCGCGCTCGCCGGCCACGAGGACCGGATCACCTGGGACGCCCCCATCCACTCGGTGGCCGACGTCGAGGCGCTGCCCTTTCCGCCCCGCACGGTGAACGTCAAGCCCTCCCGCTTCGGCTCGCTCCAGGCGCTCATGGCCGGTTACGACCACCTGGAGGCGCGGGGCATCGGGGCCTATGGCGGCGGCCAGTTCGAGCTCGGGCCCGGCCGCGGGCAGATCCAGTACCTGGCCTCGCTCTTCCACCCCGACGGCCCGAACGACACCGCCCCGGGTGGCTACAACCTGCCCGACCCCGCCCCCGGGAACCCGCCGAGCCCGCTGGACCCGGCGCCCTCGCCCACCGGCTTCCGGTGGGGCGAGGGCGCCTGACGGGCGAAGGACCTACCGCACCCGGACGACCACCGGCGGGAGCTCCCGCCGTCCGGCCCAGAGGCGCACGGCCCACGCACCCCGCCGGCGGCCCGGGCTGCTCAGCCGGGCGACGATCGCGGTCGCGCCCTTCGGCACCTTCCCCCGCAGGGTGACGGCCCGTCCGCGTGGCGGCGTCATGGTGAGCCGGAGCGCCGACGTCGCGCCGACCCGGACCGGCCAGGTCACCCACACCTCGCGGCGACCGAGCCGGACCACGCTCACCGCCCGCCCGCGCCGGGTGAGCGACACCCGCGGCCGGCCCCGGGCGACCACCGCCGACCGCGGCAGGGCCAGGGCGGCGCGGAACGGCGAGAGCACCGCCCCGGCGGCGTCCGCGGAGGCGCCGACGGTGTAGGCGCTCGGGCCGTCGGCCACCACCAGCACCTGCACCGGGCCGGCCGCCCGGGGCGCGAAGCGCAGCGTCACCGGGGCCCCGGGGGATGCGCTCGCCGCCGACGCCGCCCCGCCGCCGGCGTCGAGGACCTGGACGGTCGCGGCCCGTCCGGCGGCCGGCGTCACGGTCAGCGCCACCCCGGCGCCCGGCGTGCCCGGGAGCGTCCAGGTGTGCCCGTCGAGGGCGTCGTCGAGCGTCTCGGAGACGGTCAGCCCGAGGGCCAGCGGGCCGCCGCCGCCCGTGCCGGCGGCCGACCGGTCGATGCCGGTCAGGCCGCGTGCGGTGACCAGGTCGGTGAAGGTCTGCTGGTCGGCCGCGGTCGCGATGGCGGCGAACAGGCCGCCGCTGCGCGCGATGGCGGCCTGCACCGAGGCGGAGACCTCGTGCGCGGTGTGCGCGCGCTCGTTGGCGACCCTGGGCGGGCTCAGGAACCCCTGGTGCACCTGGATCCCCTGCGCCGCGGCCTCGTCGATGGCCTGGGCGAGCGCCTGCTGGTCTGAGTCCTCGCCGTCGGTCAGCACCACGATGGCCGCGCGGCCGGGCACCGGGCCCGTGGCGATGATCGCCGACGTGGCGGTCCGCACCCCGCCGGCGATGTGGGTGCCGCCCGCGGAGTCGATGCCGGCGATCGCGGCGCCGGCGCCGTCGGGATCGCCCAGGGGGTAGACGACCGACGCCGAGTCGTCGAAGTCGACCACCACCAGGCGGTCGGGCACCCCGCCGGCCGCGGCGGCCTCGGCGGCGCTGGTCAGGCTGCGGGCCACCGACGCGGCGGCGGTCCGCCGCAGGCCGGCCGGGTCGGTGGTGGTGTTGCTGCCCGAGGAGTCGATGACCAGGGCCACGACCCGCCCCTGACAGTCGCGCACCGGGTCGTCCCGGGTCAGCGCGCACCAGACCATGTCGGCCCGCCGGGGCTGGCCGGGGTACCTCGCGTCGATCCACTCGTGCAGCTGGGCCCACTTGTCGCGCGTGTCGAGCACCGCGGCGGTGACCGCCCGGGCGAAGTTGGCGTTCACCGGGCCGCGGCCGCTGGTCCCGGCCCCGAGCGCCGGGTCGATCTGGCCGTTGTCCTTCTGGATCCACATGTGCTTGGCGCGGTGGAGCGCGCCGGCCGCGCCGTAGTTGCACTGGCTCGCCTCACGCTGCCAGGCGTTCTCCAGGCAGCCGGTGACGACGCCCGCCGGCAGGGCCGCGCCGGAGCGGTAGTTCATCCACGGGATCGGGGTGCTGCGCCCATAGCCGGGGACGTTCTCGGGCCCGAGCGGACGCGTGGCGTCGGCGCGGTCGGTCCAGTTGGAGTGCGCGTAGAAGTCCTGGAGCACGTGCATCGCCGCCCCGAACTCGTACAGCGCCCGGCACTTGGCCGTGGCCGCCGGGTCGATCCGGTCCGGGCAGGAGGAGATGTCCACCGCCGCGGGCACGATCGCCAGCGTCCGGGGGTCGACGGTCGCGTCGGCGGCGTCGCGGGCGATCTCGATGTGCTCGCGCACGAGCGCCTTGGCCTGCTCCAGGGTCCGCACCGCGGCGGCGCGGGTCTGGGGGTAGGCGGTTGCGGCGGCCCGCGCCGCGACCGGCGTCCAGACATCCGAGTCGCCGCCCAGGAAGTGCCACTCATGCCCGGCGAAGAAGGGGCCGCGCGGGTTGTCGGGCGTGCCGACCCCGCCCCACGACCCGGAGACGCCGGCCACCCGGTCCAGCGTGGCCGGCTCGATGCAGAAGCCGTCGCTGACCACCCGCGCGCCGGCCGTTGCGGGCGCGGGGCACTGGAGGGCGTGGCGGGTGATCCGCATGTGCTCGCCGTTCTGGCCCAGCGTGATCCCGACCAGCGGGCCCATCGCGGTGCCGAACGCCCCGGCGCCGGCCGGCAGGAGGGCCAGCGCCGCCAGCGCGGCGGCCGCGAACCGTCGTGCCCACCCCATGACCCCTCCCCTCGCGACACCCGGCGCCCGCGGAGCGGGGCCCCGACACCGCGATCGTGGCGGATCGCCGGAATCTTCCCACCCGGAGAGATCACGGACCCCGTCCGCCACATATCGGACCTCGGCAGCGGGGTTTTCCCGCGGGGTCAGCGCAGGCGGCGGGCCACCACCATGCTGTCGCCCTCGGCCGGGGCTCCCGAGGGGCCCATCGCCACCACCACGGTGTCGCCGGCGACCATGCCCACCACCTCACGGGCCCGGGCCTCGCAGGCGTCGACCAGCGGCTCGACCTCGTCGATCTCGGGGATCACCAGCGGGATCACGCCCCACTCCAGCGCGAGCTGGTCGGCGACCTGCGGGTCGTGGGCGAGCGCGACGACGGGCCGCCGCGGCCGGTGGGCCGAGAGCGCCCGGGCCGACGCGCCGCCGTGGGTGGGGACGATGAGCGCCCGGGCGCGCAGGCGCTCGGCCAGGAGCGCGGCGGCCTGCATCACCGCCCGGTGCCCGGTGGCGGGTCCGGTGAGCGGGACGGCGCGGGGCTCACCGGCCTCGGCGGCCAGGGCGATCTCGGCCATCCAGCGGACCGGGGCGACCGGGTCGCGCCCCACCGCGGTCTCGGCCGAGAGCATCACGCAGGAGGTCCCGTCGAGGATCGCGTTGGCCACGTCGGCCGCCTCGGCCCGGGTCGGCTCGGCCGAGGTCACCATCGACTCGAGCATCTGGGTCGCGGTGATCACCAGCCGGCGGGCGGCGAGCCCGGACCGGATGATCTCCTTCTGCAGGAGCGGCACCCGCTGGACGCCCACCTCCACCCCGAGGTCGCCGCGGGCCACCATGACCCCGTCGGCCACCGCGAGGATGTCGGCGAGGCGCTCGCAGGCCTCGGCCTTCTCGACCTTCGCGACCAGGCGCGAGCGCATCCCGCGGCTGAGCGTCTCGGCGCGGAGCAGGGTGACGTCCTCGGCCTGGCGCACGAACGAGAGCGCGACCAGGTCGGCCCGCTCCTCGGCGGCCACGTCGAGCGCGTGGCGATCGGCATCGGTGAGGGCGGGGAGGTCGGTCCGGGCGTGGGTGAGCGCGGCCCCCTTGCGGGGGGCGATCTCCCCCGGCTCGACGCACTCGCCGAGCACGCGGCCCCCGGCGACCGGCCCGTCCGGCAGCCCCACGACGCCGAAGCGCGGCGTGCCGTCGCCGATGACCAGCTCCGAGCGGCCGGGCACCGCCGCCCGCGCGAGGTCGGGCCAGGCCACCGGCACCTCGCCGTCCCGCGGGTCGCCACCCGCAAAAAGCAGCCGGTCGCCCGGCTCGACCCGCCGGGCGGCGACCGCGGCGCCCAGGCGGACCTTCGGCCCCGGCAGATCGAACAGCACCGCGATCCGGCGGCCGGCGGCGGCGGCCGCCCGCCGCGCCCCGGCCACCCGGGCCCGCCACTCGTCGGGGGTCCCGTGGGCGCAGTTGATCCGCACGCCGTCCAGCCCGGCGGCCACCATGCCCTCGACCACCCCGGGCGCGTCGGTCGACGGGCCCAGCGTCGCGAGGATCTTGGTGCGGCGCCCGGTCATCGGGGGGCGCCGCCCCGGCCCGCCGCGGGGCTAGCCCGCCCCGCCCGCCTGACCGGCGCCCGCCGGGTCGGCGGACTCGCGCTCGACCGCCTCACGTGCGGCCTGCAGCCGCTCCCACGCCGCCTGCTCGGCACGTTGGTGCTCCTCGGGGCTCGCGAACAGGTGCCCGCCCCGGGACACGCTCAGGTAGTCGGCCGTCGCACGATCGAGGTCCTCGGCGGGCGACAGGTCCCGCCGGGTGGGAACGCCGCTGCTCATCTCGCCACCTCCTGGGCCGACGCGCCGAACCGTAGCGGCCCCGCCGCGTGCGCGCCCAAGGCCGGGTGACGGCGATGACGCACGGTGCGCGCATCCGTCACCGGCTGCGTCGGCGGGCCGGGGCCGGACCTGAGCGGCCGGGCGGCGCGGTGATGTGCGAACACATGTTCGCTAGGATGGACGCGTGGACGGCGTCGACGGGCTGGTGCGGACGGTGGGCGTGCACCTGAGCGAGGGCGAGGCCGACGCGCTGCTCGGCTGGCTCGCCCGGCGCCTGGGGCGCAGCAAGGCGCTGGCCCGGGGTGACGGCCCGCTCGACCGCCTCGAGCACGTCTTCGCCCACTGGATGGACGACGCGCAGCGGGCGCACCTGGAGGAGTGGCTCGCCCGGCGCATCGCGCTCGGCGACTCGCCGGTTCCCGCGGCGCGCCCGCGCTGGCATCCTTCCGGCGTGCTCGTTCCGGCCCTCCGGACCCCGCTCTGCGACCTGCTCGGCATCCGGATCCCGGTGCTCCTGGCCGGGATGGCCAACGGGCCCACCACCCCGGAGCTGGTCGGCGCGGTCTCGCGGGCCGGCGGCCTCGGGACGTTCGGCGTGGCCGGCATGAGCCTCGAGGGGGTCCGCGCGGCGGTGCGGCGGGCCGCCGAGATCGCCGGCGGCGCCCCGGTCGGGGTCAACGTGCTGGTGCCGCCGCCGCTCGCCGCCGACGGCGACCCCGAGCGGGTGCGGGCGGTGCTCGCGCCGCTGCGCCGGGATCTCGGGCTGCCCGAGGACCCCCCGCCCGGGGCCGGGCCGCCGCCGCCCCCGTCGGAGCTCGTCGCGGCCGGGCTCGAGGCCGGTGCGCGCGTCGTCTCGGTGGGCCTCGGCGATCCCTCGCCGCTGGTGCCCCTGGCCCGGGCCGCCGGGGCGCCGGTGGTCGCGATGGCCGCGACGGTCGAGGAGGCCGTGCGCTGGGCCGCGGCCGGGGCCGACGTCGTCGTGGCCCAGGGCGCGGAGGCCGGCGGGCACCGCTCGACCGCCGAGGTCGCCCCCGACGGCTCCGTCCCCCTGGTGGGGACCATGGCCCTGGTCCGGCAGGTGGTGCGACGCGTCGACGTCCCGGTGGTCGCCGCCGGGGGCATCATGGACGGCGCCGGCATCGCCGCCGCGCTCGCCCTGGGCGCGCAGGGGGCGCAGCTCGGGACCCGCTTCCTGGTCGCCCGGGAGGCCGGGGTGCCGGCATCGTGGCGCACGGCGCTCCGCACGGCGCGCGACACCGACCCGGTCATCATCCGCTCCGTCTCCGGCCGGCCCGCCCGGGGGATCCGCAACCGCCTCACCGAGGCCCTCGACGACGCCGCGCCCGGCCTGGGCTGGCCCCGTCAGGCGGCGGCCACCGGCGACCTGCGGCGCGCGGCGGCCGAGCAGGACCGCGGCGAGATGATGGCGCTGTGGGCCGGGCAGGCGGCCGCGCTGGCCGGCGACGACCAGCCGGCGGCGGAGATCGTGGACGCCCTGGTGGCCGAGACGCGCGCGGAGATCGCCCGCCTGGCCGCCCTCCTTCGCGGCTGAGGGCCCGGGTGCGACGGTAGGGTGCGCGGGTGAGCACCGGCCCCTCCCTCCTGCCCGGTCCCCGCAAGTGGTGGCACCCCCGGGTCGCACGGACCTCCGGGAGCGTGACCGAGGCGATCTACGGGCTCATCCTCGCCCTGTCGGTCGTCGCCGTCTCGCAGGAGTACGACGACAGCGACGCGGGCCTGATCGCCGCGAGCGTGCTGATCACCGGGGTCGTCTTCTGGCTCGCCCACGTCTACTCGCGCATGCTCGCGGCGTCCATCGAGCGGCGCCGGCGCCTGGAGCACTCGGAGATCCGTGACGTGCTCCGCCACGACTGGCCGCTGGTGCAGGTGACGGTGCCGCTGGTCGTGGCGCTCGTGCTGGGCGCGCTGGGGATCCTGGCCGACGGCACCGCGATCGTCATCGCCATCGGGCTCGCGCTGTTCGAGCTCGCGCTGACCGGCGCCTACGCGGCGCGGCTGCGGGGCGCGCGCCTGCCCGGGGTCATCGCGTCGGCGACGATCGCGACCGCCCTCGGGGCGGTGACGGTGGCGCTCAAGGCCATCGTTCACTGATCCCCGGGCGGGTCGACCAGCCGGGCCATCCCGTGGGCCCGGTCGGCCAGGGCGCGGAGCGCGCGGGCAAGCGCCAGGGCGTCGCGCCGGGCGGCCGCCGCGGTCTCGGGGTCGACCGCCTCGCCCGGGTCCTCCGCCCGGGCGGCCAGGTCCAGGGCGAGGTCCAGCGCCGCGTCCACGGCGGCCTCGGCGCGGCGGGCGGCGGCCCGCAGGTCGTCCGCCGCCTGGTGCATCAGGCCGCCTGACCCGGGGGCGCCGGCGCCCGGGCGGCCGCGGGAGGCGCGGAGTGGAGGAAGCCCGGATTGCGGCAGGGCCCCACGGCGCGGTGCTCGAAGGTGCGGTCGACGGCCACCGAGCACTGGGCGAGCGGCTCGCCCACCACCCGCAGGCCGCCGAACCCGTGGCGGGTGAGCTCGGCGTCCTCGAGGCGGGCGAGGTCGATCTCGACCGCGAACACCTTGGCCAGGCACCCGACCCAGGTGGTCCCGTGCTCGGAGTAGGCGTAGAGCCGCGGGCATCCGGAGTCCACGCACCCGGCCGGGTAGACGACCCGGTCGCAGCCCACCGCGCAGCGCCGGCAGCCGCCGGCCTCGGTCTCGCGGGGGAGGCGGATCAGCGCCACGGATGACGCCGGCGGGTGCTGGGGGTGCGCATGGGGGTGCTCATCGGCCGCGCCGGATTGAAGCCGCAGCGGCGGCCCGGATCAAGCGCCGCCCACCCCCGGGCACGAAGCGTTCCGGCCCGGGGCGCGAGGTCCGCCCTCGCGCACCCTCTGACACGGTGACGGTGCCCGCGCCGCCGGCCTCGTTCCCCGGGCCCGGATCCGGGCTCAGGCCACGCAGCGCTCCCCGAACATCGACTTCAGCGAGGCGATGAGGCCACCGTCGCGCGGGTCGACCTTCCAGTCGTCGCCGAAGCGCATCCGCACGTTGCCCTCCTCGGTGAGGAGGTCGAGCACCACCGACGCCTCGCCGCGGTGATCGGCGATCAGCTTCTTCAGGCTGCCGAGGTGCTGCATGTGGTTCAGCGCCAGGCGCCCTGCCTCGACCCGCAGCAGCAGCCGGTCCTCCTCGTCCACCGGGTCCGGGATGAACGCCGTCACGACCTGGGCGACCAGCTTGGTCTCACCCTCGCCCTTGTGGTCGATGCGGCCGCTGATCGTCACGATCGCGTCGGGCAGCAGCACCTCGCGGGCCTCGGTGTAGACCGCCGGCACCACCACGACCTCGATGGAGCCCTCCAGGTCGTCCAGGCGCACGAAGAGCATCTGCTCGCCCCGGCGGGTGGTGATCGGCTTGACCGCGCCGATCATGCCGCCGAGGGTCACCGCCTCGCCGTCGGCCTTCTGCGCGACGTCGCCCAGGGTGCAGGAGGTGGCCCGCCGGAGCTGCAGGCGGCAGTCCTGCAGGGGGTGGCTCGAGACATACAGGCCGAGCGCCTCCTTCTCGGCCCGCAGCAGGTCGTCCTTGGCCATCTCCCCGAGCGTGATGGCCGGGTCGCTCTCGACGCTCGCGGGCCCGCCCTCGAGCATGCCGAAGAGCGACTCCTGGCCGGCGGCGGCGTCGCTGCGGCGCCGTGCGGCCTGCGCGAGCGCCTGGGGGAGCGCATCGAGCATCCCGGCGCGGGTCGCCCCGGTGCAGTCGAGCGCCCCGCCGCGGATCAGGCTCTCGAGCGCCCGCTTGTTGAGCTGGGCCTGGTCCAGGCGCCGGCAGAAGTCCCAGATGGAGGTGAAGGGACCGTCGCTCTCGCGCTCGGCCACGATCGCGGTGACCGCGCCCTCCCCCACGCCCTTGACCGCGGTGAGCCCGAAGCGGATCTCCTTCTCCCCGGTCACCGCGAAGCCGCCCTCGGAGCGGTTCACGTCGGGCGGGAGCACCTCCAGGCCCATCTCGGCGCAGGCCGCCACGTAGAACGGCACCCGGTCCTTGGTGTCCATGACCGAGGTGAGCACCGCGGCCATGTACTCGGCCGGGAAGTTGGCCTTGAGGTAGGCGGTGCGGTAGGCCAGCAGCGCGTAGCAGGCGGCGTGGCTCTTGTTGAAGGAGTAGTCGCCGGCCGCCTCGCACAGGCCCCAGAGCTTCGCCGCGAGGTCCGGAGAGGTGCCGTTCTGCCGGCAGCCCTGCACGAACTCCTCGCGCAGCGAGGCCATGAGCTCCTTGTCCTTCTTGCCCACCGCCTTGCGCAGGTCGTCCGCGCGGGAGGGCGAGAAGCCGGCGATCGCCCGGGAGATCGCCATGAGCTGCTCCTGGTAGATCGCGACCCCGTAGGTGGGGCCGGTGATCGGCTCCAGGCGGGGGTCGTCGAAGCTGACCAGGCCGGGCTGGCGCTTGTTGCGCGCGTAGGTCGAGATGAAGGCCATCGGCCCGGGGCGGTAGAGGGCCACCAGGGCCACCAGGTCGGCGAACTCGGTGGGGCCCACCTCACGCAGCGCCTCGCGCATGCCGCTCGACTCGAACTGGAACACCCCGAGCGCGTCGCCCTTGGCGAGCATGCGGTAGGTGGCCCGGTCGTCCAGGGCGATGGCCTCGATGTCCACCTGCTCGCCCCGGGTGCGCTCGATGAGCCGGAGCGTGTCCTGGATGATGTCCAGGTTGCGCAGGCCCAGGAAGTCCATCTTGAGCAGCCCGAGGGCCTCGACGTCGTGGTCGGGGACCTGGGTGACGACGTTGCCCTCGTCGTCGGTCCGCACCGGGATGTAGTCGGTGACCGCCCCGGGGGCGATGACCACGCCGGCCGCGTGCACGCCCTCGTTGCGGGTGAGCCCCTCCAGGGGCCGGGCGACCTCGATGATCTTCTGGGCCGCCTCGTCGGTCTCGACCGCGGCGGCGAGCTCCGAGCCGGGCGCGAGCGCCTGCTCCAGGCGGATGCCGATGGGCCGCTCCGGGACCAGCTTGGCGATGCGGTCGACCTGGCCGTAGGAGAAGCCGAGCACCCGGCCCGCGTCGCGCACCACGGCGCGGGCCAGGAGCTTGCCGAACGTGCCGATGCGGGCCACCGCGTCGGAGCCGTACTTCTGGGTGACGTAGGCCACCACGCGGTCGCGCCCGCCCACCGAGAAGTCGGTGTCGATGTCGGGCATGCTCTTGCGCCCCGGGTTCAGGAAGCGCTCGAAGAGCAGCCCGTGCTCGAGCGGGTCGAGGTCGGTGATCCGGAGCGAGAAGGCGACCAGCGACCCGGCCGCCGAGCCGCGGCCCGGACCCACCGCGACCCCGTTCTCGCGGGCCCAGCGGATGTAGTCCCAGACGATCAGGAAGTAGCTGGCGAAGCCCATCTCGTCGATGGTCGCCAGCTCGAAGCGCAGGCGGTCCTCGGCCCCCTGGGGCCACTCGCCGGCGCCGTAACGGCGGTCGAGGCCCTCGCGGCAGAGGCGCTCGAGGTAGGCCTCGGGGCTCTCGCCGGTCGGCACCGGGAAGCGCGGCAGGCGCGAGTCGCCGAGCGGGAGCTCCAGGCCGCCGCAGCGCTCGGCGATCTCGATGGAGGCCTCGAGCGCCTCGGGGAACTCCGGCAGCGCCCGGAGCATCTCCTCGCCGCTCTTGAGGTAGAACTCCTTGGTGTCGAACCGGAACCGCTTGGGGTTCGACAGCACGTCGCGGGTCTGGATGGCCAGCAGCGCCTCGTGGGCGTCGGCGTCCTGGTGGCAGACGTAGTGCACGTCGCCGGTGGCCACCATCGTGCGCCCGGTCTCCCGGGCCAGCCGGGCCAGGTGCTGGTTGATGCGCCGCTGGGACTCGATGCCGGAGTCCTGGAGCTCCAGGTAGACGTCCTCGGGCCCGAAGATCTGGCACAGCGTGTCGAGCTCGCGCCGCGCGCCCTCGGTGTCGTCGTGCTCGAGCGCCGAGCAGATCGTGCCCGACAGGCAGCCCGAGAGCACGATGATGCCGTCGGCGTGCCGCTGCATGAGCTCGTGGTCGATGCGGGGCTTGCGGTGGTAGCCCTCGAGGTAGCCGGCCGAGCAGAGCTTGATGAGGTTGTAGTAGCCCTCGGTTGAGGCGGCGAGGAGCGTGAGGTGGTTGCGCTTCTCGCGGGAGGGCCGCTCGCGGTGGTCGGGCACCACGTAGGCCTCGAGGCCCACGATCGGCGTGATGCCACGCTTGCGGGCCTGCTTGTAGAGGTCCACCGCCCCGCTCATCACCCCGTGGTCGGTCAGGGCGACCGCGGACTGGCCGACCTCCTCGACCCGGTCGAGCAGGCGGGGGATCTTGCACGCCCCGTCCAGGATCGAGTAGTCCGAGTGGACGTGCAGGTGCGCGAAGCGGGGACCGGCGCTCATCGGCGACCAAGGCTAATGGGGTCCCCGGACGGCCCACAACCGCCGTCCACGCAAGATGCGGCGTTTGCCCCCGCCGGCCACCACCACATCTGGGGTGGGGGCCGGCGGGGGCGGCCGGGATGGACGGCTACCCCAGGTCGCGGGCCTCGGCGATCTGGTGGGCCATGCGGCTCTGCAGGCTGAACAGCTCGATGAAGCCGGGGCTCGCGTGCTGGGAGAACGACGGGTCGGCGTCGAAGGTCGCCAGGCTGCGGTCATAGAGCGCGAGCGGCGAGCTGCGGCCGATCACCGTCGCGTTCCCCTTGTAGAGGCGCACCGTGATCTCGCCCTCGACCTTGCGGTTGACCCGGTCCATGAAGGCGTTCAGGTCGCCGAGGAGCGGCTCGTACCACAGGCCCTCATAGACCAGCTGGGCCCACAGGGAGTCCAGCTGCGGCTTGAGCGCGTTCTCCCGGCCGGTGCACACCAGCTTCTCGAGCTCGCGGTGGGCGGTCAGGATGACCTCGGCCGCCGGGACCTCGTACACGTCGCGGACCTTGAGCCCGACCACCCGGTCCTCCAGATGGTCCAGGATCCCCACGCCGTTGCGGCTCGCGATCTCGGCCACCCGCTGGATGAGGGCGACCAGCGGGAGCTCCTCGCCGTCCACGCTGATCGGCAGGCCCTCGCGGAAGCCCAGGACGACGTCCTCGCTGCGGTCCGGCGCCCGGTGGGGCGGGGTGATCAGCTGGAAGACGTCGTCGGGGATCGCCTGGGCCAGGTCCTCGATGACCCCGCCCTCGCTCGAGCGGCCCCACAGGTTGTCGTCGATCGAGTAGGGCCGCTCGACGGTCGAGGAGACCGGGATGCCGTGCTCCTTGGCGTAGGCGATCTCCTCGTCGCGGCCCATCTGCCACTCGCGCACCGGTGCGATGACCTTGAGCTCGGGGGCCAGCGTGGCCACCGTGGCCTCGATCCGCACCTGGTCGTTGCCCTTGCCGGTGCACCCGTGGGCGATGGTGTCGGCGCCGTGCTCACGCGCGGCGGCCACCGCGAGCTTGGCCAGCAGCGGCCGGCCGAGGGAGGTGAACAGCGGATAGCCGCCCTGGTAGCGGGCGTTCGCGCGGATGGCCGGGGCCACGTAGTCGCGGGCGAACTCCTCCTTGGCGTCGACCACCAGGCTCGCCACCGCACCCAGGTTCAGGGCCTTCTGCCGGATCGCGTCGAAGTCGTCCTCGGGCTGGCCGAGGTCCACGCAGAGCGCCACGACCTCCGCGTCGTGCTGGTCCTGGATCCACTTGAGCATCACCGAGGTGTCGAGCCCCCCCGAGTACAGGAGCACCACGCGGTGCACCTCGTGGGGGCGGGCCAGGTAGCCGGCGGTGAGCGGGGCGGGCTGGATCTCGGACACGCGGGGTCCTCCGGTCGCGATCGGAACGGACGGAGTGTCGTCTGCGTGTCAGGACTTCACAAGTTGCCGGATCACCCTGCAGCCGGGGGCCGGGCGTCCGATACCTGTGGTGTGGGCACCTCGACCCCCCGGACCGAGCACCATCTGCGCGTCGCCGCCGAGGACGGCGCGGTGGTCGGCGTGCGCGACGACCTCGCCCGCGCCCTGGCCGAGCTGGGCTGGGCCGACGCCTGCCGCACCCGGGTGCTGCTCGCGGCCGACGAGGCGGTGGCGAACGCGGTGCGCCACGGCTCGCGTCCCGGCGGGCAGGTGGACGTGGGCTTCCGGGCCGACGCGAGGGCGGTGCTGGTCCGCGTGGTGGACCGCGGCAGCCCCGAGGGCACCCGCCCGGCCTTCCCCCCCACCGCCCCGCCGGACCCCACCGCCACGCACGGGCGGGGGCTGCTGCTCATGTGCGCGCTCTGCGACCGCCTGTCGGTGAGCGCCTACGGGCCGGGCACGCGGGTGGAGATGGCGTTCCGCCGCGCGGAGGGCGCGCTGGCGGCGTAGGGGCGGGTGGCGACCAGGCCCAGGTCGAACCCGCACGGGAGCTCCAGGTCGTGCGCGGCGAGCAGCGCCCGGTCGGCCAGCACCTCCCGGCAGGGCCCGTCGGCCACGATCCGCCCGGCGGCGAGCACCACCGCCCGGTCGCACATCTCGGCGGCGAAGGGCAGGTCGTGGGTCACGACCAGCATGGTGGCCGGCAGCGGGTCGAGCACCTCGGCCAGCTCGCGCCGCGCGCGGGGGTCCAGGTTGGCGGTCGGCTCGTCCAGCACGAGCAGGTCCGGGCGCATGGCGAGCACGGTGGCGATGGCCACCCGGCGCCGCTCGCCCATGGAGAGCTGGTGCGGGGCCCGGCCGGCCGCATGGGCCATCCGCACGGCCCCGAGCGCCTCCGCCACCCGCGCGGCGGCGCGGTCCTCGTCCAGGCCCATGTTGCGGGGCCCGAAGGCCACGTCCTCCCGGACCGTGGGCATGAAGAGCTGGTCGTCGGGGTCCTGGAAGACCAGGCCGACTCGCTCGCGGACGGCCCGCAGGGTGTCGCGCCCGAGCCGCAGCCCGGCCACCTCGACCTCGCCCTCGCCCTCCAGCAGCCCGTTCAGGTGCAGGGCCAGCGTGGTCTTCCCGGCGCCGTTCGGGCCGAGCACCGCCACCCGCTCGCCGCGGGCGACCGCGAGGTCCACCCCATCCAGCGCGAGGCGGCCGGCCGGGTAGCGGTGGCGCAGGCCCGCGATCCGCAGGGCGTCCATCAGGCCACCTGCGCCCAGACGCTCACGGGGACCACCAGCGCCCCGAGCGCAGCGAGGAAGCCGGCCTCGGCCCGGCCCAGCCGGCCCGGGGCGCCGGCGGGCATGACCCCGCAGAAGCCGCGGGCGCACATGGCCAGGTACACCCGCTCCCCGCGGGCGTGGCCGCGCAGGAAGAGCGCGGTGGCCAGCCGGCCCACCGCCGCCGCGCCGAGCGCGGTGCGGGGGCGGAAGCCCCGGGCGGCGAGCGCCGCGCGCATCCGGCCGACCTCCTCGCCCAGCACGAAGAGATAGCGGTACATGAACGCGCAGGTCAGGGTGAAGGCCCGGGGCACGCGCAGGCGCTCGAGTGCCCGCAGCACGTCGGGGAACGCCGTGGTGGCGGTCAGCAGCACCGCGCTGAGCGTGCCCACGGTCGCCGCCGCGGCGACCGCGCCGAACGTGCGAAGGCCCTCCACCGAGAGGTGGACGGGGCCGACGGCGACCGACGGCCCGCCGCCCACGAAGGGCACCACCGCCGCGGCCAGGAGCACCAGGGGCAGCACGACCCGCGCCCGGCGCCACACCACCGTGGCGGGCACCCGCGCCCACCAGGCCACGCCGGCGAGCGCGACCAGGCAGGCGGCCGGGACCACCCACGCCCCCCGGGGGGCGACGGCCGCGGCGAGGGTGATCCCCAGCAGGCCGACGACCTTGGCCCGGGGGTCGAGGCGGTGGACCACGCTCCCCGGGCGGCCGGCGGTGCCGGCGTGGTCGAGCGCGTGGACCCCGAGGCCGCCCATCGCCCTCAGCCCCCCGGCCGGCGCACGACGCGGACGAGGCCCCAGCCGAGCGCCAGCACCGCGAGCGTCCCCGCCAGGCCCGAGAGCCCGGTGGCCAGGCGCGGATCCCCGATGCCGGGGAAGGCGTAGTCGGGCACCGGGGCGGCCTGCTGCACGGGATGCAGGCCGCCCTGCCCGGCGAAGCCGTGGTCGTCCGCCACGCGCTCCAGGCCGTCCGGCGAGGAGGAGGCGAGCGGCGAGAGCCCCATCGCCAGGCCCACCGAGACGGCGAGGCACAGGGCGAAGAACAGGCGCATGCGGGTCACGACGCCCTCCCGGAGACGGCGGTGGGCACGACCAGCGGGGCGAGCCCCCGCGGGCGGATCGCGACGAGGTCCGGCCGGGTGGCGAGCACCGCGCCGAGCGCGGCGACGGTGACCACCGCCTCGCCCACCCCGATCAGCGCGTGGACCGAGAGCATGGGCGGCAGGACCACGCCCAGCGGGACGGTGCCCGAGAGCCCGAGCTGGATCGCGGTGGCGAGCGCGCCGAGCATGACCGCCCCCCAGGCCGCGATCCCGGCCAGGGCGAGGAACGCGGTGCGGCCGAGCGGCAGCAGGCGGACCGCGAGCGCAAGCCCGAGGCCGGCGCCGACGGCGCCGATCACGCCCATGTTCAGCACGTTCGCGCCGAGGGCGGTCACCCCCCCGTCGGCGAAGAGGAACGCCTGGGCGGTGAGCACCACGGCCATGGCCACGCAGGCGAGCCACGGCCCGAGCAGCACCGCGCAGAGCGCGGCGCCGAGCAGGTGGCCGCTGGTGCCCCCGGCCACGGGGAAGTTCAGCATCTGGGCGGCGAAGACGAACGCCGCGGTGAGCCCGAGGAGCGGCACCCGCCGCTCGTCGAGCCGGGACCGGGCGTGGCGCAGGCCGTAGGCCACCGCGCCGGCCGCCGGCACCGCGGCGGCGGCGGCGACCCCGGGGGTCAGGAAGCCGTCGGGGATGTGCATCAGGGGTCCTCCGGGAGACGGGGGCGGACGGCGGCGCGGCGGGCGGTGATGGCCCGCCGGCAGGGGGCGCAGACCGCGGGGACGGTGATCTCGCGGCCCTGCACGAGCACGTGGCCGGTGGCCTCGGCGAGGGCCTCGGCGAAGCCGCGCAGGGTGTCGGAGTGGAAGTGGGCCACGGCCCCGCACGCGGCGCAGACCGCGTGGTGGTGGGGGTGCTCGTGGGCCAGCTCGTAGTGGCGGGAGGGCCCGCCGAGGTCGGTGCGGCGGGCGATGCCCGCCTCGACCAGGGCGTCGAGGGTGCGGTAGACGGTCGAGGGGTTGATGGCCGGGTAGCTCGCCCGGGCGTGCTCGAGCGCCCGCTCGGCGGTGACGTGCCCGCCCCGGGCGAGCGCCTGCAGCACCAGCAGGCGCTGCGGGCTCGGGCGGCAGCCGGCCCGGCGCAGCAGCTCGGCGGCCTCGGGGCCGGCGTCCCGGGCGGCGCGGATGTGCGAACGACTTGCGGGTGCCGCTGGATGGCGAGGGCTCATGCCTGGCCCTACGGGCGGCGCGCCCGGGCGGATCACCGCATGCCCATGCGGTTCCCCGGCCGCCGGGCCGCCCGGCGGGGGTCGCGGCCCGGCCGGCGCCGGTGATCCGCCCGCCGCCGGGGCCCGAACCTCCGGGCGATCCCGAGGAGGACCCCGTGCCCGCCCCCGCCGTCACCGTCACCGCCGCCCTGGCCCTGAGCGCCGCCCTGGCCGGCCCCGCCCTCGCCGACGTCGAGGTCGCGGTGCCGATCCGCTTCCTGGGCGGCCCCATCGCCGCCCCGCTCGCGGTCCCGGCCGCGCTCGCCGGCACTCCGGCCGGCCGGCCGTCGACCGCCCCGCCCCCCGACTCCTGCCGCGGCGAGGCGCCGGGCGACTGCGTGGTCATCGGCCCGGATGCCGAGCTGGAGCCCGCCCCGGACCCCGAGCCCGGGCCCGGGCCCGGTGAGGACGCCCCCGAGGACCCGGACACCCCGGAGGACGGGGAGCAGGCGCAGGCGGCCCGCCCGGCGCCGCTCGACCCGCCCGCCCCGGCCGCCGCCCCCGCGCTCGCGGGCGGCCTGGTCCGCCCGGCGCCGGCCGGCTGGCTCCCGCGCCAGACGCCGCTGCTCGCCTGGCGCCCGGCGCCGGGGGCCGCCTTCTACAACGTCCAGGTCTTCCGCGGGCCGCGCCGGGTGGTCAACGCCTGGACCTCCCGCACCCGCCTGCGCGTGCCCCGCGGCGCCCTGGAGCAGGGCCGGGTCTACGCCTGGAGCGTCTGGCCCGGCCGCGGCCCCCGTCGGGCGGCCCGCTACGCCGCCCCGCTCGGCCGCTCGGTCTTCCAGGTCACCCTCCGCCCCCGCATCGTGCTGCGCGCCCGCGGCGGGGGCGGCGTGGTGGGTGAGCTGCGCCCCCACGTCCCCGGGGCCCTCGTGGCCCTGCGCGGGCCGGGCGGCGCCCGGCGCGTCGTCACCGACGCCCGCAGCCGCATCGCCCTGTCCCTTCCCCGCGCCACGGCCGAGCGGCTGCGCGCGCGCCTGGTCACCCGGGGCCCCCGGCCTCCGATCGGCCTGCGGGGCGGCCGGTGACCGCGCCCCCGTCCCGTCCGTCCCACCCCCCGTTCCCGCCAAGGAGAGAACCCGCCATGACCCCACGCACCCGCCACGTCGCCGCCCTCGCCCTCGCCGGCGCGGCCGCCGCGGCCATCACCGTCCCCACCCTGCTCACCGCGTCGAGCCACCGCGAGGCGCCGCGCATCACCCAGGACCCCACCGCCGACAACACCGACGTCTACGCGTTCACCAGCCCCGACGCGCCCGACACGGCCACGCTGATCGCCAACTACATCCCCTTCGAGGAGCCCTCGGGCGGCCCGAACTTCCACGCCTTCTCCGACCAGGTCCGCTACGGGGTGCACGTCGACAACACCGGCGACGGCGAGGCGGACGTGAGCTACCTCTTCCGCTTCAAGACCCAGGTCCGCAACCCCGACACCTTCCTCTACGCCACCGGGCCGGTGCGCGTCGACGCCGGCGCCTACACCAACCTCAACGTCGTCCAGACCTACACCGTCCAGCGGGTGACCCGCGGCACGGGCGGCCGCCGGGTCGTCAGGACCCTCGGCCGGGGGCTGCTCACCCCGCCGAACAACGTCGGCCCCAAGACCACGCCGGACTACGCCGCGCTGGTCGCCCCGGCGATCCACACCCTGCGCGACGGGACCCGGGTCTTCGCCGGGCAGCGCGACGACCCGTTCTTCGTGGACCTGGGCTCGGTCTTCGACCTGGTCAACATCGACGCCCCCGGCCGGCCGGGCATCGGCATCGGCAACCAGGGCGGCGGCGACGACGGCGTGACCGGCTTCAACGTCCACTCGATCGCCATCCAGGTGCCCAAGCGCCTGCTCACCCAGACCGGCCGGACGCCGGCCGATGCGTCCGACCCCCGCTCGGTGGTCGGCGTGTACGCGACGGCCGAGCGCCCGGTGCTGACCTTCCGGGAGGGCCGGGGGCAGGTCGGCTGGAAGCAGGTCTCGCGCCTGGGCCAGCCGCTGATCAACGAGGTCGTGATCCCGCTGGGCCGCAAGGACCGCTGGAACGCGGGCGACCCGGCCGACGACCGGCAGTTCGCCTCCCACTACCGCGCCCCGGAGCTCGCGCGGGCGCTGAACGCGCTCTTCCCGGGGGTCGTGAACGCCCCCGAGCAGGACCGCGACGACCTGGTGAGCGTGCTGCTCACCGGCCTGCCGCCCGGCAACCCGTTCGGCCTGGTCACCCAGGTCGGCACCGGCCGGCCCGCCAAGGCCGACCTCCTGCGGCTGAACCTGGCCGTCCCGCCCACGCCGCCCGCCCAGCAGGACCGCATGGGCGTGCTCGCCGGGCAGGCCGACGGCTTCCCCAACGGGCGGCGCCTCGTCGACGACGTCGTCGACATCGAGCTCCAGGCGATCGCCGGCGTGCTGGTGCGCCCGGCCGGCCAGACCCCGGCCCTCGGCGACGGGGTCGATGACAACGACCTGCCCTTCCTGTCCGCCTTCCCCTACGTCCCGGACCCCACGAGCGGCTTCGGCAAGCGCCACCCACGGCCGTCCGCGCCGTGAGCCCCCGGCCGGCCCGGGCCCCGCGCCCGGGCCGGCTGATCCACCCGGCCTCCCCGCACGAATCCCAGGCATGCCCCGCCACCTCCTCCCCGCCACCGCCGCCGCCGTCGCCGCCCTCGCGGTCGCCGCGGCGCTCCTGACCACCCGGGGCGCGGCCCCCGCCGCCCCGCCCGCCACCGCCGGCGAGGCCGCCCTCGCCCTCCAGCAGGCCCGGGAGACCGGCGACCCGGCCTGGTACGCCCGGGCCGAGCGGGCCGCCCGCGCCGTCCTGGCCCGGCGGCCGGCCGACCCCGAGGCGCTCGACGCCCTGGGCGAGCTGGCGCTCGCGCGCCACCGCTTCGCCGACGCCCTGGCCCTCGCCCGCCAGAGCCGCGCCGCCGGGCCCGAGCGGCTCGCCCCCCTGTCGATCGCCGGGGACGCGTTGATCGAGCTCGGCCGCCACCGGGAGGGGTTCGCCGTCGTGCAGCGGCGCCTCGAGCTGCGCCCCGACCTCACCTCCTACAGCCGGGCGTCGTACGTGCAGGAGCTCACCGGCAACCGCGCGGGCGCCGTCCGGCTGATGGCCCTGGCCGCCGACGCGGGCCGCCCCGGCGGCGAGCCCCGCGCCTGGGCACGGGTCCAGCTCGGGCTCCTGCGCCTCGGGGGCGGCGACCACCCGGGCGCCGAGCGCGAGCTGCGCCGGGCCCTGGCCGAGCGGCCGGGCGATCCCCGGGCCGAGGCCGGGCTCGCCCGGGTGCTCGCCGCCCGGGGGCGGCTCGCCGCCGCCGACCGGCTGCTGGCCCGGGCGCTCGCCCGCCAGCCGCTGCCCGAGCACGCCGCGCTGCGCGCCGAGGTGGCGGCCGCCCGCGGGCGCCCCGCCGAGGCGCGCGAGCACCTGGCCCTGGTCCACGCGATGGGCCGCCTGATGCGGGCCAACGGCGTGCGCACCGACCTGGACCTCGCGCTGATCGAGGCCGACGTGCGCCGGCCCGACGCCGCCGCCGTGGCCCGCGCCCGCCTGGCGTGGCGCGAGCGCCCGGGGGTGGTCGGCGACGGCGTGCTCGGATGGGTGCTCACCCGCGCGGGCCGCTGCCGGGAGGGGCTCGTGCTGGCCCGCCGGTCGCTGCGCCTGGGCACCGACGACCCGCTCATGCGCTTCCACGCCGGCATGGCCGCGGCGTGCGCCGGCGAGCGGGATGAGGCCCGCCGCCAGCTCTCCCGGGCGCTCGCCCTGAACCCGCGCTTCTCGCTGCGCTGGGCCCCGGCCGCCCGGGCGAGCCTTCGTGAGGTGTCACGGTGACCGTCCGGCGACGCCTCCTGCTCGCGCTCGTCGGGGTGCTGCTCGTGCTGGCCCCGGCGGCGGCCTCGGCCCACCCGCTCGGGAACTTCAGCGTGAACCGCTACCTGCGGGCCGAGGCGAGCGGCGGGAGCCTGTACCTGCGCCACGTCGTGGACCTGGCCGAGATCCCGGCCTTCCAGGAGCGCGGGCGGGTGGACGCGGCCGGGGGCCTTCGCCCGTGGGCCCGGGCACGGGCCCGCGAGCAGGCCGGGGACCTGGTCGTGACCGCCGGCGGCCGGCGCCTGGACGCGGTGCCGGTGTCCTGGGCCGCCCGCTGGGCGCCCGGCGCCGGCGGCCTGCGCACGCTGCGCCTGGCGGCCTGGTACCGGGTGCCGGCCCCGGGGGGGCTCCCGCCGGGACCGCTGCGGCTGGTGGCGGAGGACCGCACCCACGCCGGTCGCCTGGGCTGGCGCGAGGTGGTGCTCCGCGCCTCGGGCGGCGCGCGCCTGGCCGGGGCCGGGGCCGCGGGCACCGACCGGAGCGCCGAGCTCACCGACTATCCGCCCGACCGCCTGGCGCGCCCGCTCACCGTCTCGCGGGCGGACGCCGAGTGGACGCCGGGGCAGGGCGCCGGCCCGGTCGCCGCGGACATCACCGACGCGGGCGAGTCCCCCGCCGCCGACCGGCCCGACGGGCTGGCCGGCCTGGTCACCGGCGACCTGTCGGCCGGGGTGGTGCTCCTCGCCCTGGTGCTCGCCATGGGGTGGGGCGCCCTGCACTCGCTCTCACCCGGGCACGGCAAGTCGATGGTCGCCGCCTACCTGGTCGGCACCCGCGGCACCGCCCGCCACGCGCTGCTCCTGGGGGGCGTCGTGACCGCCACCCACACGGCCGGGGTCATCGCCCTCGGGCTGGTGACCCTGGTCGCGTCCCGGTACGTCCTGCCGGAGACCCTCTTCCCCTGGCTGAACCTGGTCGCCGCGCTCATGGTGCTGGGCGTGGGGGCGTGGGTGCTCGGCGGGCGCCTGCGCCGGGCGCGGAGCCACCATGCCCACCATCACCACCACGGCCACCACCACGGCCACCACGGCCACGGCCACCATCACGCCCCGCCCGCCGACCTCTCGCCCCGCGGCCTGCTCGCGGTCGGCGCCGCCGCCGGGATCGTGCCCTGCCCGTCGGCCCTGGTCCTGCTCCTGGGGGCGATCTCGATCCACCGGGTCGGCTACGGCCTGGTGCTCGTGCTCGCCTTCTCGGCCGGGCTGGCCGGGGTGCTCTCGCTCATCGGCCTGCTCGTGCTCCGCGCCCGCCGGCTGATCGACCGGGTGCCCATGGACGGGCGGATCGCCGCCGCGGTGCCGGTCGCCTCGGCCGTGGTGATCCTGGTCCTCGGCGTCGTCCTGACCGTCCGCGCGGTGCCCGGGATCGCGTAGGGGCCACGCGGCCCAGGCCTGCGCCGGGTCGCGAGGCGGTCCGGGTGCGGAGCGCGCCCACTCGACCGGACGCCGGTCAGACCTCGGCGAGCACCTCGCGCAGCGCCGCGACCAGGCGCTCGAGGTCGGGCTCCGCGACCACCAGCGGGGGCAGGAAGCGGATGGTCCGGGCGGAGGTGTTGTTGACCAGGAAGCCGCGTTCCAGGAGCGCCTGCACGGCCTCGGCGGCGCGTGCACGGGGGAGGTCGACGGCGCACATCAGGCCGCGGCCGCGCGCCTCGACCGCCAGGCCGTCGGCCACGAGGGACTCGAGGCCCGCGAGCAGGCGGGCGCCGGCGCGCCGGACGTGGGCCTGGAGCGCGGGGTCCTCCAGCACGGCGCACGCGGCGAGGCCCGCCGCGCAGGCGAGCGGGCTGCCGGCGAAGGTCGACCCGTGGTCGCCGGGCACGAACGTGTCGTCGACGCCGGGGCGGGCCACGATGGCCCCGATCGGCACCCCGCCGCCCAGGCTCTTGGCCAGGCACATGACGTCGGGCTCGACCCCTGAGTCCTGGTAGGCGAAGAGCGGGCCGGTGCGCGAGAGGCCGGTCTGGATCTCATCCAGGATGAGGAGCGCCCCGTGCCGGTCGGCGAGGTCCCGGGCGAGGTGCAGGAACCCGGTGTCGATCGGGTACACGCCGCACTCGCCCTGCACGACCTCCAGGATGATCGCGCAGGTGCCATCCCCCACCGCGGCGGCGAGCGCGTCGGGGTCGTTGCGCTCCACGTGGCGCACGCCGGGCACCAGCGGCCGGAAGGGCTCCTGCTTGGCCGGCTGGCCGGTCATCGAGAGCGCGCCCATCGTGCGCCCGTGGAAGCCGTCGGCGAGCGCCACCACCTCGGTGCGCCCGGGGCCGCCGCGCTTGCGGGCCAGCTTCAGCGCCGCCTCGGTGGCCTCGGCGCCCGAGTTGCAGAAGTAGACCCGGCCGCCGATCGAGTGGTCGCGGATCCACTCGGCCAGCGCGATCATCGGCTCGGTGTAGTAGAGGTTCGAGGTGTTGATGAGCCGCGCGGCCTGGTCGGTGATGGCCGCCACCACCGCCGGATGGCAATGGCCCACGTTGCTCATCGAGATGCCGGCCATGCAGTCGAGGTAGGCCCGGCCGTCGGCGTCGTACAGGTGCGCGCCCTCACCGCGCACGAAGGCGACCGGCTGCCGCGCGTAGTTGCGCATGAGCGCGGCGGCCTCGCGCTCCACCGTCCGCTCGTCGATCACGCCTGGACGACCT
>JALOLS010000092.1 GCA_025455865.1 Thermoleophilia bacterium
GCACCACCTGGATCCTGGCGTACTCCAACTACGCGCAGGCCGGCAAGGGCCCGCAGCTCGCCGAGGTGCGGCAGTTCCTGACCTTCGCCTACTCCCCGGCCGCGCAGGGCAAGCTGGCCGGCCTCGGCTTCGCGCCGCTGCCGAACCAGATCCTGCAGATCGCGCGCCGGAACCTCGCCACGCTCGGCTAGGTTCCCGGGACTGACCCGCCGGGGCATCCGCCCCGGCGGTGCACCGCTCACTGGGCGCTCCCGCCGCCGGCCGGTCCGGCGGCGGGGGCCGACCCGGCCGCCGCAGCCGTGAGCAGCACGACGCAGGGGGACCCCACCGAGTTGACGCAGCGCTGCCGCATCCAGGTCACGCCGTGACGCCGCCCCCTCCGCCGCCCGCGACCACCGCGGCCGAGGTCCCCGGGCCGCCTCCGCCGCCGCGCGGCGCGCGGATGCGCCGGCCGATCGCCTCGATCGCCGCCGACCGCCTCTACTTCACCGTCACGCTCCTGGCGAGCCTGGTGGCGGTCGCCGCGGTCGTCTATCTCATCTACAAGACGGTCGCCGAGACCGGCGCGGTCTGGGACACGTTCGGGATCTGGGGCTTCATCACCGGCACCGAGTGGGTGCCGACCCCGGCCGACGGCGGTCAGGGCATCTTCGGGGCCATGCCGTTCATCTACGGCACGCTGATGACCTCGGCCATCGCACTGCTCCTGGCGGTGCCGGCGTCCATCGGGATCGCCCTGGCCACCACCGTGTTCCTGCCCCGCCGGGTGCGCGGCCTCCTCGGCGGCCTCATCAACCTGCTGGCCGCGGTCCCGTCGGTCGTGTTCGGCCTGTGGGGCGTGTCGGTGCTGGTGCCCTGGGCCAAGCCGGCCCTGGAGTGGGTCGCCGACACCTTCGGGGGCATCTCGCTCTTCGGCTGGGAGCTCTTCGCCGGGCCGGTGACCTCGGGCTCGTACCTCATCGCCGGGCTCGTGCTCGGGGTCATGGTGCTCCCGGTCATCACCGCGATCGTGCGGGAGGTGCTGCTCACCGTCCCGCTCGACCAGGTGGAGGGGGCCTACGCCCTGGGGGCCACCCGGTGGGAGATGGTGCGCGACGCCATGCTCCCGTGGGCGCGGTCGGGGATCGTCGGCGCATCGGCCCTGGGTCTCGGGCGGGCGGTGGGCGAGACCATCGCCATCGCCATGCTGCTCGGCAACTCGCCGGACATCTTCTCCTCGCTGCTCGGTCCCGGGTCGACGCTCGCGGGCGTGATCGCCCTGGAGACCGGCGAGGCCGGCGACCTGCAGCTGGCGGCGCTCACCGCGCTCGCGGTCGTGCTGTTCGTGCTGGCCTTCGTCATCAACCTCCTCGCCCGGCTGCTGGTCGGGCGCTCGTCGGCCGGGCCCGGGCTCTTCCGCCGCTCGCTCGGCTGGGTGCCGTTCCGCTTCTGGAAGGCGCCCAAGGAGGACCTGCCCGAGGGCCACATGCTCGAGGAGCAGCAGGCCTCCGGGGTGGTGCCGCCGCCGCCGGGGGTCCCCCACGCCGAGGAGTTCCCGGCGGTGGGCGAGCAGGTCGTGGTCGCGGTGACCGGCAAGGAGGCCGTGTCCACCGGCCGCCGGGTGCGATCGCGCATCGCCGAGACGTTCGTCTGGCTCAGCCTGCTCGTGGGGCTGGTGCCGCTCATCGCCGTCCTGGTGGAGATGCTCCGCCGCGGACTGCCGGCCATCGGCATCGACTTCTTCACCGAGCTGCCGCCCACCGACATCACCTCCACCGACGGGGGCATCTCCAACGCCCTGGTCGGGACCCTGATCCTCATGGGCATCGCGCTGGTGGTGGCCGCCCCGCTCGGCATCCTCACCGCGCTGTTCATCAGCGACGTCGCGACCACCGGCAAGTGGTACTCGAAGATCGCGCAGGGGGTCGGCTTCTTCGTCGACGTGCTCCTGGGCGTGCCCTCGATCGTGGCCGGCCTGATCGTCTACCTCGGCATCGTGGTCGTCCAGGGCCACTTCTCGGCGATGGCCGGCGGCATCGCGCTCGGGATCATCGCGTTCCCGATCATCGTCCGGGCCGCCGACGAGATCCTGCGCCTGGTGCCCAACGCCCACAAGGAGGCGGCGCTCGCGCTCGGCGCGCCGAAGTGGCGCACGACCTGGAGCGTCATCCTCCCCGCGGCCGCGCCTGGCATCCTGACCGGCATCCTCCTCGCGCTCGCCCGCGTGTCCGGCGAGACCGCGCCGCTCCTGTTCACCTCCCTCGGGAACCAGTTCTTCTCGACCAGCCTGTCCGAGCCCATCGCGGCCATCCCCCAGTTCATCTTCACCAACACCGTCATCAGCCAGACCGAGGCGTCCCTCCAGCTCGCCTGGGGCGCGGCCCTCGTGCTCGTGGCCATCATCCTGGTGCTGAACCTGCTCGCCACCCTCGTCGCCCGCAAGACCCGATCACTGGAGAAGCGATGACCGCCGACGGCACGGCCCCTGTGTCCGACACCGAGGCGACCCCCGTGTCCGACAGCGAGCGCGCCGGGGTCCGGTCGACCAACCTGGCCGGCGACCTCGGCGAGCGGACGCTTCCCGCGGCCGACGCCATGCCCGGACCGCACCCCATGCGGACCGAGAAGCTCGACATCTTCTACAGCAAGCACCACGCGGTGGAGGGCATCGACCTCACCTTCCCGCGCAACACGGTGACCGCCCTCATCGGCCCGTCGGGCTGCGGCAAGTCGACCTACATCCGCGCCCTGAACCGCATGCACGAGCTCATCCCCGGCGCGACGGTGCAGGGCAAGGTGTGGCTGCGCGACACCGACATCTACTCGGGCGAGGCCGACCCGGTGGCCGTGCGCCGCGCGGTGGGGATGGTGTTCCAGCGCCCCAACCCGTTCCCGACCAAGTCCATCGCCGACAACATCCGCTCGGGGCCGAAGTTCAACCGCCTCAAGCTGAGCCGCGACGAGAAGGACCACCTGGTCGAGAAGACCCTGCGCGGCGCCGGCCTGTGGGACGAGGTCAAGAACCGGCTCGACTCGCCGGCCGGCGGCCTGTCCGGCGGCCAGCAGCAGCGCCTGTGCATCGCCCGGGCGCTCGCGGTGGAGCCCGAGGTGCTCCTCATGGACGAGCCCTGCTCGGCGCTCGACCCGCAGTCGACGCTGCGGATCGAGGACCTGATCCGGGAGCTCAAGGAGCGGCTCACGATCGTGATCGTGACCCACAACATGCAGCAGGCCGCCCGCGTGTCGGACTACACCGCGTTCTTCACCATCGAGAACGAGGGTGAGCCCGGGCGGCTCATCGAGACGGGGCCCACGCGGGACATCTTCGGCTCGCCGAAGAACCCCCGCACCGAGGCCTACGTCACCGGCCGCTTCGGCTGATCCGGCCCGGCCCGGCTGGCGCGCCCCGGCCGGGCATGGGATGCTCGACGCCGTGCGCGGTGACCGGCCCCGGGTGAGTGCGGGCGGGCGGGGGGAGGTCCCGTCCACTCCCCCCGCCCGCGCGCGGCCTGGCCGCGGGGCGGCAGGCCGGGGTTCGAGGACTCCGTCCCGGCCGGCGGGGGCGCGTCGCGACCGGGCGGAGCCGGAGACCACTGTGCCAGCGGCCCGCCCGGGGCGGGTTACCCGGCGGTTGACCTTCGGTGACCAGGTGGTGAACGTGCCGGGCCCGGCGGCCGCGGGCGTCCGGGGCCCGGGGCGGGGGCCATGGGCTGGCTGAGCGAGCACTGGGACCTCGCGGCCCTGCTGGCCGCGGGGGTCGGCGCCCTGGCCGGGGTGGTGCTGGTGGTCTTCGGGGTGAGCGGGCTCGGCGAGGTCGCCGGCGCCCTCATCGCCGCGTCGGTGCTCTGGGCCCGCTGGCAGATCCCGCCGCCGGGGCGCTCGAAGGCCGCGGGGGCGCCCTCCGACGCCTGGGGGCGGGTCGGCCGCGTCGTGGTCGCCGTGCTGATCGTGGTGCTGGTGGCCGACGTGGCCACCCGGGCGGTCACCGTCGGCTGAGGTCCTCGGGCCCGGCGGGCGGAGCCCGGCTCCCGTAGGGTCGGCCGTGACCGTGCCGGGACATCCGGCGCATCTGAACCGGAGCCGTGGGAATGAGCCTGCACGTCGACATCCCGAGCCGCGCGCAGGTGGACGCGCTCTTCGCCCGTCGCGGACCGGGGAGCGTGTCGGTCTACCTCCCGACCGACCCGGTCAGCGACGGCGAGGGCGAGCGCATCGCCTACAAGAACGCGGTGACCGAGGTGGCCGGTCTGCTCGTCGCCGAGGGGCTCGCGCGCGGGGAGGCCGAGGAGGTCGCGGACGCCCTCGCCGAGCTCGACGACGCCCCGGGCTTCTGGCGCACCCAGGCCCGCACCCTCGCGGTGTTCGCCGCCCCGGGCTTCCTGTGGGCGTTCCGGCTGCCCAACGTCCTGCAGCCCTTCGCCGGGGTCGCCGACCGGTTCTTCCTCAAGCCGCTCCTTCGCGCCCTCACCTTCCCGCAGGCGGCATTCGTGCTGGCCCTCTCCCAGAGCGGGGCCCGGCTGCTGGAGGTGACCCCCGGCGGTCCGCCCGAGCCGGTCGCGGTGCCCGACATGCCCACCGACGCCGCCTCCTTCGCCGGCCGCGCCTCCATCGCCGACCGCTCGCCCATGCGCCGGCTGCAGGGCGGTGAGGGCCAGAAGGTCCGGGTGCGTCAGTACGCCCGGGCCGTCGACCAGGCGCTCCGCCCACTGCTGAACGGCATGAGCCTGCCGCTCATCCTGGCCGCCACCGACCCGAACGACGCGCTCTACCGCTCCGTCAGCTCCTCGCCGCACCTGGCCGCGTCGCGCATCGGCGCGAACCCCGACACCACCTCCGACCAGGAGCTCGCCGACCTGGCCCGGGGCGTGCTCGACGAGATCTACGCCGGGGAGCTCATGGAGGTGCGCCGGCGGTTCGACACCCTCTCCAGCCAGGGGCGGGCGACCACCGACCTGGCCATCGCCGCCCGCGCCGCCACCGTCGGCGCGGTGGACACCCTGCTGGTGGACATCGACCGGGTCGTCCCCGGCGAGGTGGACGAGGCCACCGGCGCGATCTCGCCGGTCGAGGGCCCCCAGGCCCACGGCGTGGCCGACGAGATCGCCCGGCGCGTGTGGGCCACCGGTGGCCGGGTGCTGGCCGTCCGGGCCGATGAGGTGCCCGGCGGTGGCGCCGTCGCCGCCCTGCTCCGGCACCCGCTCGCCTGACCGGGCGGCCGGACGCGGGCGGCCCGGCGGCGTGACCCGCGGGCCGGGCCGCTACGGCCCGGCGAGGGTGTCGGCGGTCTGCTCGGCGGCCTCGATCTCGCGCTCCTCCTCCTCGGCCTCGCGCCGCAGCTCGCGGAAGCCCACCCCCTCGATGAGCAGGAACACGAAGCCCACCGCGACGCCGACCGCCGCCTCGGTGGCCTGGAGCACGATCGAGAAGGCCAGCGCGTCGGCGGCGCTCACGCCGTAGCTTGCGGTCAGCGGCACCACCGCGGCGGCCTGGAAGACCACGAGGTTGCCCGGGAGGACCGGGAAGGTCTGGGCCAGGGTCACGGTCACCAGCAGCAGCCCGGCGCCGCCCCAGCCCACCTGCTCCAGGCCGAACGCCTGCAGCGTCGCGTAGATGCCCGCCCACTGGGCGAGCCAGGTGCCGAAGCTGGGGATCGCCACCTTGGCCATGCGCCGGGGGTCGCGCAGCGCCAGGTGGCTCTCGCGCACGGCGCCCCAGAGCCGGTGGACGGCCCGGGTCGCGCGGGCCCAGAGCGGGCCGGTGTTGAGCCAGGGCGGAAGCTGCCGGCCGGGGCTGCGCAGCAGCGCGACCAGCAGGATCGTGAGGCAGACCGTGCCGAGGACCGTGGTGATGATCCAGGCGTAGGACGGCAGCGGCAGGAAGATCCCGATCCCGAAGACCAGCAGCACCCACGCCACGGTCGAGACCAGGTTCTCGACCACGACGGTCCCGAGCAGCACGGTGGTCGGCACCGACTCGCCGCGCCGGGCCAGGCGCCGGCGGGCCAGGAGGACCTTGGCGATCTCCCCGAGGCGGGCGGCCAGCACCGTGTTGAACAGGAAGCCCACCATCAGCGGGCTGAACAGGTCGCGGAAGCGGGTGGGGTGCTTCAGGGTGGGAAGGCCGTCCACCACCCCCTTCCAGGCCAGGCCCTTGAGCAGCACCGAGGCGAAGTTGGCGAGGAACGCCACGACCAGCATCCAGGTGTTCTCGAGGCGGAAGGCGCCCGAGAGCGCGTCCCAGTCCACCCGCCAGACCGCCAGCGCGGCGACCGCGCCGATGACCACCACCCGGGCCGCCGGCCAGCCGAAGCGGCGCAGCGGGGAGCGGCGGGCGGCGGGCGAGCCCACGCTCACCCGGCCGGTTCGGCGATCAGGTCGTCCAGCGTGACCAGCGAGAGGCCCCGGCCGGCGGCCGCCGCGCAGACCGCGGGCAGCGCCTGCGCGGTCTGGTCACGCGAGGCGCCCGGGTCCCAGCCGTCGGCGTCGTGCAGCAGCAGGATGGCGCCCGGCCCGAGGGCCCGGGCGGCCCGGGCGGCGATGACCTCCACGCCCGGGAGGGCCGAGTCGAACACCCCCCGGCTCCAGCCGACCATCCGGTAGCCGGCGGCGCGCACCGTCGTCGCGGTCGCCGGCCCGCGGAAGCCGTGGGGGGCCCGGAACATGCGGGAGAGGCCGTCCGCCGCGCCCAGGGCGTCGGCGACGGCGTCCTCGCAGCGGCGGAGCTGCTCGGTGACGTGCGCACGCCCGCGCCACACCAGGATGCCGTGGTCGTCGCCGTGGCTGGCGATCTGGTGTCCGCCGGCGGCGATGCGGCGCACCAGGTCCGGGTGGCGGCGCGCCTGGCGCCCGAGGACGAAGAAGGTGGCCCGCACCCCCGCGGCGGCGAGGGCGTCCAGCACGGCCGGGGTGGAGGGGCCGGGACCGTCGTCGAAGGTGAGCGCCGCGGCCGGCCGGTCACGCGGCCCGTGGCGGAGCACGCGGCCGTAGAGGGGGTGCCCCGGGGTGAACGCGGCCCATGCGGCGAGGCCGCCGGCCGCGACGATGGCGGCGGCGGTCCGCGGCCGCCCGCCGGCGGCCAGGAGCCCGGCGACGGCCAGCACGGACGCCTCGGCGGCGACGGCGCGGCGGACGGCCTGGGGCTTGGTCATGGGATCGGTCATCGGCGCCTGGCACGCGATCGGCGCGGACCGTGGCCGGGATCGCGTCCTGCGTTCCCCGGCCCGCGTGCCTGCTTCGGATTCGCCCGCGCGGCGGGGTGCCCTGCTGCCCGGCCGCGCCCCTCGGGCGGAGCGCGGCCATGCTACCAGCGCGCCCCGCCGGCTCCGGCGGGTTGGCACTTGCCGAAGGAGAGTGCCAAGGGCTGGACCGCGGGTCTATACTGCAGGCCGTCACGACGAGGAGGGGTGGTGCCGACCTACGTCTACCGATGCGATGACGGCCATCAGTTCGAGACCGTCCAGCGCATGAGCGACGACCCGCTCGACGCGTGCGAGGTGTGCGGCGCCCCGGCCAAGCGGCTGCTGTTCGCGCCGGCCATCCACTTCAAGGGCACCGGGTTCCACAACACCGACTACGGCACCAAGAAGCGCGGCGCCAAGGGTGAGGGGGAGTCCTCCGGATCGTCGGACGCCGGTTCGGGCGGCGGCGAGGGCGGCGGGGCGGCCAACGGCTCGGGCGACTCCTCGGCCGGATCCTCCGGCGGGGCGAAGCAGGCCACCAAGGCCGACACCGCCGCGCGCACCACCGGCCCGTAGCGCGCCGTGCAGGAGCGCGCGCTCGCGCGCGACGCCACCGGCCGGGAGTGGCCGGGCTGGCGGGTGCACGGGATCGAGGGCTGCCCGGACGGCCATGCGGCGTTCGCGCCGGACGCCCCGCCGGACGGCGACCCGGACACGATCTGGTTCGTCCCCCAGGACGCCCTGCGGCGGGTCCCCGACGGCCCGGCCGATCGGGGCGCCGCCGGGTGAGGCGCGGAGCGGCCGGTCAGAAGCCCGAGGCCAGGAAGGGCAGCGCGCCGGTGGCGAACAGCGCCCCCGCACGCCGGGCGGCGCCGGCGCGCTTCTCGGTGATGCGGCCCGCCCGCACGAGCGCCTCCACCCCGGTCCCCCCGAGCACGACGGCGGCGAGGGCCTGCACGTCGAGCGCCAGGTCCGCGGACGCCCGGGTGCGGATGCACTCGGCCCCGTCCGGCCCGGCGGACAGGGCGAAGCGCCCGCCCACCGCGGGCATGGCGGGGTCGTTCACCTGCAGCACGACCTGGCCGGTCGCCGCGTAGGCGCGCGCCCCGAGGACCGCCGGGACGTCCAGCGGGCGCAGCCACAGGCCGAAGCGCATCCGGTCGAGCCGCACGTGCAGGGGATCGGCCACCAGGTGGGCGACCACCGGGTCCAGGGGGCCGGGCCAGCGGACCTCGTGGATGAGGTCCACCCCGAGCAGGTAGCGCCAGGCCTCGCGCTCGGCGTGGTCGTCGGCGGCGAGCACGTCGTCCACCCGCAGGTCGGGGTACACCCCGGGGCCGCCGCCGGAGATGCGGTAGGCCACGGCGGCGTCGATGCGGCCCCGGCGGTCGGCGCGCAGGGCGAAGAAGCGGGGCGGATCGCCCCCGGCCCGGCCCTCGACGTCGTCCAGCTCCCAGCGCCACCAGGCCGGGGGCCGCCGGATGTCGCCGGCCCCGCGCCGGCGGTGCCGCTCGTGCAGGCGCACCAGGTGCGGCTCGGCCACCTCGCGCGAGGCCAGGCGCCACCCCGCGGCCGGCGCGTCCCCGTCGATGAGCGCGGCGCGGTCGGACGCCACCGTCACGTCGGCCTTCCTGGTGGCGATCCCGTAGCCGAACCGGCCGTAGATGGTGCCCTCCGACGCGGTCAGCACGCTCGCCGGCGTGCCCGCGATGTCGGCGAACATCACCTCCATCATGCGGCGCATGATCCCCCGCCGCCGGTGGGTGGGGTGGACGGTCACCTCGGTCAGGGCCGACACCGGCAGGTCGCGTCCGCCCGGCATGGTGAGCGCGGTGGAGAACCACATCATGGTGCCCACGATGCGGCCGGCGTCGAAGGCGGCGATGGCCGGCCCGGCGCTGGCGAAGCGGCCCTCGGCCTCGACCGCCTCCTCGCTGGCCTGCTCGCCGAAGCCGGTCCACACCGCCCGGCCGTAGGCCGGCCGCTCCTCCTCGGTGACCCGGCGGATCTCGATGTGCTCGGTCACCGGGCGAGCGTAGGGGAAACGGACGATCGGGGCACGCCCTCCCGAACGACTCGGGCGCGCCCTCAGTTGCGGCGCACGAACCGCGCGATCTGCCGCTCGGCCACGTCGGGCTCCACGATCACGTAGGCGACGCCGTTCTCGTAGCGCGGGATGCCGGCGAGCACGGTCCGGTTGCCCGGCTTGGAGTCCAGGCGCATCTGCAGCCAGCCGAGCTTCAGCATGTCCATGGTGCCCAGGTCGGTGGCCACGGTGCGGATGGCCGCCGCCCCGCGCCAGGGCGCCCAGGGGAGGCTGGTCGGCGAGACGACCTTCCCCCGCAGGGCGTTCACGAAGGCCTGCTGGCGGGCCGCGCGCCGGAAGTCGTCGTCGCACTTGCGCACGCGGACGAACTCCAGCGCGCGCGTCCCGGAGAGCTCGATGTCACCCCGGCGGAAGCTCACGGTGCGGCCGCCCGGGTACGGGCAGTTCACGATCGCGGTCGGGTTGCGCACCGTGACCCCGCCGAGCTCGTCGACGAGCTTGGGGAAGCCGCGGAAGTTCACCACCACGAGGTGGTGGATGGGCAGGCCGGTCACGCTCCTGACCGCCCGGATGACCCCGGCCTGGCCGCCGAAGAAATACGAGGCGTTGATCTTCTGGGTGCCCTGGCCCGGGATCTCGACCCGGACGTCGCGCGGGATCGAGAGCCACTTGACGTCGCCCCCGCCGGGGTCGGTGCGCATGATCATGATCGAGTCGGCCCGCGAGCGGGTCTCCCCGCGCCGGCCGTCGGCCCCGATGATCAGGGTGTTGGTGGGCGTGCCCAGCAGCCCGCCGGGCGGCGTGTCGAGGGCCCGGCGGGCCGCGGGGGTGATCATGGCGTTGGAGTGCTCGACCGCGCTGCGGATCTCCCAGAACCCCAGGCCCGCCCACACCGCGACCGCGGCGAGGGCGATCAGGCCGAGGCGCCACGTCCAGCCCCACACCCCGATGCCGCGCAGCGACCACCACCGCCGTCCCCGCGGGGCGCCGGCGATGCGGATGTCCGCCTTCGGGTCGCGCTTGGGCTTCGGTGCGGCCTCGGCCTGCTCGCGCGTGTTGAGGGCGCGGAGGGCGTCGAGGTCCCCGTCTCCCCCGCCGCGCGACCGGTAGCGGCGGTAGGGCTTCGTGGGAACCGCCATGCGCCGCCAAGCTAGCATCGTGCGTCTGGCATCCCGGAACGCGGGGGTCCGGCGATGGCCGTGGTGGGCGTGGACGTGGGGGGCACCAAGATCGCCGGCGGGCTCGTCGACGCGGGTGGCGCCGTGCTGGCCCAGCGCGTGGCGGGCACCCCGCGCCGGGGCGAGGCGCTGCTGGACCGCGTGGCCCGGGTCGCCGCGCGCCTGGCCGCCGAGGCGCCGGCGGACGACCCGGTCCGTGCGGTCGGGGTCGGGCTCCCGTCGATGCTCACCCCCGACGGCCGGGTGCTGATGACCAACCACGCCGACCTGGCCGGCGACGCGGCCGGCGCGCTCGCCGCCCGGATCCCCCTCCCGGTGGCCGTGGACAACGACGGCAACCTCGCCGCCCGGGCCGAGCACCGCGCGGGGGCGGGGCGCGGGGCGCGGGTGCTCGTCCTGCTCACCGTGGGCACCGGGATCGGCGGCGGCGTGCTGCTGGACGGCGAGGTCCTGCGCGGGGCGAACGGCGGGGCGGCCGAGCTCGGGCACCTGCCGGTGGAGGCCGACGGCCCGCCCTGCCCGGGGGGCTGCCCCGGCCGTGGGTGCCTCGAGGCGCTGGTGAGCGGCACCGCGCTCGCCCGCGAGGGCGCGGCGCTCGCGGCCGGGGACCCGGGCGGGGCGCTCGCGCGCGCGGCCCGCGCCGGCGAGGTCGACTCGCGCATGGTCATGGGCCTGGCGGCGGAGGGCGACCCGGCCTGCGCCGCGCTCGTCGCCCGGGCCGGGCGGTACCTCGGCGTGGGCCTCGCCGGCCTCGCCAACGTCTTCGCCCCCGACGTGATCGTGGTCGGCGGCGGGCTCGGCTCGGTGG
>JALOLS010000093.1 GCA_025455865.1 Thermoleophilia bacterium
GAGCGTCTCCTGGCCGCCCCCCTCCAGGTCCACCACGACCCGGCCGCCGAGGGCCGCGCCCGCGCGGGTCACGGTGCCCGCGACCTCGGGGCCGTCCTGAAGCGACGACTGGAGCAGGGCGACGGTGAGCTCGATGGGCGGCGGAGGCATGGTGCCGTGCGCGGTGATCCGCACGCGGTCGCCGGCGCCCAGGGGCTCACCCTGCGCGCCCGCGGCGAGGACCCACTGCGCGTTGGCCACGGTGATCGCGCCCCCGCTCACCGCGCCGCGGCGGCGCGCCACGACGACGCCTCCGCGCACGACCTCGACGGTCGCCTCGGTGGTGGCCGACAGCCCGCTCACGGCGACGCTGTTGGCGCTGGTGTCCACCGTGACCCGGGGAGCGGGCCCCGGGAGGGGGTTGCCGGAGCTCACCCCGCGCACCCGGGTGAGCAGCTGGGCGCCCGGCTCGAGGAACCACAGGTCGCCGGCCGGGTCCACGATCGGCTCGTCGGTCAGGCTCTGGCGGGCCGTGGGGATCCAGCGCGGGCCGACGCCCTGGCTGGTGAGCGAGGCCACCTGATCGCCGTACTCGTCGGCCACGAACGCCCGGCCGGCGCGGTCCACGGTCAGGTCGGCCGGCTGGGGCACGCCGCAGAAGTCGTTGTCCGGGAGCGGGATCTCGGTGATGCCCAGGCTCGTCCCCGGCTGGGCCAGGGCCGGGTCGAGGATGCCGACCTTCGCGGTCTCGGTCTCGGCGAACCACACGCGCCCGTCGCGGCCCATGGCCAGCGAGTGCGCCCCGGCGGTCTGCACCGGGAACGGCGCGATCTCGGGGTCCTCGACCAGCACCGAGCTCGGGATGGGGAAGTGCTGGAAGCGCACGCGGCTCGGGTCGAACGGCCGGGCCTGGTCCAGGGTCATCCGCGAGACCCGGTTGCTCACCGCCTCGACGAACCAGATCCGGCCCTGGCCGTCGGCGCCGATCCCCGTCGGTCCCTTGCAGCCGCTGCTCGCGCACTGGACGTCGGTGGGCCGGATCGACGGCGCCGGGACGTCCTGCGCGTTCACCGGGGTGCCGTCGGGCGCCACGCGGAAGAGCCCGACCGAGTCGGCCGCGGTCTCGGTGAACGCGATCACCGTGTTCCCGTCGGCGTCCTCCCAGACCACCATCTGGTTGGGCTGCCGGGTGAGCGGCCCGGGGAGCGCCGGGGGCGGGGGCGGGGCGCAGGTGACCCCGTCGGGCGGGCACGGGTTCAGCGGGTAGATGCGCACGCGGCCGGGATCCGACTCGGGCAGCGCCGGGTCGATGCGGGCGAGGCCGTTGCCGATCGCGAGCGTCGACCACACGATCCCGCGGTGGTCCACCGCGATGTCCTGGGGCCCGTGGACCGGCTCGGGCGGCGCGATGCCGTTCTCACCGTGGGCCCCCCCGGGGAGGCGGAACTCGGTGAGGGGCGACTGGGCCAGGGGGACCCCGGGCTCCACGTCCACGCGGGCGATCGTGTCGACGCCGGCCAGGGTGACCCACATGTCGCCGGCCTGGTCGAACGCGCCGTGGAGCGGGCTGGTGAAGCTCCCCGGGAAGCGCAGGCTCTCGACCCGCGGCCCCCGGTCCAGGCGGATGAGGGCCCCGGCCTGGTCGCCCATGTCCGGGTCGCCGACCCACAGGCCGTGGCTCTGCGGGTCCGGGGCCACGGTGAACGTGGCCGTGGCCCCCGGCGCGACGCTCGCCGGCGTCGCCCGCCGCGTCCAGTCGAACGCCCCCCAGTCGAGCGGCCCGAACGTCTTCACCCGGTCGTGGAGGTCGAGGGCCTCCAGGGAGTGGACGAACCCGTCGGCGTTCCGGACGGCGACGGTGAGGTCGTCGCCCGGATCCATGCGCAGGCGGCCGGCCGAGACGTAGACCTCGTTGTTCATCACGACGACGGTGACGTCGGCACCCGGTGCCGGCGCCTGGCCCGGGGGCAGCGCGGACCGCCGGCGCATCACGTCGACGAGGCCCCCGGCCTGGGCGCCGGCGGCGTTCATGGCGGCCAGGCCGGCGGGCGGACCGGTCAGGGCGTCCCACACCTGCCGCTCGGGCGCCTGGGCGGCCAGGACCCCGATCGCGCCCGCGCGCTTGCCGTCGGGGTCGGTCTCGAAGTCGGTCAGGCCGAGCCGCCCGGTCATGTTCACCAGGCGTGCGCTGGTGGCCGGGCGCAGCGTGGCGAGGCCCTCGTGCCCGGGCCGCAGATCGGGCTCCAGGAGCGCCGACACCCGCCCGGCCGGCGGCATCCGCACGGTGACCTCCTGGGTGGCCAGGCGCGTGTGCTCGTCCCCGAGGCCCGGGATGGGCGCGCCGCCGGCCTGCTGGGTCCGCAGATCGGTGAACCGGCTCGCGGCCTGGGTGCCGATGTCCCGCTCGCCGATCCCGAGGTCGACCACGGCCGAGTGCAGCCCGCCCTGGGGCGCCCCGCCGGTGCTCGCGACGAGGGGCGTCGGCGCGATGACCCCCTCGGAGTCGTCGAGCTGGGTGATCCGGTAGGTGATGGTGAAGGGCGACGCGGGGTCGGCGAAGTCGAGCAGCGCGGTGTCGCTCAGCACGTGCTCGCCGAAGCGCACCAGGTTCACGGTGACCGAGGGGAGCACGGGCGACCCCGGCGGCGCCTCGACGGTCTTCCGCTTGAGGGGCAGGTTCCAGTTGAGCAGCGGGATGCCGGCGTAGGGCCGCCCGGCGTAGCCGCTGTCGGCACCGGCGATCGCCCGCCCCTCGAGGATCTCGAGCGCCCGGAGCCGGAACCGGTCGGCGTCCGCCTCGGTGACCGCCGTCGCCATGCCGTCCAGGGCGGCGGCCAGGTCGTCCTCGGGGGAGCCGGGATGGCCGAGGGCCGCCGGCGCGGGCATGGACTCAGGGGTGCCGAGCAGGCGGACGACCGTGGGGCCGGCGCTCACCAGATCCCGCTCGCCCGCGGGCGCGGTGTTGGGCGTGCCGGCCGGGATGGCGGCGTGCGCGGCCGCCGGCGCGGCCAGCGCGAGCGCGGCGAGCCCGAGGGCCCGGCGCCGGTGACGCCGGGCCACCCTACCCCCGGCCCGGCGTCACCGGGCCGACCAGGGTCACCCGGCCGGTCCGGGGTGCGAAGCCCGGGACCTCGATGGTCACCACGTGGAGGCCGGGCACCAGGCGCGAGGCGGGCGCCCGGAGGACCAGGGTCACCGGCCGCGGGGTCCGCCCGCGCTGGGCCTGGACGGCCAGCCGGAACGTCCGGCGGACGATGACCGGGCCACCCGCCCCGCGGCGCAGGGTCAGGCGCACGGAGCGCGAATCGGCGTCCGGCCGCACGGTGACCGGGATCCCGCGGCGGCGGGCGGCGGTGAGCGCCAGCCGCGACGGCAGGCCCGCGCGGGTCAGGCGCCTGGGCGGCGCGGTCGGCGACGGGGTGATCGGCGCACCCTGGACCACGGTCTCCGGCGCGATGACCGGGGCGGCCGGGGGCGCCGGGGGCGGGGCGGGGGCGGGGCCCGGGTCGGGCTGGGCCGGCGGCTCGGGCTGGGGCACGCGGTCGAGCACGGGCGCCGCCGGTCGCGGGCAGCCGGGCAGACCGGCGAGCGGGCGCGGGGCCTGGCAGTCCGTGGCGGCGGGAAGCGTGCGCAGGAGCCCCCAGAGCCCGGCGACCGTGAAGGGCCGGCGCAGGTCGCCGACGAAGGTGTCCCCCACCGCGCCCGCCCGGCCGCCGGCGCCGCCCTGGACGTGGAGGTCCAGGGCGTTCATCGGTGCGAGCGCCTGGGCCGAGACCGGGTTGGAGCCCTCGATGGACGGGTCCTGCGGCCAGGTCAGCCCGCCGAGGCTCGCGACCTTCGGCTGCTCGGAGCCCGGCGCGCTCACCACGTGGACCCGCACGGGGTCGCCGACCCGCGCCCGGAACACCGCCGTGGCGGGGTCGCCGGCGAAGGCGGCGCCGGTGTCGCCCTGCACCCCGCCGGTCGCCAGTGACTGCTGGCGGTAGTTCAGCGTCGCCGGCCCCTCCACCAGGGTGTTGTAGGGGGTGGAGTTGCCCCCGATGAACGGGTCGTCGTCGAACAGCACCACCGTGTGGTCGCGGTAGGAGGTGCCGTCGGGCAGGTGCACGTCCACCGCCGTGCCGGTCTCACGTCGCTGACCGGTGACCGGATCGGTGAACCAGGCGCCCGCCGGGGCGGCGACCAGGGCGCCGTAGAGGCCCTCGATGCCGGTGTCGAGGCCACCCGCGTCCTGCACGGGGACCGCCCCGACCCGGTCGGTGTCGATCCGCAGGCGGTAGACGCGGCTGGCGCCCGGGGCGACCGTCTGCTCGGGCGTGAACCCGGCGTTGATGCCGCTGCTGCGGGGGTCGCGCAGGACCTCGCCCGCGGCGAACGAGACCCGCTTGCCCGCCCGGCGGTTGGTCAGCGTCACCTCGACGCAGTCGCCCGCCGCGGCGTGCAGGACCAGGGGGTCGACCGAGTCCGGGTCGACCGAGCCCTCCTCGGCGGTCGGGACGAACACCGCCGTCGGGCGCACGATGCCGGCCGGGGGCGGCGGGAGGTCCACCGCGCTGACCGCGAAGCGGCGGATGGGCTGGCCGGGCACGCAGACCTCGCCCGGGGATGCCGCCGGCGGCCGGCCGCCGGTGCGCGCCGGGGGCTGGTACGGGGCATCCGAGACGCTCGTGCCCGGAAGCGGCTGCAGGTCGTCCACCCGGCTCGGGAGCACGCGCAGCAGGCCCCACGCCCCCTGGCGGAAGCGCCGTGCGATGGTGTTGTGATAGACGAAGTCGCCGGGGCGCTGGAGGACCCCGCCGGCGCCGCCCTGGAGCACCAGCGAGAAGCGCTCGGAGACCCCGTAGGTGATGGCGTCGGTCGCGCTCCCCGCCTGCTCGCCCCCCTCGACGTACCGGGGCTCGACCGCGAACCGGTGGCCGTCGACCCGCAGCCCGTCGGTGCTCGGGCCCACGTTGATCGTGCGGATGACGAAGGGGTCCCCGCGGTAGGCGCGCGGGATGGGCGTGAACGGATCGCCGTGGGTGTAGCTCGAGAAGAGCAGGGAGGGATCGGCGTTGGCCGACAGGCGCGTGCCCCAGGGCTCGGCCCGCAGGTTCACGGTGGAGTCGGTGGCCGGGTTCTCGTCGATCGTCCACATGACGAACTCGCGGAAGCTCCCGTCGACCACGCCCGGGATCAGCGGGTTGTCGGTCCGGATGTCGGCCACCGTCCCGGAGGCGATCTCCCGGCCGGTCACCGGGTCGTGGTAGGTCGAGCCCTCGGGCTGGACGACGAACTGGCCGACGAGGCCGTGGCCCCAGTTCTTGATCCCGTCCACGTGGTCGTGGAAGAACACGTTGTCGAGGACCACGTCCGGGTACCACATGTACTGGACGAACTCGGTGCCGGCCCAGCGGCCGGCGGCGTGGGCGCGCTCGAGCGGCGCCGCGATGGTGAGGGTGCCCGGCCCCGCGGCACCCGCGTCGGGACTGACCGCGGTGATGCGGTGCACCTCGATGTCCTCGGTGCCCAGGCCGACGCCGATCGCCATGCCGGGCCGGAACTTGCCGACGTCGTCCAGGTGCAGGACCGTCGTGCCGAGCGGGGCGGCCTGGGTCAGCCGCGGGTCCTCGCCCTTGTAGGGGCGCACCGCCTGCCCGAACGCCAGGCCCGTGCCCACCCCGTCGGACGCCTGGACGTCGAACTGCACGTGGTGGATGTGGATGTTGGTCATCGCGAACGGCTGGTCGGGATCCCGCTGGGCGTCCGGGTTCGGAGAGGGGATCTCCGCGGCCGGGGTCGAGTCGTCGATCTGCTCGCTGGTGAGGGTCAGCCGGACGCAGTCGCCGATGTTGCCCCGGATGGCGAGCGGCTCGGGGTTGCGGGCGCCGGAGAGGACCTCGGCCTTGTCCCGGGCGAGCACGAAGACCTTGCCGAAGGGGTCCACCTGGCCGGCCCGCGTCACCTGGATGGGCCGCTGGACCGAGACCACGTTGAACCGCCGGTCCGGGGCGCCCGTGGGGCAGATCGCGTCGGGGCGCGCCGCGTAGGGCGACGGCGCGCCGGGCGTGGCGGCATCGCCGCCCGACTCCCCGAGCCACGGCGCGCCGCCGTGACGGGGGCCGAACGGGATGCGCTGGCCGATCTCGGGCCGCAGCAACGGGTAGGCCGGCCGGCCGTTGTCGGGGTTGAACAGGATCGCCGGGCGCGCCACGCCGCCGACGACCACGGGCCGGTCACCGCGCCGCAGGGAGGTGCGGGCGGCCGTGCCGGGCCCCTGCCCCGCCTCGGCCTCGGTCGGGAGGTTCGCCCAGGCGGTGGTGTCCACCGGGGCGCCGGCGTAGACCGGCGCGGCCGGATCGGTGGCGTCGACCCGCCAGTCCCAGACGGTGCCCTGCACGTCCACCCCGCCGGGAAGGCGCGCGGGGTCGGTGGCGGGCCCGCGGGCCGGGACGCCCTGGGCCGGGAGCTGGGGGCGGATCCACTCGTCGAGGTTCTCCGCGGTCAGCGTGACGCCGTTGAAGGTCTTGCCGATGAGCTCGTCGGAGGTGACCGGCGCCGGCGGGGCGGCCCGGTCGGGCAGCACCGCGAGCTCGTCCTGCCGGGTGTCGAAGACCCGCCAGAAGCTCCACATGCCCGCCACGTAGTGCTCGGCGATGTGGCAGTGGTAGAGGAAGTCGCCGGCCGACTGCTGCACGCCGCCGGCGCCGCCCTCGATCTCCAGGTTGAACGACTCGCCCGGCCCGAAGCTCTGGGAGTCGAGGCGCGAGGACGGCGAGAGCGCGGTCTTCGGGCGCTTGTCCAGGCCGGTGTCGCGGTAGTCGAAGGTGGTGTCGGCGAACGGGTTGGCCCGCCACCGGATGCCGCCCCCGTGCAGGTGGTACACGTGCAGCATCTCCGACCCCGAGTGCAGGATGCGGATCTTGGTGGGGTCGCCCAGGTAGCCGCGCGGCATGGGGGTGGTGGGGTCGCCGAAGGTGTAGGAGCTGTAGGCGAAGCTCTTCCACCGGTCCTCGAGATCGAGCCGGTGCATGAACGGCTCGCTGCGGTAGTTGATGGCCCGGGACCCGGGCCGGTAGGCCTCGGTGTGCGGGTCCTTCATCGGCAGCTCGGGGGTGTGCGCCGCGTTGTCGGTGGGGATGCGGTGCTTCTCGTCCCCGATCTCGTGGAAGAGGTTCACGGCCTCGCGGAAGTCGTTGCCCGGGCCGGGCACCTCGATGACCGCCTCCCACCCCGAGGAGATCGGCTGCAGCGTCTCGGGGTGCCGGTAGGTCGACCCCGCCGGCTCCACCACCAGGGCGCCGAACAGGCCGTGCTGCACCATGAAGCGGTTGCCGGGACCCGGGCGGATGTAGTGGGCGCCCTCCAGCGAGGGGTCGTCGGGGATGTGCCAGGTGTAGGTCACCGTCTGACCCTGGGTGGCCGCGCTCCCGGGGTTCTGGCCGACGGCGTCGCCGGAGGAGTCCACGTGGTAGGCGAGGCCGTCGACGTGCATGCCGACCGGGTCGCTCGTGGAGGTCAGGCGGTTGGTGAAGGTCACCTGGACGCACTCGCCCACGTTGGCGCGGATGACCAGGGGCTGGATCACGTCGCCGCCGTTCTGCCCCAGCGAGACCGGCGCGCTCTCGGCCGCGGCGACCTCGCCGCGGCGCGACTCCAGCACGTACATCTTCCCGCTGCGGTCGACGTCGCCCATGCGGTTCAACGGGATCTCCACGTCGATCGCCGCGACCTGGAAGGTCGTGAGGGCGGCGCCGGCCGGGCAGACCGACGGCCCGGCGGCCTGCGCGCGCTGGGCGCCGCCCTGGGCCACGAGGACCACCGGGGCGATCACCGCGAGCGCGAGGCCCGCGCTCAGGGCCATGCGGCCGGCGCGGCTGCCGGGCGCGCGCCAGCGCGCGGGGTCCGGCGCCTCCCACGGCCGCGACATGCGCAGGCAGGCCAGGCCGGCGACCACGAGGGCCACCGGGAGGGCGGCCAGCAGGTCGCGCACCAGCGCGAGCACCGGGGCGACGGCCGCGTCCCGCGGCATGCCGAGCACCGGCGGCGCGGCCAGGAGCACGAGGGCCTGACCGGCGGACGCGGCCAGGGCCACCCAGGTGGCGGTGACCGCCACGGCCAGGCGCGGGCGGTCGGCGGCGCCGGCCAGGCGGATGGCCCGGCGGGCGGCGACGATGCCCATCCACGCCGCGACGGCCATGACCGGCAGCGCGACGACCGCGAGGCGCGCGGCCGCGGCCCAGGTGAGCGCGGCGTCGCCGCCCCGCGCGAGCAGCCACGCCCAGGCGGCGAGCGCGCCGCTCAGCAGCACCGCGAGCAGCGCCACCGCCGACGGCCGGGCGAGCGCCTCGGGCCGGCGGCGGGCGAGGTGCTGCACGATGCGGTCGGTCACGGGCGGGCTCCGGGGACGTGGCCCTGGTGGGCCGGGGCGGCGGCCCGGTCGACGCGGCCGAGGTCGATGCGGACGGGGGCGCCGGCGGGGTCGTCGACGACCAGCACCGCCCGCTGGCCGCGGGCCGGGACCACGAACACCAGGGAGCCCTCGATGGCGGCGTCGGGCTGCAGGACGCCGGCCCGGATGCTCCCGGCCGTGGGCCGCACCGGGGTGCGCCGGCCGGCGGTCTCGATCGCGAACCACGCCGGCGTGTAGGCGTGCTCGGCGCTCCGGGCGTTGGTGATGGTGACCCCGACCTGGAGCTGCGTGCTGCCGGCCGGGACCAGGTTGTTGATGCCGTGGGTCATCCCCGCGAGCTGGCGGGCGCCGACCCCCTTCACCCGCTCGACGGTGTCGGCGGACACGAAGCCGAACGAGGTGGGGACCGCGTCGCCGAGGGCGGCCGGGCCGGCCGGCGGCGGGGTCGCGGGCGCGGCGCCCCCGCCCCCGCCCATCGACAGGGCGGCGACGCCGGCGCCGCCGAGGGCGAGCACCGCGACGCCGGCGACCATCGCCGTGAGGACGCGGGGTCCGCGGGTGCGGCCGGGGACGCGGGCGCCGACGGTCACCGGCGCGCCCCGGGGGGCGGCACCGCGACCCGGACCGGCACGGAGACGGTGCGCCCGGTCGGGACCAGGCCGCGGCCCAGGCGGACCCCGATCCGCATGCTGCGGGCGGCGATGGCGCGGGCGACCCACGGACGCACGCGGAAGGTGAAGCGGCCGGGGCCGTCCTGGAGCGAGCGGAAGGCGGCACGGTGCACCGGGCGGCCACCGCGCACCATGGTCACCGAGAAGCGGACGACCCGGGCCGAGCGCGGCACGTTCAGGAACACCTGCATGCGCTGCCCGCGCAGGACCCCGCGGGGGCGCAGGGGGAGGTCGCCGCGCTCGCGGACCACCCGGGGCGGGCGCGGGCCGGCGTCGGACACCGCCGCGACGACCTGGGTGGGCACCGGCGGAGGCGCCGGCGTGCCCACCGTGAAGACGGCGGCGGCGGCCGGGCCGACGTTCCCCGCGAGATCGGTCGCCCGGACCTCGAGCTCGTGCCGTGCCTCGCCCAGCCCCCGCAGCACCAGCTCGGCGCCGCACGGCGACCAGAGGCCGCCGTTCAGGCGGCACTGGAGCTCGGCGCCCGGCTCGTCGGCGCTCAGGCGGAAGACGGCGTCGCCGCCGGCGACCAGCGACGCGGGGCCGTCGTCCACGCGGGCGAGCGGCGCCCGGCTGTCGATGGCGAAGGTCACCTGCGTGCGCGGCCCGGTGCCCGATGCGCTGCGGGCGCGGACCTCGAACACGTGGGGGCCGTCGGCGAGGTCCCGGTACTCCACCTGGCCGGTCCCCGGGCCGCCGCAGGGGGCCCACGCGGCCCCGAGGTCGGCCGGCGGGTCGATGCGGCACTCCAGGTCGGCCGCCGGGTCGGTCGCCGCCGCGAAGGTCACCGTCCGCCGGTTCCCCAGGGCCGGCGGCGACACCGTCACCGTCGCGCGGGGGAGGTCGAGCGGGGCGAAGGGCATCCGGACCACCCGGCCGAAGCCCCCGGTGACGTCGGGCCCGGCCGCCGCCTGGGTGTCGTCGCCGAGGTACAGCTCGCCGCCCCGCACGGTCATGGCGGTGACGCCCTGCAGGCCGACCCCGGGGACCGGCGGCACGTAGTCGCTGGTCTCCCCGGTCGCGGGCACGAACGCGACGACGTCGTCGGTCGCGAGCGGGTCGACCATCGCGGCGTAGACCCGCCCGCTGGCGGGGTCGGCGGCCACCGCGCTCGGGTCGCCGGGCAGGACCACCTCGGCCGCCCCGCCCACGATGGGCTGGGGGTCGTCGATCCGGGTCACCCCGAGGAGGGGCTCGGCGATGTAGATGTCGCCGTCGAGGATGGCGAGGGCCGCGACCTCGCCCACCGGCGTCCCGACATCGACGCCCGAGCAGAGCCCGTTCTCGCAGTCGGCCAGGGTGATCCGCTGGATCTGCGGCCGCTCCTTGGTCGCCAGGTAGAGCGCCGGCACGGGGCCGGTCAGGTCGGCGGTGAGCGCCACCGCCCGGTCGCCGGGCAGCGTCAGCACCACGCGCGAGTTGCCCGGGTCGAGCGCCCCGTTCTGCCACGGGATGCGGTACAGGGCCGCGTCGGAGTTGCTCGCGCCGTCGGCCACGTACATCGCACCGGTGCCGGGCGCGGCGCCGGGCACGAAGACCGGGCCGATCGCGACGGCCGGCATCCCCGCGGGGGGCTCGAGCGGGAACGGGTCGAAGCAGGTGGCCCCGCCGGTGTCGAGGCTGCCCGGGAGCCCCGGGCCCCCCTCGGGGATCACGCGGCAGATCCCGGTCCCCTCGTCGGCCGTCCACACGGCGCCGAGCGCGTCCACGGCGAGGCCCGCGGGCATGGTCAGCCCGCGGTTCTGGTCCAGCATCACCACCGGCTCCACCGCAGACGCCGCCCCCGGGAGGATCCCGAGCAGGGCGACGGCGAGCGCGGCGGCCACTCGGCGCGTTGGTGGCCCCGTCCTCATCGGGCGCCACGTTAAAGCCGCGTGAAGGTTTCGGGAAGTCCGCAGGATGGATTGCGGTTTTTCCGAATCACCTGCACCCGCCCCGAAACGGGCGGCGACGGCCTCCCGGAACCAGACCTTCGGCTAGGAAAGACCCCCCGTGCGGTTAGGGGCCTGTCCACAGCGTCGACCCGCCACCCGTCGGCTGCATCGCGGCGCACCTCGGCACCCTCGGGATCACATGTACCACCAGTACATGCGACGTCCCCGAGGTCACCGATCTGCT
>JALOLS010000094.1 GCA_025455865.1 Thermoleophilia bacterium
GGCGGTGGGGGCGGCGGAGGCGGCGGCGGCGGGGGCGGGGGCGGGGGGGTTCCGGGGTCGACCGGCGGCGGTGGCGGGGGGGTGACCGGGGGCGGCGGGGCGGCCACGCCGACCTGCATCGAATGGGCGAAGCCACAGGCCGAGTTGGGGTCGTCGGGGAAGCAGAGGGCATCCCACGTGGCCGACGTGCGCGTCCCGTTCAGCCGGAACGTGCCGTACCTGACCGCTCCGCTGGCCCCGGTCACCTCGCGGCCCGAGACCGTGATGGTGCCGCTCACCTTGGTGATCGTCGTCCCGAGGGGGAACCGCAGGGTGCCGGTGATGGCCGCCCCGCCGAGCCCGGCCACGTGGATGACGGGGTCGGTCGCCGGCGTCGCGAAGGTGAGGACCCCGGTCTGGCCGGTGCCGATGATGATCCGGTCGCTCAGCGGCAACCGCGGGGTGAACTCAGGCCGGTCGAAGTCGGTCGACGTGCCGTCGGTGACCGTGCCGGACTGGACGTTCCCGGTCACGGTGACCGCCGAGCCCCGGAGCGTGCCGGTGACGCTCGACGAGGTCTGTGAGGTCCAGTCGACGAAGTCCGCCGGGGTCTCGGCGGCGGTGGCCGGCCCGGCGACGAGACCGAGCGCGGCCGCAGCCAGCAACGACGCGGTGCGCCTCACGGGGTGGGGACGGGGCAGCGGCACCGGGCGATACTCCCCCGCCGCCCGGTGCCGTCGCATCAGGGTCGACCCCTGACGTTTTCCCGCCGGCCGGCGCACCGGACCCCCTGAGCGACCGCCATTCCGGTGGTCGCTCAGGGGGCGGGCGCGCCGCCGCCCCTCGCCTCAGGGGGTGATGGTGGACTCACACGCGCGCGGCACCCGGGCCGTGCGCAGCGCCCGCGGCCCGGCGTAGGCCGCACGGCTCGCGAGGGTCACCTGGCCCGCCCGGCCGAAGGCCAGGTCCTGCCGGCCGGCCTGCACCCGGAACTGCACGCGGGTGGTGCGGGCGACGTTGCTGATGCGCCAGGCCAGGCACGACTCGGGCCCGGTGAAGCCGAGCCGCCGCCCGTCCGAGAGCACCGCGTAGGCGCCGTAGCGCTGCACGTTGCCCGTCGAGCGGCCCCAGACGGTGATCACGTCGGTGCCCCGCCGCACCACCCGGATGTCGGGCGGCAGGGTGGGCACCGCCGGGCTCGGCGCGGTGAAGCGGGCGACCTGGATGATGTCGACCACGGCGCCCTCGGCGTCCAGGACGGTCGCCTGCAGGCGGCGGGCGCCGGCGTAGCCGAACGTCGGCGTGAAGCGGACGGTCGCGCAGCGCGAGGTGGCGGCGGTGCGGCCCGGGGCGGTCACGCCGCGCGGGCAGGGGGTGCCGGTCAGGCGCTCGGCGATCGTCTGCTGGTAGCCGTTGCCGATCACATCCAGGGTCACGGTCTGGCCGGGGGCCAGGCCGTAGCGCAGGTTGGCCACCCGCTTGCCGCGCTCGGTGCCGACCGTGCCGGCCACCACCGTCGGCCGCTCCTGGGTGTCCTGGAACGAGGCCTCGCCGGAGAGCGGGGCGCTGCCCGGGAGGGCCTCGACCTTCCAGTCGCCCGGGGCGGCGTCCTCGGCCAGGAAGATCGAGGTCTCGTTGCTCTGGGGGTTCTCCACGATGATGAACGTCGAGCCGTCGGTGGTCCCCGGGTTGGGGCCGGACTCGAAGACCCGGCCGCTCGGGCTGGTCACGCGGATCTTGGGCGGCGCGCCCTCACCCTTCACGTGGGCGACGTACTGGCGCTCGCCCCGCTCGACGGGGAAGGTGACCGTGCCCACGGCGTTCTCGCGGGCGGTGCCGGCCCGGGGGAAGATGCGGGCCCGGTCGGCGAAGCCGCAGCCGAAGCCGTGCTCCTGGAACTTGTCCCGGAAGCGGAAGAACCCGCTGTAGGAGATGCGGCCGAGCCGGCCGCAGCCGCTGATGCCGACGTTCGACACGACCCCCTGCGCGCCGGCGCAGATGAAGCCGCTGCCGATGCAGGCGTTGACGCTGCCGTCGACCTGGTAGCGGAAGACCGGGCGCGGGACGATGATGCCGTTGACCGCCCCCTCCACCGTCAGGAACCCGCCCCCGACGTTGATCTTGGCGGCCAGGCCGGCCTCCACCCGGCCGGTGCTGAAGACCTTCACGCGGCCGTTGCCGACCGGGATGCTCTCGTTGGTGTTGGGGATGCCCAGGCTGAGGAAGCCCTGGGCCTCGACGAAGAAGCCGGGGGTGGTCTCCTGGTACAGCACCGAGACGTCGCCGCGGATGGCGCCCCGGCCGAGCGACAGCCCGCCGTCACCGCGCAGGATCAGCGGGTTCACGCACACCCCGAACCCGAAGCGCTGCAGCTCGATGCCCTGCACGATCGGGATGGCGGCGTTGTCGATGAAGGCGCCGGCGTAGGAGAACTGGCCGCCGAAGACGCCGGCGTAGGCGCCGAGCTTGGTCTGGCTCGAGGTGGGCAGCACGATCACCAGCGAGCCGTCGAAGCGCTCCTGGCTGCGGCCCGGCGGGCGGCAGCTGAACACCGGGGCGCCGTTCAGCGACGGCGGCTCGCACGCGGCGAACGCCGAGCTGACCCCGGCCGACAGGTACGAGAAGCACAGCCGCTCGATCCCGAGCTTGCGGATCGCGACGTTCTGGACCTCGATCTTGCCGCCGTCGAGGCTCACGCCGCGCGTCTCATCGGTGGTGATCTCGGTGGTGCCGGTGACCGAGCCGATCGTGCCCGGCGACGGCGTGATCACCGCGGGCAGGGTCACCTGCACCGGGAACCGGGCCGAGTACCGCGACCCCTCCCGGCGGAGCACGGGGGTCACCGAGCCGCCGACGGGCAGGCCGCCGAGCACGCCGGCGGGGATCCCGAAGGCCGGCAGCACCCCCTCGATCCGGCCCCCGCCGACCGAGGTCCCGAAGGGCAGCTCGAACAGGATGGGCCGGTTGATGATCGTGAGCGGCCCGAGCCTGACCGTGATCGAGCGGTTGATGCCGAGCAGCGGTCCCTTGCCGCGGCGCTGGACCAGGACGTACCGCGAGCCCGCCGGCGCCGCCGGGAACGGGATCCCGTTCAGGGTGAACCGGTCGGTGGTCTCGTAGAAGGTCTCGCTGGGCTGCACGGCCACGCCGCCGTAGGCGCCGGCGCGCGCGAGCTGCTGGCGCTGCTCCCAGCAGCCTCCGCCCTGCGTCTGGACCTTGACGACCGAGTCGAGCTCCACCGCCTTCACGCACACGCCGGTGGGCTCGGCTCCGGGGACCCCGCTGTCGTCGAGGATCCGCGGCGGCTCGGGCCGGGGCGGCGGGGGGGTGATCGCCGACTGGAACGGGATGTCCAGGGTCTTCAGCGCGCCGGTCGAGTCGGCGATCCGCACCGTGATGATGCGGTCGGGGTTGTTCACCGCGCCCGGGTCGAAGGTGAAGGTCAGCCGCGTGGGGCCCACCGACTGCGTGAGCGGGTTGGTCTCGTCGAGCACGAGCGACTGCTGCGGCGTCGAGTTGTTGGTGAAGACGTTGCAGCACTGGAACTCGGCGATGAACGGCGCCTGGCCCACCGTCACGTCCACGGTCAGCGTCGCGCGCTGGCCCACGATGGGCGGAGTGGGCTGGATGCCCCGGTCCAGGATCTCGATGGCCGCCGACGCGGACGTCGCCGACGCCCCGAGGGCGGCCATGGCGAGCGCGAACAGCAGGACGAGGGTGCGGCGTAGGCGCATGCGCGGGGCTCCTCGGGGCAGGAGAGACAGGTGGCGTCGCGCGAGGCCGGGAAACCGCCGCTGCGAATTGCGGGGAACCCTGTCAGATCCCGCAGTCCAATGCCGCTTCGTGGCGTAACACGATCGGGCCGGGGCAACCTTCCCGCGGGGGCCTACGGGACCAGGATGCCCCGCCCGTGGAGCCGGCCGTGCTCCAGGTCGTCCATCGCGTCGTTGACCGCCTCCAGCGGGTAGCGGCTCGTGTGCAGGGTCACCTCTCCGCGGCGCTGGAGCGTCATCAGCTCGGCCAGGTCGTTGTAGGTGCCGACGAGGTTCCCCACGAAGTTGATCTCGGTCGAGATGACGTCGATGGCCGGCACGCTGATGACCCCGCCGTAGCCGATCACGAAGTAGCTCCCGGCGCGCCGGAGCATGGCGATGCCGTCCTCGATCGCGCCGCCCTCGCCGACGAAGTCGAGGATCGCCTCGGCGCCGTGGCCGCCGGTGATCTCCCTCACCCGGGCGACCTGGGTGCCGTCGGCGACGACCGTGTGGTGCGCCCCGCACTCGCGCGCCAGTTCGAGCGCCTCGGGCGAGCGGTCCACCACCACGATCTCGGCCGCGGTGAGCACCCGCAGGGACTGGATGCCGATGTGACCGAGGCCGCCGGCGCCGATGACCACCGCGACCGTCCCCGGATACAGCACGCCGACTGCCTTCTTCACCGCGTGGTAGGCGGTGAGCCCGGCGTCGGCGTGGGCGGCCACGTGCTCGGGCTCCACGCCCTCGGGCAGGCGGACCACCGCCCGCGCGTTGGTCTTGAGCAGCTCGGCGAAGCCCCCGTCCACCCCGATGCCCGGGAACTGCCCGGCCGCGCAGTGCATGTCGTCCCCGGCCCGGCACGCGCGGCACAGCCCGCAGGTCACCAGCGGGTGCACGATCACGGCATCGCCCACCGCGACGTTGGACACCGCCGGCCCCACCGCGTGCACCCATCCCGCGTTCTCGTGCCCGAGGGTGTAGGGCAGGGTGACGCCGCTCTTCTCGCGCCACTGCCCCTCGACGATGTGCAGGTCGGTGCGGCACAGGCCCGCGCCGCCGATGCGGACCACCACGTCGAGCGGCCCGGTCACCTCCGGCTCGGGGACGTCCTCGACGACCGGGCGGCGCCCGTACTCGTGGAGCCGGACTGCCTTCATGGTGCCCCCCCATCGGTCGACCGGTCCCGCCAGGCCCAGCCTAACCCCGGTTGGGCTGCGGGTCAGCCCTCAGCCGGGGCGGCTCCGCAGGGCCGTGACCGCCCTGCGGAGCGCGCCCGGTCGCCGCGCCGAGAGACCGCCCTGCCTGTGACCGCACGACATGGGCCGTCTGGGATTCGAACCCAGGACCTTGGGATTAAAAGCGTGCGCGGACTGGTCTACAACGCCCCCGGTCAGGTGAGCGTCGAGACGGTGCCCGACCCGTCGATCCTCGAGCCGACCGACGCGATCGTGCGGGTGACCAAGGCCGGGATCTGCGGCTCGGACATGCACATCTACAACCACGGCGACGCCTTCGGGTTCAGCCCCGGGTGCCGCCTGGGGCACGAGTTCGTCGGGGTGGTCGAGGCGGTGGGGTCCGAGGTGCGCCGGGTGAAGGTGGGCGACAAGGTCGTCTCGCCGTTCTGGTTCTCCTGCGGGCGCTGCGCCGAGTGCCACCTGGGCCACTACACCTCGTGCACGAGCGGGGGCTGCTACGGCTTCCAGGCGTTCTGGTCGGCCGGGGGCGACGTGCAGGGCGGCCAGTCGGAGATGGTGCGGGTGCCGATGGCCGACGGGAGCCTGGACCTGGTGCCCGAGCCGCTGGCCGCCGATGAGCACGACACCACGACCCTCCCGGTGGCCGACGTGCTCGGGACGGCCTACCACGCGGTGGCCGGCGCCGGCATCCGGCCCGGGAACACCGTGATGGTGGTGGGCGACGGGGCGGTGGGGCTGCTGGCCTGCCACGTGGCCGGCCTGTTCGGCGCGGCCAACGTGGTGCTGGCCGGCCACCACGACGACCGCATGGGCGTGGGCGAGCGCCTCGGGGCGACCCATACGGTGAACACCACGGGCGAGGACGGCGCCGAGCGGGCCGGGGCGCTGCTGGCCGAGCTCACCGACGGGCAGGGGCCCGAGGCGGTGGTCGACGCGGTCTCCAGCGCCGACTCGATCGCCAGGCGGTCCGCGACGTGCGCCCCTACGGAACGGTGAGCTGGGTGGGCATGGAGGTCTTCCTGGGCGCGCCGCAGGTGCCCTGGGACGTGGCCTTCATGCGCAACGTGACCATCCGCGGCGGGGTGGCGCCCACCCACGCCTACGCCCCGGTGCTCTGGCCGCTGCTCGCCCACGGGCGGCTGGACCCCTCGCCGGTCTTCACCCACGACCTGGCCCTGGCCGACGCGCCGGCCGGCTACCAGGCCATGGCCACCCGGGCCGAGGGCTCGATCAAGGCCTGCCTGACTCCGTAGAACGCCAACGCCGGGGCCCCTCCCAGGGGAGCGGGCCCCGGCGCGGGGATCAGGAGGTCGGCACCTTGATGCTCACCACCGACGCCGACGACCCGAGGGCCAGGTCGTTGGCCGCCTGGATGCGCAACTGGTAGGTGGTCCCGGCCTTCACCGCGGGGCTCTGCCACGAGGTGCCCTGGGCGCAGGCCGGCACGTAGGCGCCCTTGCCCGAGACGCGGAAGGAGGGGACGTAGCCGCGCACCGGGGTGCCGCCGGCGCTCGAGGGCTTGGTCCAGGTGAGCTTGATGTACCACTTACCGCTCTTCTTGACCGTGCTCGCCTTGACCGACCGCGGGGCGCCGGGCGGGGTGGCGTTGAGCGCCGGGCTTGCGCCGGGCGGGCTCATCAGCATCCCCGCGAGCGCGAGGGAGGAGGGGTCGGGCTCGCCGGCGCCGCCGTAGGCCTCCTGCTGGGAGGCCAGCACCAGCCGCCCGGTGGAGGGCTGGAACACCGGCAGGAACGGCGGCTGGTCGAACGGGCTCAGGCCCGCGAAGCTCGACGGCGCGATGCCGCCCTGGCCGAACGTGGTGTCGAGCACCCCGGCGGGGGTGGTGCGCACGATCCCCTGCGGCCCGGACACCACCACCTGCCCGGTGGGAAGGAGCACGGCGCCGTCGGCGGCGACGCCCGAGGGCTGACCCGCCATGGTCCCGAAGCGCAGGAGCACCACCCCGCTCCGCCCGAAGCTCCCGTCGCGGGCGCCGCTCCCGGTGAACCGGGCGAGGCCGATGTAGCCGTAGGCCGGGGAGGACCCGTCGCTCTCGATGTTCCCGATCGCGGTGTTCCCGGCCAGGACGATGGCGCCGTTCGGCTGCACCAGGATCTGCCGCACCGCCGGGCCCGCCCCCTGGCCGCAGCCGGGCTGCACGAGCACCGGCTTGCCGCCGCCGAAGGCCGGGTCGACCGCGCCGCTCGGGAGCAGCCGGGTGACCGCCATCCAGTAGCCGCCGCCGCTCGTGGAGCTTCCGGCCACCAGGATGCGCCCCTGCGGGTCGACGGCCAGGGCGCTCCCGCCGACGCCGGTGGCCGCGCTGGTCCCGCCCACGCCGAAGGTGGGGTCGGGGGCGCCGGAGGGGGTGAGCCGCGTGACCTTGCCGCCGCCGCTCACCAGCACGCTCAGGTTGGGCTGCACGGCGATCGCCCCGACGCCCTGGGGCAGCGAGATGGTGCCCCCGCCCCCGAAGGTGGGGTCGGGCGCCCCGGCGGTGGTGATGCGGGTGAGCAGGCCGGAGGATCCGGTGCGGGCCGTGCCCCCGACCAGCAGCGACCCGTCGGGCGCCACCGTGGCCGCGTTCACGCTGAGCTCTGGCCCCGGCACCACCACGGTGCCCCCCGTGCCGTACGTGGGGTCCAGGGCGCCCTGGGCGGTGAAGCGCGCGCCGAGTGGGCTGAACGAGGCGCCGCTCCCGGTGATCGCCAGGCCGCCGACCAGGATGCGCCCCTGCGGGTCGGCCCCGGCGCCGGACACGAACGCCTGGACCCCGGGCACGGCGGCGATGGTCGTCCCCGCCGTCCCGAACGTGGTGTCGAGGCTCCCCGCGGTCGGCGCCGCGAGCCCCGTCGCCGCCAGCCCCCCGAGCGCCGCGGCCGCCACCGCGGCCGCCGCGAACCGCGCCCCATGCCCCATCTCGCCCCCCCGGGTCCTTGTGATGGCGGCATGCTGCCATCCGTCACCGGATGCGGCCCATGATGAGCGTCTGCCGCCGGTCGTCTAGGTTGTCGGTGGGTGAGCGACGAGGGGGTTCTGCACATGGCGGTCCTGAGCGCGGACGAGCTGGCGGCGGGCCTGGCCTCGCTGCCCGGATGGGCGGGTGAGGGCGGGGCCATCGTCAAGGTCTTCACCTTCGAGGGCGGCTTCATGGGCTCGGTGGGCTTCGTGAACCGCCTGGCCGAGGCGGCCGAGGCGGCCGACCACCACCCGGACCTCGCGATCTCGTGGAACCGCGTCACCGTGACGCTCGCCACCCACTCCGAGGGCGGCGTCACCGCCAAGGACCTCGCGCTCGCCGCCGAGGCCGACCGGCTGGCGGGCGCCTGATCCGCGACCTGCCCATGCGGCTCGCGCGGCCGCTGCTCTTCAAGCTCGACCCCGAGCGTGCGCACGAGCTGGCCCTGAAGAGCCTCTCGGCCACCAGCGCCGCGCTGGTGCCCGCCGCCGGCTGGCTCAAGGTGCGCGACGTGCGCCTGGAGCAGGAGCTCATGGGCCTGCGCTTCCCGAACCCGGTGGGCCTCGGGGCGGGGTATGACAAGTACGCGGTGGCCGTGCCCGGGTGGGCGCGCCTGGGGTTCGGCTTCTGCGAGGTCGGCACGGTCACCGCCTGGCCCCAGGACGGCAACCCCAAGCCGCGCCTGTTCCGCCTGCCCGAGGACGAGGCGCTCATCAACCGCATGGGCTTCAACAACGACGGGGCGCAGCGCACCGCCGCGCGGCTCGGGCGCATGCGTGACGGCGGCGGGGTGGACATCCCGGTCGGGGTGAACATCGGCAAGTCCAAGGTGGCCGATCTCGAGCGCGCGGCGAGCGACTACGCCGAGTCGTTCCGGCTGCTTCGCCCCCACGCGGACTTCGTGGTGGTGAACGTCAGCTCGCCGAACACCCCGGGCCTGCGCCGCCTGCAGGACCGCGACCGCCTGGCCGGCATCCTGAAGGCGCTGATCGACGCCGACCGCGCGATGGCCCCCGAGCGGCCGATCCCCATGCTGGTCAAGCTCGCCCCCGACCTGGGGGACGACCTGGTCGACGACGCCGTCGACCTCGCCCTGGAGCTCGGCCTGGCCGGGATGGTGGTCGCCAACACCACCACCGACCGCGCCGGCCTGCGCGCCCCCGCCGAGCTCGCCGGCCAGGGGGGCGGGCTGTCCGGCGCCCCCATCCGCGCCCGCGCCACCGCGCTGGTGCGGCGGGTCGCCAAGCGCGCCGAGGGCCGCCTGGTGATCGTGGGGGTGGGCGGCATCATGGACGCCGACGACGCCTGGGAGAAGATCACCGCCGGCGCCGCCCTCATCGAGGTCTGGACGGCGCTGGTCTACCGGGGGCCGCTCGTGGCCCACGACATCGCCGCCGGCCTGCTCGACCGCCTGCGCGCGGAGGGCGCCCGCTCCATCGCGGAGGTCGTGGGCAGCGCCACGGACGGGTAGGTCCCCGCCCTGCTCGGGCTCGAGGACCTCGCCCTCATCCTGGTCGCCCTGGCCCTCGCGGCGCTCGTCGCGGGGCGGCTGGGGCTGTCGGGGATCCCCATCTACATCGCCGCCGGGATCGTGCTCGGCCCGAGCGAGCCCTTCCCCGAGTTCATCTCGCCCGGCCCGGCGGTGGACATCCTGGCCAAGCTCGGGATCCTGCTCCTGCTGTTCTTCCTGGGGCTGGAGTTCTCGCTGGAGCGCCTGACCCAGGCGCGGCGGCTGGTGGTGGTGGGCGGCCTGATCGACCTGGTCATCAACGCCGGGGCGGGCCTGGCGGTGGGACTGCTGCTGGTCGGCCCGAGCGCCGAGGCCGTGCTCATCGCCGGCCTGCTCTACATCTCCTCCAGCGGCATCATCACCCAGGCGCTGTTCGACCTGCGGCGCCTGGCCGACGACGAAACCGACCTGGTGCTCGGCATCCTGGTGTTCGAGGACCTGGCCATCGCGCTCTTCCTGGGGGTGATGGTCGCGCTCACCGCCGGAGCGGGGGTGGGGGCGCTCGAGATCAGCGTCACCTCGCTCATCGTGATCGGGTTCGTCGGCGCGTTCCTGCTGGCGAGCCGCTACGCCCACCACCTGGTCGACCGCGTGACCCCGCGCCTCGGCCGCGAGCAGCTCCTGCTGGCCACGCTGGCGGTGGTGATCGGGGCCGGCGCGCTGGCCGAGCACGCCGGCCTCTCGGAGGCCGTCGGGGCCCTGCTCGCGGGCATCCTGCTCTCGGGCTCGGAGGTGCGCGACCAGATGGAGGAGCAGCTCCTGGGCCTGCGCGACTTCGCCGCGGCCATCTTCTTCTTCGCCTTCGGCCTGCAGATCGACCTGGGCGACGTCGACCTGGTGGGCTGGTGGCTCGCGCTCGCCATCCCGGTCGCGCTCGCGGGCAAGGTGATCGGGGGCTGGATCGCCGGGCGCCTGACCGGCTTCAGCCGGCGCCAGAGCCTCACCACCGGGCTCACCCTGATCGCCCGCGGCGAGTTCACGATCATCCTGGCCCAGCTCGCGGCGGCCGGGGTGGCGCTCGATCCGGCGTTCCGCGAGCGCATCGGCGCCTTCGCCGGAATGGTGGTCCTCTTCACCGCGGCCGCCGGGGTGCTATTGATGCGTGAGTCCAAGCGCCTGGGGCGGACGGTGTTCCCACGCCGGCCGGCACGGGGGGCGGCGCCCGGCGAAGGAGGGGCCTGATCGATGGTCGAGGTGCGTGAGACCCGCCTGCCCGGGGTGGGCAAGAAGTTCACGATGCGCACCCATCGGGGCGACAGCGTGTGCGCCGTCCTGCACCTGGACGGGCGCCGGGAGATCTACCACCGCGAGCCGGAGGACGAGGACGAGCAGGACGTGCTGGTCCTGAACGACGAGGAGGCCCGCCAGCTCGGGTCGATCCTGTCGGGCGTGCTCTACCGGCCGGAGCTGGTGCGCGACCTGGAGGTCGCGCTCGAGGACCTGGCCATCGAGTGGATCGACGTGCCCGCCACCAGCCCGCTCGTGGGCCTCACCGTGGCCACCTGCCGCATCCGCTCGACCACCGGCTCCAGCGTGATCGCGATCCTGCGCAAGGGTGGCGCCATGGCCATGCCGCACCCCGACGAGGTGGTCCAGGCCGGCGACACCCTGGTCATCATCGGCCGCCCGGAGCAGTTCGGCGCGATCCAGCGGTTGGTGGCCGAGGGCCCGCCGAAGTAGGGACGAGGCGCTGAACCGCGCCGTGAGGGACCCCGAGCGGCGCGGCCCCGTCGCCGTGCTGCTCGGCCGCGGCACCGGGTCCCTGCGCGGCCTGCTCGTGCGGCTGGTGCTCGGCGTGGCCGCCGCCATGACGGTGCTCGTGGTCGCCGGGATCTGGGGCACGATCACGGTCACCAACAAGTACCGCGACGACCAGGTGGCCGCGGTCGCCCGCGAGTCGGCCGCCGACCGCATCCTGGTCGACCTGCTGAACGCCGAGACCGGGGTGTCGGGCTTCACGCTGACCGGCCGGCGCTCCTACCTGCGCCCCTATCTGGAGGCGCGGGCCTCCTATCCGCGCTCGATCGCCGGCCTGCGCGCCCTCGCCGGCCGCGACGCCGGCCTGGAGGACGAGGTGGGCGCGGTGGACCGCACCGCCCGCCTCTGGTTCGACGAGGCCGCCACCCTGGTGGACCTGCGCCAGTCCGGGCGGGTGGGCGAGGCCGTGCAGCGGGTGAACCAGGGCATCGCCAAGGCGCGGCTCGATGCCATGCGGGCCGAGCAGGCCGCGCTCCTGGACGAGGTCGACCAGGTCCGGCGCGACTCCCTCGCGAGCGCCGACCGCCGCCGGACCCTCACGCTGCTCGCGATCTCCGCCGCGGCCCTGCTCACCCTGCTCGCGGTGGGCTGGGCGAGCCGGTCGCTGTGGTGGCGGGTGGGCGACCCGGTCAACGCCCTGGCCGGCGGTGTGCGGCGCATGAGCGGCGGCCAGATGGGCGAGGACGTGCCCGAGAGCCGCGAGGCGGTGCGGGAGCTCGCGCAGCTCGTGCGTGCCTTCAACGTCATGCAGGGCGAGGTGGTCGCCCAGCGGGGCGCGGCGGTCGAGTCGGCCCGGCGCGAGGAGGTCCGCCGCGGCGACGAGCGCCTGTGGCAGACCGTCGCGCAGGGCCTGCTGCCCGACCGGCTGCCGGTGGCCCCGGGCCTGCGCCTGGCCGCGCGCTACCTGCCCGCCGTGCCCGGCCTGGTCATCGGCGGGGACTTCTACGACGCGCGCATGCTCCCCGACGGGCGCCTGGCCGTGATGGTCGGCGACGTGGCCGGCCACGGGGCGGAGTCGGCCGCGCGTGCCGCGCGGCTGCGCTTCGGCTGGCGGACGCTCGTCGACGTCGACCCCGACCCCGCCCGGGTGCTCAAGGTGCTGAACGCCCAGGTGGCGAGCCCGGGCGAGCGCCAGCAGGGGATCTTCGCAAGCATGTGCCACGCCCTGATCAGCCCCGACGGGCGCGTGCGCGTGGCGCTCGCCGGCCACCCCCGGCCCATCCTCGCCGAGCGCGACTTCGCCGGGCTCATCGCGGTGGACGGCCGCGGCCCGGTGCTCGGGCTGCTCGACGACGGCCGCTGGCCGGTGACCGAGCTGTGGCTGCCCGAGGGGTCGACCCTGGTGCTCTACACCGACGGCCTGACCGAGGCGCGGCGGGGCACCGAGCTCTTCGGCGTGCCCCGCGCCTGCAAGGTGCTGCGCGAGGAGTGGCGCTCGACGCTCGAGGTGCGGCTGGCGAGCCTGGTCGAGGCCGCCCGCCGGTTCGACGAGGGCCGCCTGCGCGACGACGTGGCGGTGCTCGCCGTGCAGCGGGTGCGTGACGCCGGGGTCCACACCTCGCGGGCCGGCCGCTGAGCGAAAGGACGCGGCGACGGTCCCCGCGGTGGTGCGGCCGGGGGTGGGCCATCCGCCACCGGCGCTCGCTACGCTGCGCGCCCGGGTCTTCGGCGAGGGAGGGGCAGCGTGGCCGGTGCGATCGTGTGCGGGGTGGACGGGTCCGATCACGCCCTGGCGGCGGTGCGGATCGCGCGGGGGCTGGCCGAGGACCTCGGTGCGCCCCTGGTGGTCGTGCACGCCCTGATGGGGCTCAAGGCGACCATCCGCTACGCCGGGGCCCGGTCCACCAACGCCCCGCTCACCGGTCAGCCGGACGAGCGCGAGCGGATCGCCGGGACCATCATCGAGGGCGCGCTCGGCGTGGCCGGCGAGGGGGCGACCGGCATCGTCGAGAACGGGTCGCCCTGGGAGGTGCTCGAGGCCGTGGCCGCCCAGGAGGACGCGCGGCTCATCGTCGTGGCCGCCCGCGGGCAGAGCAGCCTGCGCACCGCGTTGTTCGGGTCGGTCGCCCAGAAGCTCGCGGCGGAGGCGACCCGCCCGGTGCTGGTGGTGCCGGAGCGGGCCGAGGCGGAGGCCTGACCGCCTGACCCGCCGCCGCGGGCTACGCGCCCACGACGACGATGAGGGCGGTGCTGACCAGCACCGCGAGCGCGATCAGCACGACGGGCAGCCACGTCCCGAGGGGGTCGTCGGCGGGGCCGGGCCGGGGGGCCTTCGTGGGGTCGGGCATGGCGTGCCTCCGGTGGCCGCCGGTGTGGGGGAGGCGGCGGCCGGTCGAATGACGCCCATCATCCACGACCGGGCCGCAGAATGCACCCCCGACCGCACCGCCGTCAGCGACCTGTCGGCTCCCTGACGGGCGCCCGCGCCGGCGCGACCGGGAACGTCCGGGGGACGGCCTCCACGCGGTAGCCCACCCCGTGCTGGGTCTGCACGTAGGTGAAGCGGCCGCCGACCTCGTCGACCTTGCGGCGCAGGCGGCGGACCAGCACGTCCACCGAGCGGTCGCCGTGGGCCCGCTCGCCCCCCCACACCAGCCGGTAGATCTCGTCGCGGGTGAGCGTGCGGCCGCGGTGCTCGGTGAGCACCCACAGCAGCTTGAGCTCGAGCGGGGTGAGGCCGGCCGGGCGGCCGGACACGGTGACCGCCAGGCGCTCGGGGTCGATCACCAGCTCGCCCACCACGACCGGGGCGCGGTCGCCCTCGACGCTCGCAAGATCCACCCGGCGGATCGCCGCCGAGACCCGGGCCACCAGCTCGCGCATCGAGAACGGCTTGGCCATGACGTCGTCGGCCCCGAGGGCGAGCACCTCGACGCGGTCGTGCTCGTTGGTGCGGGCGGTGACGACCAGGATCGGCAGCCGGGGCGCCCAGCGGCGGACCTCGCGGATGAGGTACCAGCCGTCCAGGTGCGGGAGCATCAGGTCGAGCACCAGCACGTCGGGCAGGCCGCCCTTGAGCGCGGTCAGCGCGGCCAGGCCGTCCCGGGCGACCGACGGCTCCAGGCCGGCGCGGCCCAGGTGGAACGCGATGGCCTCGCTCGTGCTCTCGTCGTCCTCGACCACCAGGACGCGGCGTGGCGGGGCGTCGATCGTCTCGGTCGCGGCCATACCCGCGATGACGTTAGCCAAGGCGCCCCGCGGTCACGGCCGCACGGCGTGAACATGATGTGAACCGCGTGTGAAGCGGTGCGACGGAGCCGAAAAAGCGATGATTTGCAGGTCATTCGCTGGCCTGTGACAGGAGTGTGACCGCGCCGCGGATGCGGTTCACCACCTCTTCACGATCGCGAAGCGGCGGATCACAGCAACTTCACGGTCCCCTGAGCAGAATCGCCGCGACCGAAGTTCGGCGCTCGACCGGCCGCGCCATGAGGCCGAGCCCCACCCGAGCCCCAACGCCTCCTGAACGACTCCGAAAAGGGAGACACCGGAACGTGAACCGCACCTTCCGCATCGCGCTGACGGCCTCCGTCGCCGGCGTGTCGCTTGCCGCCGCCGGGGCGGCGATGGCGACCGTGACCGGCTCGGGCGCCACCTTCCCGCGCATCGCCTACGAGACCTGGTGCCGGGACTCAGGGATCTGCTCCTACACCGCCAAGGGCTCGACCGGCGGCATCCGCGACTTCATCAACGGCGTGGTCGACTTCGGGGCCTCCGACGCCCTGCTGTCGGACGCCCAGAACGCCGAGCTCGCCCAGAAGCGCGGCGGCGTGACCGTCCGCTACTTCCCGACGCTGCTCGGCGCCATCACGGTCCCGATCAACGTGCCCGGGATCGCCAACGCGAACCGGGTGAAGCTGGACGGGAACACCGTCGGCCAGATCTTCGACGGCACCATCACCAAGTGGAACGACTCGAGGATCACCCGCCAGAACCGCGGCGTGCGGTTCCCCGACTCCCCGATCACCGTCTGCGTCCGCTCGGACGGCTCGGGCACCAGCTTCACCTTCTCCCGGTACCTCACCAAGGTGAGCCCGAGCTTCAAGCAGAAGGTGAACTTCTCCCAGACGCCGCCGTGGACCGCCCCGAACGTCATCAAGCAGCCGGGCAACGCCGGCGTGGGCAACTGCGTCAAGAGCAACCAGAACTCGATCGGCTACGTCGACCTGGGTGACGTCATCGCCTCGGGCCTGACCAAGAACGTGGTCGCCGTGGGCCAGAGCCGCGTCATCAAGGGCAAGCGCAAGGTCGAGTACGTGCTGCCCTCGGTCAAGACGATCTCGACGGCGGGCAACATCAGGACCGTCCGCCCCGACCTGGCGATCGACGTCTCGGCCTCGCCGACGCCGGGGGCCTACCCGATCGTCGGCACGACCTGGATCCTGGCCTACTCCAACTACACCCAGGCCGGCAAGGGGCCGCAGCTGGCCGAGGTGCGCCAGTTCCTGACCTACGCCTACAGCCCGGCGGCGCAGAACCGCCTGGCGGGCCTCGGCTTCGCTCCGCTGCCGAACCCGGTCCTCCAGGCCGCGCGTCGCAACCTCGCGACGCTCGGCTAGCGTCCCGACGTGGACACCGCCGGGCCCTCCGGGGCCCGGCGGGACGCTCGATGGCATGCCCGGCCGCCGGTGAACGCCGGCGGCCGGGTCGCCCGGCCGGACGAGACGCGACCCACGCAGGGGGACCCCACCGAGTGACGCATCGCCCCATCAGCCGAGGGAGCACGTGACCCCGCCGCCTCCGCCGCCGGCCACGACTGCCGCTGAGATCCCGGGCCCGCCCGCCCCCCCGGGGGCGCGGATGCGCCGGCCGATCGCGTCGATCCTCGCCGACCGCTTCTACTTCACCATCACGCTCAT
>JALOLS010000019.1 GCA_025455865.1 Thermoleophilia bacterium
CGCGGTGGTGCTGACCGGCGCCGGCGACCGGAACTTCTCCGGGGGCGTCGACCTCTCGGCGCGGCCGATGGAGGCGCTCGCCGCGAGCGTGCAGGAGGGCGAGCGGCGCCTGGGCCGGGCGGCCCGGGCCATCGAGCGGTGCGCGCGGCCGGTCGTGTGCGCGCTGAACGGCAACGCCTACGGCGGCGCGCTGGAGCTCGCGATGGCGTGCGACTGGCGCATCACCCGGCCCGGCGCGCGGTTCGCGATGCCGCCGGCGCGCCTGGGCTGGATCTACGCCGCCGAGGGCATCCGGCTGTTCGTGCGGGCCATCGGGCCCGCCCACACCAGCGAGCTCTTCCTGACCGCCCGCCCGATCGATTCCGACCGCGCCCTGGCCATCGGGCTGGTGAACCACGTGGTCGACGCCCACCAGGTGCTCCCGGCCGCGCTGGACGCCGCCCGGGCGGTGGCCGCCAACGGGCCGATCGCGGTCGAGGGCACCCGCGCGGTCATCCGGGCGCTGACCGGCGACCCGGAGACCGCCGACCCCATCACCACCGCCGAGGCCTGGCGCCGGCGCGCGTTCGGCTCGGCGGACCTCCAGGAGGGGCTGCGGGCTTTCCGCGAGCGCCGCCCCCCCGCGTTCCGCGGCGAGTAGCGGCAGCGCGACGACGTTTTCCCTTGGTCCGGGGGGTGCCGCGGACTAGCGTCCCGCAGGTCTGCGACCGGGAAAACCACGGAGTCCCTCGATGCCCACGCGCCGCCGCCCCCTGCTGCTCGCCGCCGCCCTCGCCGCGCTCGGGGCGGCCGCGTCGCCGGCGGCCGGCGCCGAGTACTGCCTGGCCCCCGAGGCCTGCGAGGTCCCGGTGGGGACGCTCCAGGAGGCCCTGGACGCCGCGGCGCTCACCCCGGACGCGGACCTCGTCCGCCTCCCGCCCGGGACCGTCGGCGGCCCGGGCTTCGCCTACGACGCCCCGTCGGCGCTCGAGATCCGCGGCGCCGGCGCCGGGGCCACCGTCCTCGAGGGCGTCCAGGGCGCCGACACCCTTCTGCTCGCGGGCGGCCCCCACCTGGTGGGCGACCTGGAGGTGCGCGTCCCGGCGAACGCGGCGGGCGGCGAGAACGGCCTCACGCTGACCGGCGGGGCCGCCGGGGAGGACCTCGTGGTCTCCTCGCCCGGCTCGGTGACGGGGTCGAGCGCGGTGCGGGTCGGGCAGGGCTCGGTGCTCCGCCGCTCGAGCATCCTGACCGCGCAGGGTGACACCGGGGTGGTCGCCGCCACGCCGGGCACCGACGCCGGCTCGGTCGAGGACACGGTGATCACCGGCACGGCGGCGGCCCTCGGGACCGCGGTCGCCGGCGGCGGGAGCCCGGCCGCGCCGCTCGGCGTGCGGCGCGTGCGGATCGCCGGCTACGGGACCGGGGTCTCGGTCGACGGCGGCGCGGCCGAGGTCGGCGACTCGCTGGTGGACCTCGGCACGGTCGCCGGGGCGGGGGGGATCGTGGCCCGGCCCGTCGGCGGCGCGCTCTCGGCCTCCATCACCGCCACCCGGGTCACCGTGGTCGGCGGCGGCCTCGACCAGACCGGCGTGGAGGCCCGGGCGAGCCAGGCCGGCCGGCGCGGCGAGGTGACCCTGACCGGCAGCGTGGTGCGCGTCGGCGCCGACTCCACCTCCCTCGCCTGCAGCATCGACGCCGCGGGGGCCGAGGCGAGCCTGGACGCCCGGCGCAACGCCCTGTCGGCGTTCGCCGACGTCGAGCCCGGCTGCGGGGGCATCCGCGGCGACAACCTGCCCGCGACGGCCGACCCCTTCCGCAGCGCCGCCACCGGCGACTACACCCCGCGCGCCGGGAGCGCCCTGCTCGATCAGGCGCTCACCCCGCCGGTGCCCGCGCCCGGCGCGACCGACGCGCTGGGCCGGCCGCGAGCGGTCGACGGCACCGGCGACGGGGTCGCGACGGCCGACCTCGGGGCCTTCGAGTACCAGCGGCAGCCGCCGGTCGTCCAGTCGCTGACCGCCGCCCCCGGCGCGCCGGTGACCGGGCAGCCGGTCGCCTTCGCCGCGTCGGCGGGCGACCCCGAGGGCGAGGCGCTCACCTACGCGTGGAGCTTCGGGGACGGGGCGGTGGGCGTGGGCGCCTCCCCCTCGCGCGCCTACGCGCTCCCCGGCCGCTACCTGGTGACCGTGACCGTCACCGACGCGGCCGGCGCGAGCGCGGTGCGGACGCTGACCGTGGAGGTGGCCGCGGCGCCCTCCCCGCCGCCGCCGGCCCCGCCGGCCCCACCGCCGCCCGCCGCCGCGCCGGCCATCGCGCCCCCGCCGACGGTGACCCAGGGCGCGTCCCCCGCCCCGGACGCCGCCCCGGTGCTCGGGCCGCTCACCGCGCCCCGCGGCCGGCTCGCCCGCTCGCGCGGCGGCTTCGCGCTCGCGCCGCAGGGGGTCCGGCCGGTCATCGCCACCAGCCTGTCCGAGCCGGCGAGCATCCAGATCACCCTGGCCCGGCGGGCCGGCGGGTCGCGGTTCCTGCCGCTGCGCGGCGTGCGGGCCGTGAGCGCGCCGGCCGGGCCGGTGCGGCTGCGGGTGCCCTCGCGCTGGGCGGCGGCGCCGCTCGGCCCCGGGACCTACCGCATCCGCGCGGTCGCGGTCGACGCCGCCGGCCTCACCTCCCGGGCGCGGACGCTGGTGGTCGTCCTGCGCTGATCAGCCGACGCCGGCGCGGGCCCCGAGCTCGGCCCGCGCGGCGTCGCGGATGATGCCGACGGCCTCGTCCACCCGGTCCCGGTGGGTGCGGTGCACGAGCAGGCACACCCGCAGGGTGTAGCGGCCGCCGATGACCGTGCTGGACAGGAACACCCGCCGCGAGGCGTTGATCCGGGCGAGCAGCCGGGCGCCCGCGGCGTCGGGGTCGGCCACGCCGGCGTCGGTGCGCACCCGGAAGCCGACGGCCGAGAGCTCCGGCCGCCACGGCACCTCCAGCCCCGGCACCTGCGCCAGCGCGTCGTGGACGTGCCCGGCCAGGTCCAGGCTCTCGTCGAGCACCGCCCGGAACGCCGCGACCCCGTGCAGGTGGAGCGGGAGCCACGCCCGGAGGCCCCGGAACTCCCGGGAGAGCTCGGCCGAGTGGTCGGCGAAGTCGGGGACGCCGCCCAGGTCGGTGAGGTCCTGCAGGTACGTGGCGTCCATGCGGTGCGCGTCGCGCAGGGCGTCGCCGTCGCGCACCAGCACGCAGCCGGTGCCGTAGGGCAGGAGCAGGCCCTTGTGGGGGTCCAGGGTGATCGAGTCGGCCGCCTCGACGCCGCCGGTCCGGGCCCGCCCCCGCTCGGTCAGCCGGAAGAAGCCGCCGTAGGCGGCGTCCACGTGCAGCCAGAGCCCGGCCCCCCGGCAGATCGCCGCGATCTCGGGCAGCGGGTCCAGGGCGCCGGTGTTGGTCGTCCCGCAGGTCCCGACGGCCATGAAGGGGCGCAGGCCGGCCCGGCGGTCCTCCGCGACCATCGCCGCGAGCGCGTCGGGGTCCATGCGCAGCGCGCGGTCGACCGGCACCAGCCGGACGGCGTCCCGCGGGAGCCCGGCGACCCGCGCGGCCTTCGCCACCGAGTGGTGGCCCTGGGCCGAGACGTACAGGCGGGCGCCGGCGAGGTCGTCGCCCAGGCGCCGCGTGCGCGCGGTCACCGTGGCGGTGAGGTTGGCGATCGAGCCGCCGCTCACCAGGACCCCCCGGCTCGGGCCCGGCAGCCCGAAGAGGCCCGCGCACCAGTCGATCACGCCCGCCTCGATCCCCGCGAGCACCGGGGCCGCGGCGGCGATGCCGGTGTAGCGGTTCAACCCGAGCGCGAGCATCTCGGCCACCGCGCTGGACACGATGCCGCCGCTCGGGACGTAGGCCATGAACCCCGGGCCGCCGGTGTCGAAGCCCTTGGCCGCCCCGGCCATCACCAGGTCCAGCAGGTCCTCGAGCGGCCGCCCGGCCTCCGGCGGCGGGGCCGCCGCGGCGGCCAGCAGGGGCCCCAGGCCCTCCATGTCGGTGGTCGGGGCCTCCGCCCGCCCGGCCTCGAACGCCGCCAGCCGGGCGGCGACCGCGCCGGCCAGCGCCTCGATGTCCGCCGGCCCCAGCTCCAGGGGCCATCCCCGCCGGTCGGGCGCCGCCACCGTCACCCGCCTCCCGTCTGGACGTGTGCCCCCGCCGCCAGGCGGGCACCGGCGGCATACCCTAGCGCCGCCACCACCAGGCCGATCGGGAGCGCCAGCGGCGATCCGGCCGCGGCGAGCGCCAGGCCGCTCGCCGCGCCCGCGCCCCAGGCGGCCAGGCCCGGGCCGTGCCAGGCCCGGCCGGCGACGGCCGCCCCCCGGCGGCGGAGGACCTCGTGGGTGAGCATGACCGCGATGAGCGGTGACGCGGTCAGCGCCATCACGGTGAGGTAGGGGATCATCCACTGCGAGAACCGCAGCGCGGCCAGGAGGGTGCCGGCCGCGGTGACCATCACCATCGCCCGCCGGTGGGGGATGCGGGGCAGGGCGTCGCCGAGCGAGAGCGCCCCGGACCAGATGTTGGTCATGATCGAGCCGGCGAACCCCACCGCCACGAACAGGTAGGCGACCCGCGTGCTCCCGAGGTCCGTGAGCACGTCGGCCAGGTCCCAGGTGCCGGTGCTGCGCTGGAGCAGCGCCCCGACCAGCGCGAAGGCGACGACCGGCACGGTGAGCCCGGCGAGCGCGCACCAGACCACGTGGCGGGTGCGGGCCAGGTCCCGGGTGAAGTCCGGGGTGCGCAGCGCGAACGCCGCCCCGTAGCCCACCATGAGCGCGGCGCCGGCGAGCAGCGGCTCGGGTGACTCCGGCGGCCCGGCCAGGCCCACGTCGCGCTCGCCGGTGACCACCCAGAGGCCGTAGGCGGCGAGCGCCACCGTCGCGGCGCCCGCGGTGAGCGCCGCCCAGCTCAGCCGGCCGACCCCGCCCCAGACCAGTGCGAGCGCCACCAGCGCGACCAGCACCATGCCCACCCGGTCGGGGGCGCCGATCAGCCGGCCGAGCGCCGCCCCGGCCGCGCTCACGTTGACCGCGAACCAGCCCAGCATCATCGCGAGCATCGCGACCGAGGCCGTGGCCCGGCTCGCCCGGGTGCCGAGGGGGCCGGCGGTGAGCGCCAGGAGTGGCGCGTGGCGCCGCTGGCCGAGCGCGCCCTGGGCGACGGCGAGCGCGGTCAGGCCGAGCACGCCGGCGACGATCGCCACCACGACGTCCAGGCCGCCCTGCCCCTCGGCGACCCCGCCGCCGGCCATGAGCGCGGCGGGGCTCGTCCCGATGCCGACCCAGGGGCCCACGCGCGCGAACCACCGGGGGCCGGGCATCGACCGATCCTATTGCCCGGCCGCGGGACCCTGCTAGCGTCGCCCGCCGTGCGACGCACCGATCTCGCCGCCCTCGGGGTCCAGCTCCCGGTCATGCCCACCGTGATCCTCGGTGCGCTCCCCGGCGCCCCGGACTGGGCCGCGCGGCTCGCCCGCATCGGGGTGGACGTGGTCTCTTCCGGCGCCGCCGAGGACACCCCGGAGACGTTCGCCGCGGCCGCGGCCGCGGTCCCGCACCGGCCCTGCAAGGCGCGCGCCGGCGACCCCGACGCGCTGGCCGCCGCCGGGGCCCGCATCATCGAGGCCGCCGCGGCGCCGGCCGGGGCCTACGCGCTCACCCCAGACGACGACGTGCTGGTGCCCGGTCCGGGCACCCCGGACGAGGTCGCGGCCGAGGTCCTCGCCGCCGCGCGCGAGGGCGAGCCCGCCGCCCTGTGGGTCGCCGCCGGTCCCGGCCTGGACGCCCTGGCCGAGGACGAGGCCGAGCAGCGCATCCACGTGCTGGTCGAGGGCACCCATCGCGCCCGTATGTGGCTGGTCAAGGAGCAGTTCGACCGGGAGTGAGCCCGTCGGCCCGGGCGGTCAGGACGGCCCGGATCCGGGCGGCCGCGGCGGGCCAGCCGGCGTCGAGGGTGAGCAGGTGGCCGGCGCCGGGCAGCCAGAGCGGCTCGGCGCCGGGGATGCGGGCCAGGGCGCGGCGGGCGTGGCGCGGGGCCACCTCGGCGTCGCGCAGGCCGTGGCAGACCAGGGTGGGCGCCGCGACCTCCTGGAGCGGCGGCACCGCCATCGCGGCCACCATCCGGTCGTCGTTGCGCGTGCCCGCGAGCCGCGGGGCGATCGGCAGGGTCGTCCGCACCGCGTCGTCGAGCCGGGCGAGGGCCGCGGGGTCGCAGACGATGCGCCCGGCCTCGCGCCAGAGGTCCCGCGGGCCGCCGCGCCGGGTGGCGATGAGCGCGGCGAGCGCCATCAGGCGCGGCGTGCGCCGCAGGCCCGCATGGGCCGCGGCGGCGCCGATGCGCCCCAGCGCCAGCCGCTCGAGCGGGCCGATCGAGGCGCGGGCGGGGCCGCTCACCGACGCGAGCAGCACCAGCGCCCCGACCCGGGACGGATGGCGCAGCGCCAGGTGCAGGGCGATCGCGCCTCCGCCCGACACCCCCACCACCGCGGCCCGCCCGATGCCGAGCGCGTCGAGCAGCGCGGCGAGCAGGTCGGCCTGGTCGGCCGGGCCCGCGCGCGGGCCGAGCGGGGTGCCCAGGTAGCCCGGCCGGGAGGGGGCCACCACCCGGTGGCCGGCGGCGATGTCGCGGGCCCAGGCCAGGGCCTGGTCGAAGCCCCCGGGCTGACCGTGGACCACCACCAGCGCCGGTCCATCGCCCCGCACGGCGCACTCGACCGGCCCGCGGGCCGTGCGGACCAGCACGGGGCGGGCGGCGCCGGTCACTCAGGCGTCGCCTACGCCGGCTCGCCCTCGGGCAGCCGGTTGCGCCGGCGGGCGCTGAAGTAGGTCGCCTGCGGGTGGTGGATCACGATCGCCGCCGTCGACTGCTCCGGCACCAGCTGCCACGCCGAGGTCAGCTCGATGCCCATGGCGCGGGCGTGGGGGGCGAGCAGGTCGAGCACGATCTCGTGCTGCTCGAGGTCCGGGCAGGCCGGGTAGCCCCAGCTGAAGCGCCGCCCCTGGTCGGCGCCGATCCCGAGCTCGCGCTTGATGCGGGCGTGCACCAGGTCGGCGAGCCCCTCGGCCGCCTCGACGGCGAGCCCGTGGGCGAAGTACGCCTCGGAGTACTCCTCGGCGGCCTGCAGGCGGTCGATGTGGTCGGTCGCCTCACGCCCGACGGTGACGACCTGCAGCGCGATGACGTCCGGGTCGCCCTCGCCGGCGGGGCGGATGTAGTCGGCGATGCACAGCAGCCGCCCGTCCTCCTGCCGGGGGAACGAGAAGCGGGCCCGCTCGGCGCCGGTGGCCGGGTCGAGCACCACCACGTCGTCGCCGTCGCGGCCGGCCGGGAAGTAGCCGTAGCACGCCCGGGGCACGATCCAGCCCCGCTCGATCGCCTCGCGCTGCATGCGCTCACGCCGCGGGCCGAAGTCCTCGGCCAGCAGCCGGTCCCACTCGGCGTCCTTGGCGCCGCGCCCGCCCCAGGAGAGCTTGTAGAGCGACTTCTCGTCCATGCGGGCGAACATCTCGGCCGGGTCGGCGCCCTCGACCATGCGGGCGCCGAGGAACGGCGCGGCCGGCACCGGCGCGGGCTCGATGACCGCGCGCTCGGCCTGCGGGCGGTCCACCCGCGGCGCGGCGGCCACCCGCTCCTTCGCCGCCCGCGCGTCCTCGATGCGCTCGGCCACCGCCCGCGGGCGGTCCTCGGGGTCGGCCAGCCGGTCCATGGCGGCGAGCCCCTCGAAGGCGTCCTTGCAGTAGAAGACCCCGGGGGCGTACGGCTCGCCGTCCTCCAGGAACAGGATGCGCCGGCCGAACTGGCGGTTGATCGCCGCTCCGCCGATCAGCACCGGCCACTCGTGGCCGCGCGCGGCGAGCTCCTGCACGAGCAGCGGCATCTGCTTGGAGGTGGAGACCAGGAGCGCCGAGACCCCGATGGCGTCGGCCCCGTGCTCGGCCGCCGCGTCGATGATCGTGTTCACCGGGACCTGCCGGCCCAGGTCGTGCACGGTGTAGCCGTTGTTCTTCAGGATCGTGCCGACCAGGTTCTTGCCGATGTCGTGCACGTCGCCGTACACGGTGGCGAGCACCACCGTGCCCTTGGTGTAGCCCTCCACCTGGTCGAGGTAGCCCTCGAGGTGGGCGACGCTCCGCTTCATCACCTCGGCCGACTGGAGCACGTAGGGCAGGATCAGCTCGCCCCGGCCGAAGCGGTCGCCGACCTCCTTCATGGCCGGCAGGAGCACCGCGTTCAGCACCTCGACGGCCTCGTCGTTCGCCCGCGCCCCGCGCTGGTCGAGGGCCTCGTCGATGTCGGCCTCGCAGCCCTCGGGCACCCGGTGCAGGATGCGCTGGAAGATCCGCTCGTCGGGGCCGAGGCCGGCGAAGCGCTCGGTCGGATCGGGGGCGGCCTGGGCGGCCACGCCCTCGTAGCGGGCGATGAACCGCGGCAGGGCGTCCTCGCGCCGGGCGAGGATGAGGTCGTCGGCGAGCTCGCGCTCCTCCTGGGTGATCTCGGCCATCGGCCGGATGTGGGCCGGGTTCACCATCGCCATGTCCAGCCCCGCCTCGACCGCGCGGTGCAGGAACACGCTGTTGAGCGTGGCCCGGGCGGCCGGCGAGAGGCCGAACGACACGTTGGACACGCCCAGGCTGGTGAAGACCCCGGGCAGGCGCGCCTTGATCAGGCGGATGCCCTCGATGGTGTCGGCCCCGGAGCGCCGGTACTCCTCCTCGCCGGTGGCCAGCGTGAAGGTGAGGGCGTCGAAGATGAGCGCGCCCGGGTCCAGGCCGTACTCGCCGACCACGATGTCGTGGATGCGGGTGGCGACCTCGAGCTTCTGGTCGGCGGTCTTCGCCATGCCGATGCGCTCGTCGATGGTGAGCGCCACGACCGCGGCCCCGTGCTTCTGCACGATCGGCACCACACGGTCGATCCGCTCGCGGCCGTTCTCCATGTTGATGGAGTTCACGATCGCCCGGCCGGGGTAGGCGCTGAGCGCGGCCTCGATCGCGTCGGGCTCGGTCGAGTCGAGCATGAGCGGCGCCTCGACGCCCATCGCGAGCTTCTTGGTCAGCGTGGCGAGCTGCTCGGGCTCGTCCTGCCGCTCGGTGAGGGCGACGCAGACGTCGAGGACGTGGGCGCCGAACTCCACCTGCTCGCGGGCCACCGCGAGCGTCCCGACGTAGTCGTCGGCGAGGATGAGCTCCTTGATCTTCCGGCTGCCCTGGGTGTTCACCCGCTCGCCGATGATCGTCGGGCGCGGCTCCTGGCCCAGGGCCACCGCGCGCATGGCGCTCGCGGCCATCGGCACGCGGCCCTCGGGGGCACCCCGGCGGCGCGGCGTGACGTCCCGGAGCGCCGCGACCAGCGCGCGGATGTGGTCGGGGGTCGACCCGCAGCAGCCGCCGATCGCGTTGGGGCCGAAGTCGGCCACCATCGCCGCGAGCTGGGCGGCCATCGCGTCCGGGTCGAGGTCGTAGCAGGCCACCCCGCCCACGTTGCGGGGCAGGCCGGCGTTGGGGATGACCGAGACCGGCCGCGTGGCGTTCTCGCACAGGAACCGCACCGGCTCACGCAGGTGCTCGGGGCCGACCGAGCAGTTGGTGCCGACCACGTCGGCCCCCATCGCCTCGAGGATGACCAGCACGGCCCCGATGTCGGTCCCGAGCAGCATGCGCCCGGTCTGGTCGAGCGCGACCTGGGCCTGCACCGGCACGCGGCGGCCCACGTCGGCGAACGCCAGCCGGCAGCCGTGGATGGCCGCGCGCGTCTCCAGGATGTCCTGCTGGGTCTCGATGAGCAGCAGGTCGGCCCCGCCCCGCATGAGCGCCCGGGCCTGCACCCGCACCTCGTCGGCCAGCTCGTCGAAGCTGATCCCCGAGAGCTTGGGGTCGTCGGTGCCCGGGAGCATCCCGGTGGGGCCGATGGAGCCGGCGACGAACCGGGGCCGGCCGTCGGCCCGCTCGTACTCGTCGCACGCGCGCCGGGCGGTGGCCGCCGCCGCGAGGTTGATCTCCTCCACCAGCTCCCCCAGCGTGCCGCCGTCCGGCCGGCGCCACTCCCGCAGGCGGATGGCCGTGGCCTGGAAGGAGTTGGTCTCCACCGCCTGCGCGCCGGCATCCAGGTAGGCGCGGTGGATGCCCTCGATGGCGTCCGGACGGGTGAGCGACAGGTGGTCGACGGCGCCCTCGAGCGCGCCGCCGCCGTAGTCGTCCGCGGTGAGCGCGAGCGCCTGGATCTGGGTCCCCAGGCCCCCGTCGTAGACGACGACGCCCTCGCGGAGCGCCTGCATGTACCGGTCGGCGTTCTTCATCCGCGGAAGGGTAGCCCCCTCCGGACGGGGGGTTCGCGGCAGGCGCGGACTGTACCCGGGAGGGGGTGACGAATCGCAGAAAATCTGCAACGCTGCGCCGAGAACCGAACCGGCAGGACGAGGATGACCCCGGACCCCCCGCAGCACCCGCGCACGGGCGACGCGCGACGCCCCGCCGCGGCCTTCGCCGCCCTCGCCGCCCTGCCCGAGGGCGTGGTGGTGCTCGCGCCGGTCCGGGAGCCCGGGGGCGCCCTGGTCGGCCTGCGCTGCGAGCTGGCCAACCCGGCGGCCGAGCGGCTGCTCGGGCGGCCGGCGGCCGAGCTGGTGGGGCGGCCCATCGACCCCGCCGAGCTCGGGGTGCCGGGGGCGGACCTGCTCGACGGCGCCCACGAGGCGCTGGAGGAGGGCCGCTCGTGGCGGCGCGAGGTCCGGGCCGGGGCGGGCGCCCTCGCCGCGGCGTTCCGGCTGCGCATCGACGCCGCGGGCGACCGGCTCGTGCTCACCGTGCGCGACGTGAGCCGCCGCCGGCGCTCCGAGCGCCTCGCCGAGCGCGCCGCGGCCGCCCCGCGCGACGTCGGCGTGAGCCCCCCGCTCCTGCGGCCCGGAGCCGCGCCGCCCGCGCCGGACCTGGTCGGCGCGGCGCTCGCCTGCGCGCCCGGGGCGGCCTGGATCGTGGCCGCCGACCCGGTGCTGCGCGTGGTGGCGGCGACGTCGTCGGCCGACGGGCTGGCCGCCCTCGCCGGCCTCGAGGCGCCCGCGGCCGGCCGCCGGCCCGCCGAGGCCATCCCGGTGCCCGGGATCGAGGAGGCCCTGCGCGCGGCCCTGGCCGCCGGAGGGGCCGACGAGCGCGAGGTGGAGGTGGCCGGGACCCGGGCGCGGCACCGCCTGCGGGTGGTCCCCGCCGGCCGCGCGCTCGCGGTGACCCTGGAACCCCTGCCGGCGTCCCCCCCCGCGGACGACCCGGGGCCCGAGGCCGACCTCGCGCCGGGCACGGTCATCGTCACCGGCGCCGACCTGGTGGTCACCGACGTCTCCGGGCCGCCGGTCGGCGAGCTCCGGCCGGTCGACCTCCTCGGCCGGCGCGCCCCGCTCGGCCTCTGGCGCGATCCGGACGAGGAGCGCCACGCCGAGGCGCTGCGGCGGGCCGCCGAGGGGGCGGGGAGCGACCTCGCGCTCGTGCCGCGCACGGGCGGCCGCCTCGGGCGCCTGCGGGTCAGCGTCTCACCGCTCCGCACGACCGGCGGCGGGGTCATCGGGACGGTCACCACGGTGAGCGCGCCCGACGCGGGCGGGGCCGACCTCGCCGCCCGCGCGGCCGAGGCGAGCGCCCTCCACCGGGTCGCCCTCGCGGTCGCCGGCGGCGCCGGGCCGTTCGAGTGCTTCGACCTGGTCGCCGAGGCGGTGCTCCGGCTCCTGGGCGCGCGGGCGAGCGGGGTGGTGCGCTTCGACGAGGACGAGCGGGGGACGCTGGTGGCCGCCGCCGACGCCCGGGGCACCGCGGCCGAGCGCGGCGCCGACATCCCGCTCGGCGCGCGGTCGGCCGTCGCCGAGGTGGCCCGCGGCGGCGAGGCGGCCCGGGTGGACGACCTGGCCGCGGCCGGCGGGCCCGAGGGCGACCTGGCCGCGATGCTCGGGCTCCGGTCCTCGGTGGCCGCCCCGGTGCGGGTCGGCGGGCGGGTGTGGGGGGCGGTCGCCGCGGTGGGGGCGGGCGACGCGCCGCTCTCGCCGGCGGCCGAGCGGCTCATGGGGGCCTTCGCCGACCTGGCCGCGCTCGCGGTGGTCAACGCCGAGGACCGGGAGCGGCTCTCGGCCCAGGCGCTGACCGACGCGCTCACCGGGCTGCCCAACCGCCGGGCCTTCGAGGAGCAGCTCGCGATGGAGGTCGAGCGGGCGACCCGCCACGGCTACCCGCTCTCCCTCGCGCTCATCGACGTCGACCACTTCAAGCGGGTCAACGACGAGCTCGGCCACGCCGCCGGCGACCTGGTGCTCACCGAGATCGCCCACCGCCTGGCGCTGCTCTCGCGCGGGGGCGAGATGGTCGCCCGGGTGGGCGGCGAGGAGTTCGCCTGGATCCTGCCGGGGGCCGGCGTCGGCGACGCCGTGGTCGCGGTGGAGCGGGCCAGCCGGTCGATCGCCGACGAGCCGGTGAGCCCCGCGGGGCGCCTGACGGTGTCGGCCGGGGTGTCCGACCTCGCGGGCACCGGCGACGGCCCCCGCCTGGTCGAGACCGCCGACCGGGCGCTCTACCTGGCCAAGTCGCGCGGGCGGAACCTCACGGTGCCGCTCTCGCTCGCGCCTCCCGCCTGACCTCCTCGACCAGCCGGGCGGGGTGCAGCACGGCCTGGCCGCGGGCCACCACCCGGTCGGCGCCGGCGGCGCGGGCCCGGTCCAGCAGCTCGGCCTCGGTGTGACCCGCAAACGCCAGGACCGGGACCCCGGCGAGGGACGGGTCACCCGTGAGCTCGGCCACCAGCGCCGGGCCGTCCACGCCCGCGACCTCCAGGTCCACGATCACGCAGGCGACGGGGCCCTCGGCGATCGCCTCGCGCAGCCGCACCGGCCCGGCCGCGGCGCGCAGCGGCAGGCCGCCGAGCTTGAGGCCCTCCTCCAGGCGGGTGCGCAGCATGAGGTCGGCCACCAGGGCGACGACCCGGTCGCCCCCGGGCGGCGTCTCCGGCCGGCCCTCACGGGAGGGCAGCGCTGACCTCCTGCCCCAGGTCGGTGACCGTGCTGCGCAGCGCGGAGACGATGAGCACGATCCGGTCGCCCTTGGCGAACGCCAGCAGGTTGGCCCCGCCCGGCCGGTAGAGGCGCCCGGTGGCGCCGGTGAGCGGGACCTCTCCCACCGACTGCAGGCCGATCTGGCCCTCCAGGTCGGCGAGGGTCTCGTTGACGTCGGTGCCGGCGGGCACGGCGATCCCGGTCAGGAGCGCGACCTCGTTGCCGCGGACGGCCTGGGCGCTCTCGAACTCGAACCCGGCCGGGAGCTCGACGTTGGCCGGCCGGGGCTCGGTGGCCGAGAGCCCGAAGCCGGGCAGGGCGGCCGGGAGCACCGCGCCGATCGGGAACGTGGTGGTGGGCGCGGTGGGGGTGGACGGCGTGGTGGGCGCGGTCGTGGCGCCGGTGTCGGTCGGCAGCGTGTCGGTCGACGGGGGCGGCACCACGGTGGTCACGGTGCGCCCGCCCCCGCCGCCGCTCGCGAAGACGACAACCAGGATCACGACGAGCGCGGCCAGCGCGCCGCCGCCGGCGATGGCCGGGATGAGCCAGCGGGGCCGGCCCCCGCCGCCCTCCCGGCCGGGGCCGGTGGGGGGCGGAGGGTCGGAGACCGGCGGGGTGGACGGGACCACGGTGGGGCCCGGCGGCGCCGACCCCGGCGCCCCGGGGGTGGTGGCCGGCGGTGGCGCGGTGGCCGGCGGTGACGCGGTGGCCGGCGGGGTGGTGGGCACGGCGCCGACCTCGGTCGGCCGCGCCGGCCCGGCCGCGGCCGCCGCCCCGGGCGTGGCCACCACGGCCGCCTCGAGCGCGTCGACGAACTCCCGGGCGCTGGCGTGGCGCTCGGCGGGGTCCTTGGCGAGCCCCCGGGCCATGACCTGGTCCACCTGCGGCCCGAGCTCCGGGCGGTGGGTGCTCGGCGCGGGCGGCATGTCGTTCAGGTGCGCGTACAGCAGCGCGGTGCGGTCCTCGCGGATGAACGGCGCCTTGCCGGTGAGCGCCTCGTAGGCCATGACCGCCAGCGCGTAGCGGTCGGCCGCCGCGGTCACCTCGCCCGCGCGGATCTGCTCGGGCGCGATGTACTCGAGCGTGCCCATCCACACCCCGGTGCGGGTGAGCCGCGCGCCCTCCAGGGCCTTGGTGAGCCCGAAGTCCGACAGGTAGGCGTGGTCGCCGGGCCCGAGCAGCACGTTGGCCGGCTTCACGTCGCGGTGGACCAGCCCCCGCCGGCCGGCGTAGTCGAGGGCGTCGGCGACCTGGCGCAGGATCCCCAGCGTCCGGTGGACCGGGAGCGCCCCCTGGCGGCGGATGAGCTGGTCGAGCGTGGGCCCGTCCACCAGCTTCATGGCCAGGTAGGCGACCCCCTCCGCCTCGCCCGACTCATACACCGGGATCACGTTGGTGTGGTCCAGGCTCGCGGCCGAGATGCCCTCGCGCTTGAACCGGTCGAGGAAGCCCTCGTCGGCCGCGAACTGCGGCGAGACGACCTTGAGCGCGACCAGGCGCTGCAGGCTGAGCTGGGTGGCCCGGTAGACCACGGCCTGACCGCCGCGCCCGAGCTCCGACTCGATGCGGTAGCCGCCGACCGTGCGGCCGATCATGCTGTTCACAGGGCCCGGCCCGGTGGGGGACCGGCGCCGGCGGTCGGCGGGAGCGGCATCGTGGGGGAGGCTACCAGCGGCTACCCTGGCCCCCCATGCGCCCTCCCCTCATCCCGCTCGGGCACTTCTTCGACAACCCCGAGCGCACCGCCCCCAAGCCCTCGCCCGACGGCCGCCTGGTGGCCTTCCTCGCCCCGCTCGACGGACGCCTGAACGTCTGGGTGCGCCCGGTCGAGGGCGGCGAGCCGGTGGCCGTCACCGACGACCGCGACCGCGGGGTGCTCGGCTATGCGTTCAGCCGCGACTCCCGCCACATCCTCTACATGAAGGATCAGGGGGGCGACGAGAACCACCACCTGATGGCGGCCGAGGTGGCCCGGCCGGGCGAGCCCCCGCGCGACCTCACGCCGTTCGACGGCGTGCGCGCGACGCTGGTGGCCACCCCCCGCGCGACCCCCGGCCACGTGCTCATCGCGATCAACCGGCGCGAGCCGGCGCTCTTCGACGCGGTCCGGGTCGACCTCGGGACCGGCGCGCTCGAGACGGTGGCCGAGAACCCGGGGAACGTCCTGGGCTGGCTCGCCGACCGCGAGGGGCGGGTGCGCGGCGCCCAGGCGCAGACGCCCGCCGGCGACTACCAGGTGCTGGTGCGCGACTCGGAGTCGGCCCCCTGGCGCCTCATCGCCGAGTACGCCAACGAGGACGGCGGACGGCCGTTCGCGTTCACCGCCGACGGCGGCGCGCTGTACGTGTCGAGCGCCCGCGGGTCGGACCTCGCGCGCCTGGTCACCCTGGACTGCGCGACCGGCGAGGAGCGCGAGGTGGACGCCGACGAGGTGGCCGACCTGTCGGGGCCGATCATCTCCGACCGCACCGGCGAGCTGCTCGGGGCCGCGTACCTCCGCGACCGGCTGGTCGTCCACGCCTTCGACGAGGGCTTCGGGCGCGACTGGGACCGCCTGCGGGGGCTCCAGGACGGGGACCCGCACATCACCGGGACCGACGGCGACGAGGACCTGTGGAGCGTGGTCTTCGACTCCGACACCGCCCCGGGGTCGTCCTGGCTGTACGACCGGCGCACCGGGGAGGGTGAGTTCCTGTTCCGCTCGCGCCCCTGGCTCGACCCGGAGCACCTCGCGCCGATGCGCCCGGTGGCCATCGCCGCGCGCGACGGCCTGACCCTGCGCTCCTACCTCACCCTCCCGGTGGGCGCCCCGCCCGAGGGCCTCCCGCTCGTGCTGGTGGTGCACGGGGGGCCGTGGTCGCGCGACGCCTGGGGCTACGACGCCGAGGCCCAGTTCCTGGCCAACCGGGGCTACGCGGTGCTGCAGGTCAACTACCGGGGCTCGACCGGCTTCGGCAAGCGCTTCCTGCACGCCGCCGAGCGCGAGTTCGCCGGGCGGATGCACGACGACCTCATCGACGCGGCCGACTGGGCCGTGGGCGAGGGCATCGCCGACCCCGCCCGCCTGGGCATCTACGGCGGGTCCTACGGGGGGTACGCCGCGCTCGTGGGGGTCACCTTCACCCCCGACCGCTTCGCCGCGGCGGTGAGCTACGTGGGGCCGTCCAGCCTGGTGACCCTGGTGCGCTCGTTCCCGGCCTACTGGCGGCCGTTCATGGAGAGCACCTGGTTCCGCTTCGTCGGCGACCCCGAGGACCCCGCCGATCGCGAGGACATGTGGCGCCGGTCCCCGCTCGCGCGGGTCGAGGACATCCGCACCCCGCTCCTGGTCATCCAGGGCGCCAACGACCCGCGGGTGACCCAGCAGGAGTCCGACCAGATCGTGGCCGCGCTCCGCGGGCGGGGGGTGCCGGTGGACTACCTGCTCGCCGACGACGAGGGCCACGGGTTCGTCAAGCCCGAGAACCGGATGCGGGCCTACCGGGCCATCGAGCGCTTCTTCGCCGAGCACCTCGGGGGGCGCGCCGAGGAGGGGTAGCCCGGCCCGCGGCCGGGCCGCTCACGCCGGGTCGGTGCGCTCCACGGCGAGCAGGGCCACCGGGCTCCCGGTGGGCAGGAAGCACACCCGGTAGCGGGCGCCCGGCTCCATGACCTCGGCGGCGCCGGGCTCCATGGCGAACCTGATCCCGCCGACGGTGGCCACCGGCACGGCGCCCGCCCCGACCTCGAGCTCGCCCTCGGCGCGCTCGACCCGCCCGGCCTCGAGGGCCTCCGCCGCGCGCCGGCTGCGCGCGGCCAGCACCAGCGCGACCAGCGCGGCCAGCACCAGGCCCACCGCGACGATCCAGGGCACGACGCCGGCGGCGCCGGCCACGCCCAGCCAGGCGGCGACCGCCGCGCCGGCCACGAGCGCGCCCGCCTGGATCCGGTTGCGCCGGGCCATGCGCCGGAACGCCCCGGCGGCGGTGCCGTACACCAGCCGCTGGCCGGCGCTGAGCACGCCGTCCCGGTTCGCCCGCAGGTCCTCCTCGTCGAACGCGAACGCCCGGCCGAGGCGCGGGTCGAACGCCACGCTCAGCGCGCGCCCGATGGCAGGGCCACCCGGCGACGACCGGCCGGCCGGGCCCCTCGGCCGTCCGGGCCGCCGGTCGCCCCACGCCTGATCACCGTGATCCCGCCGTCCATGCACGCCCCATCGCCCGGAGTCGCGCGAACGGTAGGGAAGCGGGCCGAGGCCCCGCCGTTGCTACCTTGGTGGCGTGGACGACCTGCACATCCGCCCGGCCCGCGGCGAGCCCATGCGCTGCCCGGCCTGCGGCACCCGCCTGGTCGAGCTGGAGCGCAGCGAGGTCCTCATCGACGCCTGCCCCGAGTGCCGCGGGGTCTGGCTGGACCGCGGCGAGCTCGACCGCATCCTGGACCGCGAGCGCCGCGCCGCGGCCGGCGTCAAGGACGACGACGAGGACTTCTTCGAGGAGATGGCCGGCCGGCGCAATCGGCCGCCCGGCGCGTCCCGCAGCCGCGACGAGGACCGCCCGCGCGAGGACGACCGGTACCGCGACGACGACGACCGGTACCGGGGCAAGAAGAAGAAAAAGAAGAAGGGCCTCGACCTGCTCGAGGACCTCTTCGACTTCTGACCGCGCGGGGTCAGGCCCCGGGGACGTGCACCACCTGGGGGTGCTCGTCCACCAGCACGTCGAGCGCGTCGCCGATGCCGGGGTGGTCGCCCACGATCACCAGCGGCCGCCCGGCCCCGAGCGCGCGCCGGGCCCGGTGGGCCTCGAGCAGCACCCCGGCGATGGCCCGCGGGTCGGAGCCCAGGTCGGCGCGGGCCCGCTCGAACCGGAGCGCCTCGGCCGTCCAGCCCTCGGCGTGCGCCGGGTCCCGGGCGGCCCAGGCGCGCATCTCACGGGCCGACCGCTCCAGGTCGACCTGCATGCGGTGCTCGTCGCGCCCGTCCTCGGCCAGGCGCTCGAGGGAGAACGCCCGCACCACCTGATCGGCGGTGGCCACCACGCAGGCGCCGGCCGGGTCGGGCGCCGCCTCGCACCCCGGGAGCACACTCAGGCCGGGGCCCACCGGGAAGGGCCCGACCCGGCGAAGCAGCGGACCGTCCATGCGCCGATGATGGCACCGGGGCCGGACGCCCCTCAGGCGAGGGCGCCTGCCACCGCCGGCTCGACCACCTCGCCGCCCCGCACGTTCAGCCCGGCGGCCAGGCCGGGGTCGTCGGCCAGCGCCCGCTCGACGCCCCGGCCGGCCAGCGCCAGCACGTAGGGGAGCGTCGCGTTCACCAGCCCCTGGGTCGCGGTCACCGGCACCGCCCCCGGCATGTTCGCGACGCAGTAGTGGATCACCCCATCCTCGGTGAAGACGGGGTCGGAATGGGTCGTGGGGCGGCTGGTCTCGACGCAGCCGCCCTGGTCGACCGCGATGTCGACGATGACCGAGCCGGGGCGCATCGTGCGGAGGATCTCGCGGGTGACCAGCCGCGGCGCGCGCGCCCCGGGCAGGAGCACCGCCCCCACCACCAGGTCGGCGCGGGCCACGTACTCGCGCACTGCGAGGTCGGTCGAGTAGAGCAGCGTCACCCGGCCGGCGAGCGCCAGCTCCAGCTCGCGCAGGCGGGTGAGGTTCACGTCCAGCACCGCGACGTGCGCCTGCATCCCGGCGGCGACCATGGCCGCGTTGATCCCGGCCACCCCGCCGCCCAGCACGACCACCGAGCCCGGCGAGACCCCGGCCACCCCGCCCAGCAGCACCCCGCGCCCGCCCGCCGGCGCCTCCAGGTGCCGCGCGCCGGCCTGCACCGCCAGGCGCCCGGCGATCTCGCTCATGGGGGCGAGCAGCGGCAGCCGCCCGGCGCGGTCGCGCACCGTCTCGTAGGCGATCGCCGTGGTCCCGGCGGCCACCAGGGCGCGGGCGACGTCGGGGGCGGCGGCCAGGTGCAGGTAGGTGAACAGCACCTGGTCGCGCCGCAGCATCGCGAACTCGCCCGGCTGCGGCTCCTTGACCTTGAGCACGAGGTCGGCGGCCCAGGCGTCCCCGGCCGTCCCGGTCCGGGCCCCGACGGCCAGGAACGCCTCGTCGGGCATCCCGGCGCCGGCGCCCGCCCCCGACTCGATCACCACCTCGTGCCCCGCGCGCACCAGCTCGTTCGCGCCGGCCGGGGTCAGCGCGACGCGGTACTCGTCGGCCTTGACCTCAGCCGGGACGCCGACCCGCACCGTTCCCCCCGGGCGCGGCGGTCACCATGCGCCACAGCGCGACGGCGCAGATCAGCGAGGCCAGGGCGGCCATCGCGCCGGCGGCCAGGAGCCCCCCGCGCAGGCGCGGCGTCCCCGCGATCCGGAGCTCCGCCGCCTGCAGCGCCCCGACCCGGCTGATCTCGCGCCGGGCGACGCTGTGGGCCGGGTAGCTCCTGATCGTCGCCCGCAGGTCCGCCCGGGCGCCCGGCAGGTCGAAGCGCTCCATGCGCGAGAGGGCGCTGCGGAACAGCGTCGTGGTCCGGCCCTCCCAGGCCTGGACGCCGGCCCGCGCGAGCAGCCGGGTGATGTCGGCCGACGGCGCGATGGCGCCGCCCCCGGCCCGCAGGCGCACCAGCACCACCCCCCGCACCCGCCCGTCCTGATCGACCGCGGGACCGCCCGAGTCACCGCGCTTCACGTCGGCGCTCACCCGGGTGAGCAGGCGGTCGGGCTCGCCCCGCACCGGCCCGGTCGAGCCGAGGGCGCCCTTGCGCACCGCCGGCACCAGCTCCCCGCGCTGCGGCGCCGAGAACGGGTCGTCGCTCCCGAACCCGATGGTCGCCACGCGGGTCCCCTCCCGACGGCCCGCGCCGAGGGCGAGCGCCGGGGCGTCGCGCAGGCCGACCCGCAGGAGCACCAGGTCGCGCCCCCAGTCCACCGCGACCACGCGCGGCACCAGCATGCGCGACCGGCGGGCGTCGCCGCTCACGTCGGCCTGACGGACGGTGCGGAGCATCAGGCGCACCCCGGTCGGTCGCGCGCCGGTGCGCTCGACCCACGCCCGCGCGCCCCGCTCGCTGTGCGGGCGCCCCTCGATCGCGAGCTTCTGCAGGTAGACGCTGGCCGCGAGCTCCTCGGCCGAGGGCGAGACCACGTGGGCGGCGCTCACCAGGTACCCCTGGGGCGAGACGGCGAACGCCGTGCCGACGCGGCCGACGCTGCGGGCCCGCTCGGGCACCGGCACCCGCCGCCCGCCCTCGGTCACCAGCCCCTCGACCCGCGTCTCCACCTCCAGGCGGTAGACGGCGGGGATCGCGACCAGCGCGGCCCGGTCCAGCCGGTCCCGCGAGAGCTCGTCCGGCAGGGCCGGCGCGGGCGCGGCGGCCGCCACCGCCGGCGTGGCGAGCAGCGCGATGGCGACGGCGGCGAGGGGGCGGGGACGGGGCACGCCCGGGAGGGTACCGCCGCCCCGGCCGCGGCCCTCCCGGTGCGGTCCGCCGCGTGCCGGGTCAGTCGGAGTAGACCGCCACCCCGGGGTCGCGCGTCGCGGCCATCTCCTCGACGGCCCGCTCGGGCACGAGGCCCTCGAGCACCGTGGGCAGGCGGTCGTGGTGCACCAGCTCGTTCGCGTCGGCCAGCGGGATGCCCAGCCGGTCGGCGATCTGGTGCGCGGTCATCAGGTGATCGGTGACGGGGACGACCATGGCGGGCTCCAGTCCGAGGGAGGTGGTCCAGCAGGTGGATCGGCGGTTCCCTTCGCGCATTGAGGCGAGGGGTCCTTGGCACGCCCGTTGCAGATCCGCCCCGCCCCGCGCCCGGGCCCCGGCCGGCGGGCGCCCCGGTCAGCCCTCGGGCGGTGGCCCCTGTCCCCGGCGCATGGGCCGCCAGTCCGGCGCCCGGCCGTGCTGGAACGCCCCGATGCCCTCGGCGGGCTCCGGGCCGTGCAGGTGGTTCAGCACGTGCATCTCGGTGGCCGGGGCGATCGATGCGCGGGCGTGGTCGGACCCCGCGTTCAGCCCGGCCCGGGCCAGGCGCAGGCCCTCGGGGCTGCGCCGGAGGATCTCGGCGCACCAGCGGTCGACCTCCGCGTCGAGCTCCCCGTCCGGCACGACCGCGTTGACCAGCCCCATCGCGAGCGCCGCCCGCGCCGGATAGCGGCGGCTCAGGTAGACGACCTCGCGTGCCCGCTTCTCACCGACCATGCGGGCGAGCACCTGGGCCGACCACCAGGCGGGCGCCCAGCCGAGGCGCGTGCCGGCCTGCCCGAACACGCCCGACTCGCCGGAGATGGTGAGGTCCGAGAGCACGTTCAGCTCGTGGCCGGCCCCGATGCACCACCCCCGCACCCGCAGCACGACCGGCACCCCGCAGCCGCGGATGAGCTCCCCGAGGGTCAGGAACAGGCGCACCTGCTCGCGCTTCTCGCCCTCGGTGCGGGTGGGCTCGCGCACGTCGCCGCCGACGGTGAACGCCCGGTCCCCGGCCCCGGTCAGCACCACCACCCCCACCGCCGGGTCGTCCCACGCCCGGGCGAACGCGTCGCAGAGCTCGCGCAGCGTCTGCGTGCGCAACGCGTTCAGCCGGTGCGGCCGGTCGATGGTGACCGTCTGCCGGCCGCCGTCCACCTCGACCCGGACGTCGGGCACGGGCGCGGACTAGTGCCGGAAGTGGCGCCGTCCGGTGAAGACCATCGCCACGCCCTGGCGCTCCACCGCCTCGACGACCTCCTGGTCGCGCACCGAGCCGCCGGGCTGCACGATCGAGGTGACGCCGGCGTCGATGGCCGCCTGGGGCCCGTCGGCGAAGGGGAAGAAGGCGTCGCTCGCCAGCGCGGCGCCGGGCACCGCGAGCCCCGCCGCCGCGGCCTTCTCGATGGCGAGGCGGACCGAGTCGACCCGGCTCATCTGCCCGGCGCCGATCCCCACCGTCGCCAGGTCGCGCACGAAGATGATCGCGTTGCTCTTCACGTGCTTGGCCACCCGCCAGGCGAACAGCAGGTCGCCCCACTGCGCCTCGGACGGGGCGTGGGAGGTCACCACCTGCATGGACGCCCGCTCCTCCGCCGCGGAGTCCTGGTCCTGCACCAGCAGGCCGCCGAGCACGCGGCGCAGGTCCGGCTCCCCGGGGTTGGACGGCCGGCGCTGGTCGCCCACCTCGAGCAGGCGCACGTTCTTCTTGCGGGTGAGGACCTCGAGCGCCTCGGGCTCGTACGCCGGCGCCCAGAGCACCTCGACGAACATCTCCGCGAGCCGCTCGGCCAGGGCCAGGTCCACGGTGCGGTTGACCGCGAACACCCCGCCGAACGCCGAGACCGGGTCACAGGCCAGCGCCCGGTCGTAGGCGGTGACCAGGTCGGTCGCCATCGCGCACCCGCAGGGGTTGTTGTGCTTGATGATCGCCACCGCGGGCAGCTCGAACTCGGCCACCAGGCCGCGGGCCGAGTCGACGTCCAGGAGGTTGTTATAGGACAGGTCCTTGCCGTGCAGCTTGCGCACGCCGCCGAGCAGGTGGGTGCGGGCGCCGGCCTCCGCGTAGTAGGCGCCCCGCTGGTGGGGGTTCTCCCCGTAGGCGAGGTCCATCTCCTTCCGGAAGGAGATGGTGAGCTCATCGGGCAGGTCGCCGGGCTCGGCCATCCAGGCGGCGATGGCCGCGTCGTAGCGGGCCGTGCGGCTGAACGCGGCGGCGGCCAGGCGCCGGCGGGTCTCCGCCGACACCGCGCCGCCGGACGCGCGCATCTCGGCGAGCACCTGCTCGTACTGCCCGGGCGAGGTCACCACCGCGACCCGGCCGTGGTTCTTCGCCGCCGCGCGGATCATCGCCGGGCCGCCGATGTCGATCTGCTCGATGACCTCCGCCTCGGTGGCCCCCCGGCGGGCGGCGGTCTCCTCGAAGGGGTAGAGGTTCACCACCACCAGGTCGATCAGCGTGATCCCGGCCGCCGACACGTCGGCGGCGTCCTGCTCGTGGTCGCCCCGGGCCAGGATGCCCCCGTGCACCTTCGGGTGCAGCGTCTTGACCCGCCCGCCCAGGATCTCCGGGTGGCCGGTGACCGTGCTCACGTCGACCACCTCGAGGCCGGCCGTGCGGAGCGCGGCGGCCGTGCCCCCGGTCGAGACCAGCTCGACGCCCAGGTCCGCCAGCCCGCGGGCGAAGTCGGCCAGGCCGGCCTTGTCGGACACCGAGAGCAGCGCGCGGGGCAATTCAGGCTCCTTTGTCGGCCACGACCACCTGCCGCGGCCGGACCGGGTCCCGGCGCACGCGGCCCTCGGCGAAGAGCACGACCGCGTCGCTGAGCAGCCGGTGCTCGACTGCGCGGATGCGCTCCCGCAGGGTGTCGTGGGTGTCGTCGAATCTCACGGGCACGGCCTCCTGCAGCACCGGCGGCCCGCCGTCCACGGCCTCCTCGGCCAGGTGCACGGTCACCCCGGTGATCCGCACGCCCCAGTCCAGGGCGTCCTGGATGGCGTGCATGCCCGGGAACGCCGGCAGCAGGGAGGGGTGCAGGTTGATGACGCGGTCGGGGAAGCGGTCGAGGAAGGCGCCGGTCACGATGCTCATCCAGCCGGCCATGACCACCAGCCCGGGGTCGGCGGCGGCGACCACGTCCCCCAGGCGCCGGTCGCGCCCGGCCCGGTCGGGCGGGTCGCCCAGCGCCACCACCGTGGCCGGGATCCCCGCCGCCGCCGCGCGGTCGAGCGCCGGGGCGCCGGCCTTGGAGCAGACCACCAGCGCGATCTCGGCCGGGACGGCGGGGTCGGCGTGGACGCGGTCGATCAGCGCCTGCAGGTTGGTGCCGGCGCCGGACACCAGCACCACCACGCGGAACGGCTCCCGGGTCACCCTCACACGATACGGAGGCCGGGCGGGCCCTGCTCCACCCAGCCGACCACGTGTGCGTCCTCGATCAGCGACGAGGCCGCGGCGACCGCCTCCTGGGGGACCACCAGGCACATCCCCAGGCCCATGTTGAAGGTGCTCCAGCACTCGTCGGGGTCCACCTGCCCGGTGTCGACCACCGCGGCGACGGCGGGGGGCAGCGGCCAGGCCGCGCGGTCCACCACCGGGCGCAGTCCCTCCGGGATGGCCCGGGGGAGGTTCTCCGGGAGGCCGCCCCCGGTGATGTGGGCCACCCCGTGGAGGGCCACGCCGGAGTCCTGCAGGCGGGCGACGTCGGCGGTGTAGAGCCGGGTGGGGGCGAGCAGGAGGTCCGGGTCCCTCGCCAGGTGCCCGTCGGCCACCAGCCGGCGCACCAGCGAGTAGCCGTTGGAGTGCAGGCCGGAGGAGCCGATCCCGACGATGACGTCGCCGGCCTCCACCCGGTGGGGCCCGAGCAGCGCGTCGCGCTCCACCGCCCCGACCGCGAAGCCCGCGAGGTCGAAGTGGCCGGGGGCGTACAGGCCGGGCATCTCGGCGGTCTCGCCGCCCAGCAGCGCGCAGGAGCACGCCGCGCACGCCTCGGCGATCGCCCCCACCAGCACGCCGGCCTCCTCGGGGTCGAGCCTCCCCACGGCCAGGTAGTCCAGGAAGAAGAGCGGCCGCGCCCCGGTGCAGACCAGGTCGTTCACGCACATCGCGACCAGGTCCTGGCCCAGGCCCGCCACCCGGCCGAGCTCCTGCGCGAGCAGCACCTTGGTCCCCACCCCGTCGGTGCAGCCCACCAGCAGCGGGTCGCGCATGGGCGGCAGGGGATAGACCCCGGCGAAGCCGGTCACGCCGCCGGTGACCAGCCGTGCGATGCCCTCGGTGTGGCGGCGGGCCGCGTCAAGGTCGACGCCGGCGTCGCGGTAGCTCGTCCCCGCCGCGGTGGGGGTGCGGGGGTCGCTCACGCCCCGGCGCTGATCACCCGGCTGCGCTCGAAGCGCAGCTTCACGCTCGCGTCGGGGACCGGGATGGGGTACTCGCCGGTGAAGCAGGCCCGGCAGAAGCGCTCGGCGGGCCGCCCCAGGGCCCGCTGCAGGCCCTCCGGGGACAGATAGCCCAGGCTGGTCGCCCCCACCGCCCGGCGCACGTCCTCGACGTCGGCCTCGGCCGCCACGAGCTCCTGGCGGTTCGGCATGTCGATGCCGTAGAAGCAGGGCCAGGCCACCGGCGGGCTCGAGATGCGCAGGTGCACCTCCCGGGCGCCGGCCTCGAGGAGCATCGCCACGGTCTTGCGGGTGGTGGTCCCCCGCACGATGGAGTCGTCGACGACCACCAGGCGCTTGCCGGAGATGATCTCGGGGAGCGGGTTGAACTTGAGCCGGACCCCGTGCTGGCGCAGCCCCTGGTCGGGCTGGATGAAGCTGCGGCCCACGTAGCGGTTGCGCACCACCGCCTCGGCGTACGGGATGCCCGACGCCTGCGCGTAGCCGATGGCCGCCGGGGTCCCGGAGTCGGGCAGGCCGACGACGAGGTCCGCGGGGGCCGGGCCCTCCTCGGCCAGCACCCGGCCCATCGAGTGGCGGACCTGCCAGACGCTCATCCCGTCGATGCGCGAGTCGGGGCGGGCGAAGTAGATGGTCTCGAACACGCAGAGCGCGCGGCGCGCGGGGGGAAGGGCCTGACGGCTCTCCACTCCGTCCTCGGTGATGCGCACCGCCTCGCCGGGGCGCACCTCGCGCACGAACTCCGCGCCGATCTGGTCGAGCGCGCACGTCTCGGAGGCCACGCACCAGCCGCCCTCGAGCCAGCCGATGCACAGCGGCCGCACCCCGTGCGCGTCGCGGAAGGCGACCATCTCGGTCTCCGAGAGGCACACCACGCTGTAGGCGCCGAGAAGCCGGGGCATGACCCGGCAGGCGGCGTCCAGCAGCGTGCTCTCCTCCCGGGCCAGCATGGCCGCGACCAGCTCCGAGTCGGTGGTGGCCACGAAGCTCTCGCCCTCGGCCTCGAGCTCGGCCCGCAGCTCGTCGGTGTTGGTGAGGTTGCCGTTGTGGCCGAGCGCCACCAGCCCGTGCCCGAAGGACCGGGCCACCGGCTGGGCGTTGTCCCACTTGTTGGCGCCGGTGGTCGAGTAGCGCACGTGGCCGATGGCCATGCTCCCGGTCAGGCTGCGCAGGGCCGGCTCGTCGAACACCTGGCCGACCAGCCCGAGCTCGCGCTGCACCAGGATGTGGCGGCCGTCGGAGACCGCGATGCCCGCGCTCTCCTGACCCCGGTGCTGGAGCGCGTGGAGGCCGAAGAACGTGAGCCGGGAGATGTCGCGCCCCGGGGCCACGATGCCGAACACCCCGCACTCGTCGTGGGGGTGGTCGTCGTCGAGCATCGCGGACCAGGCGTCCGGCGGGGGGGTGCCGCCACCCATCGGGTGCTCGTCCTGCCTCACGACAGCGCCTCCGGGATCGCCCCCTCGTACGCCGCGGACGCGGCGTCAAGGGGAACATGCACCATGCGGCCGTCCACCGCCACCTCCACCGCGTCGCCCCCGACCGTCCCCACCCGCGTCACGGGCACGCCGTGCGCCGACGCGAGCGCCTGGAGGGCGTCCGCCGCATCCGGCCGGCAGGAGCAGAGCACCCGGCCCACGGCCTCCCCGAACAGGGCCTCGTCGGGACGCCGCCCGCCGTGCAGGGCCACCTGCGCCCCCACGCCGCCGGCCATCGCCGACTCGGCCAGGGCGACCGCGACGCCGCCCGCGCCGACGTCGTGGGCGCTCACCAGGAGGCCCTCGGCCGCGGCGACCACCAGTAGGTCCACCAGCGCGCCCACGGCGGCGGGGTCGGGCGCCGGGGGACGCCCCTCGGCCCGGCCGAGGTGCTCGCTGCCGTCGAGCCGGGGCTCGGCGTGACCCGCGATCAGCACGACGTCTCCCTCCGCCCCGAACGCGTGGCCCACGCTCGCGGCGGCGTCCTCGATCACCCCGACCATGCCGACGATGGGGGTGGGGTAGATGACCCGTCCCGGCGACTCATTGTAGAGCGACACGTTCCCCGAGACGACGGGGACCTCCAGCGCGCGGAGCGCATCGGACATGCCCCTGATGACCTCGGCCAGCCGCCAGCCGGTCGACCCCTTCTCGGGGTTGCCGAAGTTCAGGCAGTCGGTGGCCGCGATGGGCCGGGCGCCGGTGCAGGCCACGTTCAGGGCGGCCTCGGCGACCACGGCCATGCCGCCCGCGTGCGGGTCGACCTCGCAGTGGCGCTCGGCGCCGTCGAGGCTCACCGCGATGGCCTTGGTGGTCCCGGGGATCCGCACCACCGCGGCGTCGCCGCCCGGCCGGCGCACGGTGTTGGCGCCCACCAGGTGGTCGTACTGGCGGTAGACCCAGCGCTTGCTCGCCACCGCCGGGCGGGCCAGGAGCGCGAGCCAGGCCGCGGCCGGGTCATCGGGCTCGGGCACCCGGGCCAGATCGAGCGGCGCCGGCGCGGGAGCCGGGTCCATCGGCACCTCGTACACCGGGAAGCCGTCGGTGAGGTGCTCCGCCGGGATGTCGACCACCACCTCGCCGGCCCAGAGGGCCACGAAGCTCCCGGTCCCGGTGACCTCGCCGATGGCGGTCGCCTCGAGCTCGTGCCGCGTGCAGCGGGCGACCACCTCCTGGAGGTGGCCGGGCTCGACGACCGCGAGCATCCGCTCCTGGCTCTCGGAGACCAGCACCTCGCCGGGCGCCATCCCCGGCTCGCGCAGCGGAACCCGGTCCAGGTCGATCCTGAGGCCCACGCCGCCCTTGGCCGCCATCTCGCTGGCCGCGCTGGTCAGGCCGGCGGCGCCGAGGTCCTGCAGGCTCACCAGCAGGTCGGCGTCGGCGAGCTCCAGGCAGCAGTCGATCAGCTTGCGCTCGGTGAACGGGTCCGACACCTGCACGCTCGGCCGCTTGTCCTCGTCGGCGTCGGTGAGCTCGGCCGAGGCCAGCACGCTCGCCCCCCCGATCCCGTCGCGGCCGGTGCGGTTGCCGATCAGCACGAGCAGGTTGCCCTCGCCCCGCGCGGCCGCCCGCAGGATGCGGTCGTGGCGCACGGTGCCCACGCACATCGCGTTGACCAGGCACGAGTCCTCGTAGCGGTCGTCGAAGCCCACCTCGCCGCCCACGGTCGGGATCCCGATGCAGTTGCCGTAGTGGCCGATGCCGGCCACCGCCCGGGTGAACAGGTGACGGCTGCGCCGCGAGGCGAGCTCGCCGAAGCGCAGCGAGTCCAGGAGGGCGATGGGCCGCGCCCCCATCGCGAGGATGTCGCGCACGATGCCGCCCACGCCGGTCGCGGCGCCCTCGAAGGGCTCCACCGCGGAGGGGTGGTTGTGGCTCTCGACCTTGAGGACGACCGCGAGGCCGTCGCCCACGTCGACCGCCCCGGCGTTCTCCCCCGGCCCCTGCACCACGTGGGGCCCGGTCGTCGGGAAGCCCGAGAGCAGCGGCTTGGAGTGCTTGTAGGAGCAGTGCTCGGACCACATGAGCGAGAACATCACGAGCTCGGGGTCGGTGGGCGCCCGGCCCATGAGCTCGCGGATGCGCTCGGCCTCGGGGTCGGTGAGCCCGAGCTGGCGGTGGAGCGGCTCGGCGGAGGCGCTCACGCGACCAGGGCGAGGAAGAGGGCGCGGCCGTCCACGGAGCCCAAGAGCGGATCGCAGGCCTCCTCGGGGTGGGGCATGAGGCCCATCACGTTGCCCTCGGCGTTGGCCACCCCGGCCACCCGGTCCACCGAGCCGTTGGGGTTCGCGCCCCGGTAGCGGAGCACCACCCGGGCGGTGCCGGGGTCCCCGAACCAGGCCCCGTCGTGGTGCTTGATCGGGATCGAGAGCACCTCGCCCCGCACCCGGCCGCCGGTCCACGGCGTGGTCTCGTCGGCCACCTCGAGCTCGGCCTGCTCGCACACGAACGACAGCGACGCGTTCGGGCGCAGGACGCCGGGCAGGAGCCCGGCCTCGCAGAGCACCTGGAAGCCGTTGCAGATGCCGAGCACCCGGCCACCGGCGTCGGCGTGGCGGCGCACCGCGCCCATGATCGGCGACCGGCTGGCGATCGCCCCGGGGCGCAGGTGGTCGCCGTAGGAGAACCCGCCGGGGAGCACCACCGCGCGGGTCCCGGCGGGCAGGTCGGCGTCGGCGTGCCACGCCTCGACCACCTCGGCGCCGGCGTCCCGCGCGGCCCGCTCGGCGCTCTCGTGGTCCAGCGTGCCGGGGAAGCGCACGACGGCGACCACGCTCATCCGTCGACCTCCACGGTGAAGTCCTCGATGAGCTGGTTGGCCAGGAGGTCCTCGCACATCCGCGTCGCCTCGGCGGCCGGGTCGGCGGCGTCCAGGTCGATCTCGATGCGCCTGCCCACCCGCACGTCGCCCACCCCGGTGAACCCGAGGTGCGCGAGCGCCCCGTGCACGGCCTGGCCCTGGGGGTCCAGGACCCCGTGCTTGGGCATGACGGTCACCACGACCCTGGTCACGATGCGGCCTCCTCCAGCCAGTCGGCGAAGCTCCTGCCGGTGATGCGCTCGTACGCCTCCACGTAGCGCGCGCGGGTGCCCTCCACGACCTCGTCCGGCAGCCGGGGGGCGGGCGGCGAGTGGTCCCAGCCGCTCGAGTCCAGCCAGTCCCGAAGGTACTGCTTGTCGAACGACGGCGGGCTGGCGCCGGGCACGTGGCGGTCGGCGGGCCAGAAGCGCGAGGAGTCCGAGGTGAACGCCTCGTCGCCCAGCACCAGCCGCCCCTCCGGGTCGCGGCCGAGCTCGAGCTTGGTGTCGGCCAGGATGATCCCCGCCGCCCGGCAGTCCGCCGCCGCGCGGCGGTAGCAGGCGATGGCGATCCGCTCGGCCTCCTCCGCCGTCGCGCGGCCCACCAGCTCGGCCACCCGGGCCGGGGGGATGTTCTCGTCGTGGCCGGTGTGGGCCTTGGTCGCCGGCGCGAACAGCGGCTCGGGGAGCGGGTCGGCCTGGCGCAGCCCGGCCGGCAGGGCGTGGCCCGAGGTCGCGCCGGTGGCCCGGTAGTCGCGCCAGCCGGAGCCGGCCAGGTAGCCGCGCACGACGCACTCCACCGGGAGCATGTCCAGCCGGCGCACCAGCATGACCCGCCCGACGTGGTCCTGGCCCCGGAACGCCTCCGGCATCTCGGACCGCCGCCAGCCCAGCAGGTGGTTCGGGACGATGTCGGCCAGCCGGGCGAACCAGTGCACCGAGAGGGCGGTCAGGACCTGGCCCTTGCCCGGGATCGGGGTCGGCATGACCACGTCGTAGGCGGAGATGCGGTCGCTGGTCACCATCACCAGCCGCCCGCCGCCCACGTCGTGCACGTCGCGCACCTTCCCCTGCGCGATCAGGGTCACAGCGCCCGCACCCGCTCCATCACCTCGTCGACGTGGCGGGTGTGCCAGGCCGGGTCGAACAGCGCGTCGAGGTCGGCCGCCGACAGGCGCCCGGCGGCCTGATCGTCGGCGGCCAGGAGGTCCCGCAGGGGGGTGCCGGTCTCCCACGCGCGCATCGCGTTCCGCTGGACCACCGCGTAGGCCTCCTCGCGGGTCAGGCCGTGCTCGACCAGGCCCAGCAGCACGCGCTGGGAGTAGACCAGCCCGTGTGATGCCGCGAGGACCTCGGCCATCCGCTCGGGACGCACCACCAGGCCCTCGACCAGCCGCCGGCCGATCACCAGCAGGTAGTCCAGCAGCGTGAAGGAGTCGGGCAGGATCACCCGCTCGACCGAGGAGTGGCTGATGTCGCGCTCGTGCCAGAGCGCGACGTCCTCCAGCGCCGCGACGGCGTTGCCGCGGATGACCCGGGCGAGGCCCGAGATGCGCTCGGCGGTGATCGGGTTCTTCTTGTGGGGCATCGCCGAGGAGCCCTTCTGGCCGGCGGTGAACGCCTCCTCGGCCTCGCGCACCTCGGTGCGCTGCAGGTGCCGGGCCTCGGTGGCCAGGCGGTCGAGCCCGCTCGCGGCGAGCGCCATGGCCTGCACGAGCTGGGCGTGGCGGTCGCGGGGGACGACCTGGGTGGAGACCGGCTCGGCGCCCAGCCCGAGCTCGTCCATCACCTCGGCCTCGAGGTCGGGCGGGAGCGTCGCGTAGGTGCCGACCGCGCCGGAGAGCTTGCCGACCGCCGCGCCGGCCACCGCGTCGCGCAGGCGCTCCTCGTTGCGCCGGCTCTCGAACGCGAAGCCGGCGAGCTTCATGCCGAACGTGGTCGGCTCGGCGTGCACGCCGTGGGTGCGGCCCACGCAGACGGTGCGGGCGTGCTCGAGCGCCCGGGCCTTCAGGGTCTCGGTGAGGGCGGCCTGCTCGCGCAGCAGGATCTCGCCGCTCTGGCGCATGGCGAGCGCCAGGCCGGTGTCGAGCACGTCCGAGGAGGTCATGCCGTAGTGGACCCAGCGCGAGGCCGGTCCCACGTGCTCGGCCACGTCGGTGAGGAACGCGACCACGTCGTGGTTGGTCGTGCGCTCGATCTCGCGGGTGCGCTCGACGCTGAACGCCGCCCGCTCCTCGATCTGGCGGAGGTCCTCGGCGGGGACGACCCCCCGGCGGTGCCAGGCCCGGCACACGGCGAGCTCCACCCGGAGCCACCGGCCGAGCTTGGCCTCCTCGGTCCAGAGCCCGGCCATCTCGGGCCGGGAGTAGCGGCCGATCACAGGCCGGCCCCGATGTCGCGGCGCATCTGCGCCCCGGCGAAGCGCACCCGGGCGGCCGCCGCGTAGGCGGCGGTCCGCGCCCCCTCGACGCCCGGGCCCCGCGCGACCACCGCGAGCACCCGGCCGCCGGCGGTCACCAGGCGCCCGTCGTCCTCGGCGGTGCCGGCGTGGAGCACCTGCGCGCCGCCGGCCTCGGCCTCGTCGATGCCGGTGATCTCATCGCCCGTGCGCGGCGGGCCCGGGTAGCCGGCCGAGGCCATCACCACCGCGACGCAGGCCTCCTCGCTCACCCGGATGGGGCGGTCCTCCAGGCGTCCGGTCGCCGCGGCCAGGAGCAGGGCGCCCAGGTCCTCGTCGACGCGCGGGAGCAGGCACTGGGTCTCGGGGTCGCCGAAGCGGACGTTGAACTCGAGGACCTGGGGGCCCCGGTCGGTCAGCATGATCCCGGCGTACAGGACGCCGGTGAAGGGCGTGCCGCGGCGGGCCATCTCGGCCACCACCGGCCGGTGGACCTGCTCGAGCAGCCGGTCGGCCAGGGCGTCGGGCACGTCGGGCACCGGCGAGACCGAGCCCATGCCCCCGGTGTTCGGCCCGGTGTTGCCCTCGCCGATCGGCTTGTAGTCGCGGGCGGCCGGGAACCGGACCACCCGCTCGCCGTCCGAGAGGGCGAGCAGCGACACCTCGCGGCCGGCGAGGCCCTCCTCCACCACCACCACGCGTCCGGCGTCGCCGAAGGCGCCCGCGACCAGGCTGTCCTCCAGCGCGGCCCGCGCCTCGTCGGCGCTCGCCGCCACCACCACGCCCTTGCCGGCGGCCAGGCCGTCGGCCTTGACCGCGACCGGCAGGCCGAACGCGGCGACCGCGGCCATGCCCTCGCCCACGTCGGTCACCGTCACCGAGCGGCCGGTCGGGACGCCGCAGGCGACCATGATCTCCTTGGCGAACGCCTTGCTCCCCTCCAGGCGCGCGGCCTCCCGGGAGGGGCCGAGGGTGGGGACGCCCGCCGTGCGGAGCGCGTCGGCCAGCCCGGCCACCAGCGGCGCCTCGGGGCCGACCACGGCGAGGTCCACCCGCCGCTCGCGGGCCAGGCGGGTGATCGCGGCGTGGTCGGCCACATCCAGCGCCACGGCCTCGCCGTCGGCGGCCATGCCCGGATTGCCCGGCACGGCGACCACCGACCAGCCCGAGCGGGCGAGCGCGCGGCAGAGCGCGTGCTCGCGACCCCCGCTCCCCACCACGAGCACCCGTCCGGCCACGACCACGCATCCTACCGGCCCCGCGCGCGCCCGCGCGCCCCCGGCGGCTACCATCCGCGCTGTGAGCGGAGAGCAGAGCCCGCAGTCGCGGGCCGACCGGGAGGCCAGGCGCGCGGTCCTGCAGGATGCGCTCCAGGACCTGTCCGACGCGCGCGACCCCGACCGCGCCGCGGCCGACGTCATGCGGGCGCTCGACGCCTACATGGAGTCGAACCTGCCGGCGGTCGCCGGGCTGCGCGAGCCCCCGGTCACCGACTTCGACCGTCAGGGGCCGCGCGACCCGGCGGTCCGGTGGGCCAGCGTCGCCGTGCTCGGCGGCGCCGTGGTCAGCACCATCATCGTCGCCATCCTGCTGGCCGGCGGGTGGTCGGCGGGCCTCGCCATCATCGCGATCTGGGTGGTGGCGGCGCTCGTGCTGATGTCCACCTAGGTGAACCAGGACCCGCCTCCCGGGGAGTGGATCGCAGGCAGATCGGTGACCTCGAGGACGTCCCGGGTCACGGCGGGACATGGGACCGGGAGGGTGCCGAGGTGCTGCCGCGATGCAGCCGACGGGTGGTGGGTCGACTCGGTGGACCGGCCCTGGTGTCGACCCTCCGGGAGCCGCTGGGAACCGGCTGGTAGGGTTCTCCCATGAAGGCCACCGTCGACTCCGTCGGCCGCATCGTCGTCCCCAAGCCGCTCCGGGACGCGCTCGGGCTCATCCCGGGCTCGGTCGTCGAGCTCTCCCGCTACGGGGCGGGCCTCCATCTGGTGCCGGCCGGGCGCACGGCACTGCTGGTGGAGGAGGCCGGCGTGCTCGTCGCCACCGGCGAGACGACGATCGACGACGAGGTCGTCCTCGGGCTGATCGACGCCGGCCGGCGGTGAGCGCGCCGCTGGCGCTCGACACGAGCGTGGCGATCCCGCTCCTGGTCCGCACCCACTCCGCGCACGCGGTCGTCACCGCGTGGTGGGCGGGCCGGGACGTGGTTCTCGCCGGACATGCCCTGGCCGAGACCTACTCGGTGCTCACCCGTCTCCCGGGCGACCTGAGGCTGGCGCCCGGCGATGCCGCGCGCCTTCTCACCGAGCGCTTCGGCCCGCCGCTGCTCATGGGGCCGGCGACCGCCGCCGCCCTGCCGGGCGTCCTCGCCGCCCTCGGGATCGCCGGCGGCGCGGTGTATGACGCCCTCGTCGCGCTCGCGGCCCTGGAGCACGGAGCCGAGCTGGCGACGCGGGACGCGCGGGCCCGGGACACCTACGAGCGCGTGGGGGTGCGCGTCCGCCCGGCGACTGCGGGCTGAACCGCGGTCAGCCCGCGGCCGGCACGTCCACCGAGTCCCCGGGATGGAGCACCGCCACCTCGACCTCGGGCGTCGACTCACGGGCCACCCGGGCGAACTCGGGGCCGGGCTCGCGCAGGTAGCCGTGGAACCGGCGCGGCAGGCCCATCGGGTGGAGGGTGCCCCAGTGCACCGGCACCGCGACCCGGGGCCGGAGCAGCCTGAGCGCCTC
>JALOLS010000020.1 GCA_025455865.1 Thermoleophilia bacterium
GCCGCTCGGCGAACCGCAGCCCGAGCGCGCCGAGGCGGCGGACCCCGGCGGTGAGCGGCACCACCACCAGCGCCTCGAACCCGTCGCCCGTGGGCGTGCCCGCGAGGTCGGGGAAGCGCCGGTGGAGCGCATCGGCGGAGGCCGCGACGACGGGCGCCCCCTCGCGCACCGCGACGGCGGCCGGCACCCGGGCGTCCAGCGGCAGCCGCGCCCAGAGGCGGCGGACCGCCTCGGGGTAGCCGCGGACGGCGACCGCCCGCAGCGCGCGCTCGTCGTCCTCGATCATGAGCAGGGCGCTCGCCTGGGCGCCGGCGGCCTCCATGCCGCGCAGCGTCACCGCGTCGGCCACCTGCTCCGGGGTGAGCGCGCGGGCGAGGTCGGCGGTGACCCGCTGCAGCCGCGCGAGGCGCACGCGGGCCCGGGCCTCGCGCTCGCGGGCGCGGCGCATGAGGACCCCGAGCCAGATGACCAGCACCGAGACGGCCACGTTGACCCCCAGCCGCACCAACTCGGTGCGGCCGACGCCGTCCTGGACCGGGGGGGCCGGCGAGCACGAGGTTCGCGACCGCGAACCCGCTGACCAGGCTGAGCACGGCGGGGCCGGCGCCGCCGAGCCAGACCGACACCGCGACGGCGCCGATGAGCGGGGCGAGCAGCAGGCGCCCCCCGCTCGAGAGCACCTCGGAGAGTCCCAGGGCCACCGCCGTGGCCGCGAGGGCGGCGAGGAAGGCGGCGGCGGCCGGGAGCGGCTTCCGGGCGGGCGGCACCCGGAGAGCGTAGGCCCGTCGCCCCCGCCCGCGCGCCGCGGGGGGTTCGGGCGCCCGGCCTCGTCGTGTTCGCTCCCCACCGCGGGGTCCAGGGGCCTTTCCATAAACCAAGACCCGCCTCCCGGGGAGCGAATCGCAAGCAGATCGGTGACCTCGGGGACGTCGCATGTACTGGTGGTACATGCGATTCCGAGGGTGCCGAGGTGCGCCGCGATGCAGCCGGCGGGTGGCGGGTCGACTTTGTGGACCGGCCCCCTAGGGTCCGCACGGCGTGCTCGACTCCCTCCTTGACCTCCTCGCCGGGTCGCCGGTCACCTACCTGGTGATCGTCGGCCTGGTGGCCGGCGACGCCCTGGTGCCGCTGGTGCCGGGGGAGTCCTCGGTGGTCGTCGGGGCGGTGCTCGCCGCCGACGGGCGCCTGGAGGTCTGGCTGGTGCTCCTGGCCGCATGGCTCGGGGCGGTGATCGGGGACGTCACGATGTACGGCATCGGCCGGGTCGCCGGGACCCGGGTGGTGGAGCGGATCGCCCGCGGCGAGAAGGGCGCGCGGCGCGTCGGGTGGGCCGCCGGCCAGCTCGACCGCCGGGGCACCGGCCTGATCGTGGGCGCGCAGTTCGTGCCCGGCGGCCGGAACGTGGTGATGCTCACCGCCGGGGCGCTCGCCTACCCGCTGCTGCGGTTCCTGCCCGCCCAGATGGCCGGGGCGCTGCTGTGGGCCGTCGCCCAGACGGCGATCGGCTACCTCGGCGGGCGGGCGTTCGAGGGGACCTGGACCGCGCTGCTGGTGTCGCTGGCGGTGGCCGTCGCGCTCGCCGTCGGGATCGAGGGCGCGGGGCGGGTGGTCCGGCGGGTGCGGCGCACCGCCGCGCCGTCGTCCGCGGCCGACTGAGCGACGGCGGGGCGAGGGCCGCGCGCCGCGGGGCTACGGTCGGGGCAGGGATCGCGACCGGATCCGGGTGACCACCGGGCGCGGGGCGACTCGCGACGTCCCGCCCCAGCTCCCCGAGGGAGGCGATCATGAACCGGGCCCACGTGCTCGCCGCGGCCGGCGCCGCGGTGATCGTGGCCGGCGCGCTCGCCGGCAGCCGCACGGCCCCGGTGGATCCCGCCGTCGCGGCGGACTTCACCGTGACCCCGGCCCAGCTGCAGATCAACCAGCGCATCTCGCAGGCCGCCGTGCGGCGCGCCAACGAGGCGCTCAACCTGCTCGGGCCGGTGCGGCCGGCCGCGAGCACCGACAAGGACCCCATCAACCCGTTCACCGCCGCCCAGCGCGCCAAGGGCTGGCCCACGGCGGCCCTGGCCGACGGGGCGGTCACCGGGCCGAAGATCGCCGCCGACGCCGTCGGCGAGGCGGCCCTCACCCCGTCGATCCGCAGCGCCGTGGGCGGGGTGCGCCGGCTCGGCGTGGTGCGCCTGACCGGGGGCCAGAGCCAGGTCCTCGTGACCGCCGGCCCCATCTCGCTGACCGCCCGCTGCACGATCACCCCGGGCGGCAACGACGCGGCCGAGGTGTTCGTGGGCACCACCCTGGACGGGGTCGCCTTCGAGGCGGCGGACTCGAGCACGAACGTGGTCCCGGGCACGCCGGAGGCCAACCGGCACTGGGTCGAGATCCAGGCCGTCCACGGGGGCACCGCCTTCGACCAGACCGACAACGGCATCGCGGTGGCGCCCGACGGGACGGTGGTGGTGGGCCAGCCCTTCGCGGCCGTCAACCTGCCCGGGCGGCCGCCGGGCGAGTGCACGTTCGGCGGGGTGATGCTGATCGGGTGAGGCGGTGGCGCGCCGGGCCCTGGGCGACGACGTGGTCGCAGACCGCGACCGACCGTCGTCCTCGACTCCTCCCCGGGTGCGCGGACCTGCGCCTGCGGGCCGCCGCCCGGCGCGAGGGGCTCGTCCCCTTCCCCGGCTGGCCGCGCCGCGCCGTTCCCCCCGGAGGACGGCGCCCGCCGCGGTACCGTCCGCGACGGCGTGATCCTGACCCCGGCCGACAGCCCCCGCTACCGACGCCTGCGCGTGGGCAACGCCGTGCTCGCCGCGCTCCACCTGGGCCAGGCGCTGGTGATCCTGGCGCTGGCCAACGACTTCTCGCTGCCGGTCACCGGGGCGTTCCTGGACGGGCCGCCCGGCACCGCCCCGCAGCCCCAGGAGACCCTGTTCGACCTGCCGCTCGGGCCGGCGGTCGCCGCGTTCCTGATCCTGGCCGCGGTGGACCACGCGCTGGTGGCCGCGCCCGGGGTGCATCGCTGGTACGCCGGCAACCTGGCCCGCGGGATCAACGTCGCGCGCTGGGTCGAGTATTCGCTCTCGGCGTCGCTCATGGTGGTGCTGATCGCCATGCTCACCGGCGTCGCCGACCTGGGCGCGCTGATCGCGGTGTTCGGCGCGAACGCCGCCATGATCCTGTTCGGCTGGCTCATGGAGCGCACGAACATCGGCCGCGAGCGCACCGACTGGCTGCCGTTCTGGTTCGGCTGCGTGATCGGGGTGGTGCCCTGGGCGGTCATCGTGACCCAGATCGCCGGGTCGGTGGCCGACGGGGGCGGGCCGCCCGGCTTCGTCTACGGCATCTTCGTGACGCTGCTGGTGCTCTTCTCGAGCTTCGCGCTCAACCAGTGGCTGCAGTACCGGGGCCGTGGCCGGTTCCGCGACTACCTGTTCGGCGAGTGGGGCTACCTGGTCCTGAGCCTGGTGGCCAAGAGCCTGCTGGCCTGGCAGGTGTTCGCCAACGCGCTGGTGCTCTGAGGGCGGCCGTCAGTACTCGGCGCGGACCGTGCGGGCGGCGCCGGCGCCCACGAAGACCGCGCACCAGGCCACGGCGACGGCCGCGGCCAGCCAGAGCGGCCGGCCGGTGTCCTCGACGAGCCGCAGGACCGCCATGGGCAGGACGAGGTCGCCGGCGGTCTCCGAGACCTCGCTGACCAGGCTGAGCACCGGGAGCGCGCCGAGGCTCGCGACCAGGGCCACGGCGATCGCCACCCCGACCGAGCGCAGCAGCGCGCCGATGCCGAAGGCGACCAGGGCGTAGATCCACGTCTGCACCAGGGGCGACCAGACCGCGAGGGCGTGATCGGAGAGGCCCGGGCGCACCGAGTCGCCCACCGGCATGAGCGCGCCGGCGACCGCGGCCACGACCACGGCCGGGACGAGCACGGCCAGGAGCACCGCGAGGAGGGCCGGCACCCGGGCGAGGTACAGGCCCAGGCGCGGCCGCCCGGTCATGGCCAGGTACCGGAACGTGCCCTGCTGGACGTCATACGCGCCGGCCTGCGCGCCGAGGAGCGTGCCCATGACCACGCCCGCGAGGGCGGCTCCCGCGGACATGGCCTGCAGCAGGTCGTCACCCCCGAAGTAGTCCTCGGGCCGCACGGCGCGCAGGATGGCCGCGACGACCAGCACGGTCACCGCGAGCCCCGCCGGGATCACGAGCGCACACCAGAACATCGCCCGCCGGCCGCGGATCTTGACCACCTCCTGGCGGACCGCGTCGAGCCTCATGACGGGGGCGGGGGCGGCGGGGGCGGCGGGGCGCCCGGCCCGCTCGGGGTGGAGCCGCGGGTGAGGTCCAGGAAGCGCTCCTCCAGGCTCTCCTCGCTGCGGGCGAGCGACGCCAGCCCCACCCCCGCGGCGGCGAGCGCGCGCGAGATGGCGAGGCCCGCCTCGCGGCCCGGGTCGCTCATCAGCGCCAGCAGGGTGCCGTCGGCGCGCTCGCGCACGCCGCGCACCCCGGGGAGCGCGGCCAGGATCCGGCGGGCGCGGGCCGGGTCGTCGGCGTCCACGGCCATGCCGGTCTCGCCGGAGCGGATGAGCTCACGGACCGAGCCCTGCACGATGACCCGGCCGTGGTCGACGATCGCCACGTGGTCGCAGGTGCGCTGCACCTCGTCGAGCAGGTGGGAGGACAGGAAGACCGTGCGGCCCTCCTGCTCGACCATGCCGCGGATCATCTCGCGGAACTCCGCGATCCCGGCCGGGTCGAGGCCGTTGGTGGGCTCGTCCAGCACGAGCAGCTCGGGGTCGGCCAGGAGCGCCCGCGCCACCCCGAGGCGCTGGCGCATGCCCATCGAGTAGCGGCCCACCCGCTCATCCGCCCGCCCGGCGAGCCCCACCCGGTCCAGCGTCGCCGGGATGCGGGCCGCCGCCCCGGGATCCAGGAGGGCCGCCTGCGCGCGCAGGTTCTGCCGGCCGGTGAGGTACGGGTAGAAGCGGGCCTCCTCCACGATGCCCCCCACCCGGGCGAGCGCCGCGGGGGCCTCGTCGGGCACGGCGTGCCCGCGCACCCGGGCCCAGCCCGCGGTGGGGCGGGCCAGGCCCAGCAGCATGCGGATGAGGGTGGTCTTGCCGGCGCCGTTCGGCCCCAGGAAGCCGAAGCAGACCCCGGCGGGCACCTCGAGGCTCACGCCGTCGATGGCCCGCCGGGCGCCGAACGCCTTGACCAGCCCCCCGGTCTCGATGATGGCGCCGTCCACCGGCCCGGAGGGTAGCCCCGGTCAGTCGCGCAGGCGGAACTCCTGCCGGTACCAGTCGGAGGTGCCGATGCGGGTGGTGGTGACCGAGCCGCGAATCCCTGCGTAGCGCCCGGTGCCGCCCACCACGGCCCGCTCACGCGGCAGGTTGGGGACCAGGGCCGTGTCCGGGGGCTGCGAGGTGTTCAGGCCGGTGACCACGATGGTGTCCTGGCCGGCGAGCTGGAAGATCTGGTGGTAGGTGCGCATCTCGACCACCTCGCCCGGCTGGTCGATGGCGTCCACCACGGTCATCGTGCCGTAGGTGGTGCCGACCGGCGGCAGGTTGCGCCGGGTGTGGAGCCGGCTCACGAACGTGAAGGTGTCGCCCACGCCGCGGCCGGGGGCGCCCTGGTCGTGGAACCGCACCGGGCCGAGGGTGAACCAGGTGAACCGGGTCGGCACCGGGCGGGTGAAGGTGAGCCGCAGCCGCGCCGAGGCGGGGAGCGACTGCACGGCGTTCAGGGTCGCGGTCCACACCGAGCCGCCCAGGCGGAACGCGCCCCCGCGGAGCGAGAAGGCGCCCCGGGCGCTCGCGGGGGTGACCTCGCGGGCGGTCAGCGCGAAGCTGGTGCCCGGGAGCTCGACGGTGATGCGCTGGTCGCTCGCCCCGCCGCCCAGCGGGATCGTGGCGACGCAGCGGTTCTCGGTGCCGGCGCAGGACACCACCCGCGGGGGCGAGGCGGCCAGGGCGGTGGCGGCGAGGGGGAGGCTCGCGGCGAGCGCGAGGGGGGCGGCCAGGCGGAGCGTGCGACGCATCGGGTCTCCCGGGTCGGTGGGCGGCGGAAGGATGCGGCCCGGGCGGCCCGCACGTCAACCCCGCCGGGCGCGCCGGGGGCCCGCGCTACCCTGCCGCCCCCGTGGGGACCCCGTCCGGCACCATCCGCCTGCGCCGCTGGCAGAAGGAGGCCCTCGACGCCTTCGGCGCCCGGCTGGGCCCCGACTTCCTCGCGGTCGCGACCCCGGGGGCGGGCAAGACCACCCTGGCGCTCGCCGCCGCCCGCCAGGACCTGGCCGCCCACCCCGGCCGGCGCCTGGTGGTCGTGGCCCCCACCCAGCACCTCAAGGGCCAGTGGGCCGACGCCGCCGCGCGGTTCGGGCTGCACCTGGACCCGGAGTGGTCGGCCGGGGCGGGCCTCCCGGCCGACGTCCACGGCGTGGTCACCACCTACCAGCAGGTGGCCCAGGGGCCCGAGGCGCTCGGGCGGCTGGCCGCCGGGGCGTTCGCGGTGCTCGACGAGGTCCACCACGCCGGCGACGAGCGCGCCTGGGGCGAGGGCGCGCGGAGCGCGTTCGCCGGCGCCGCGGTGCGGCTGTGCCTCTCGGGCACGCCGTTCCGGTCCGACACGCTGGCGATCCCGTTCGTGCGCTACGACGCGGGCGGCGAGGCCGAGCCGGACACCGAGTACGGCTACGGCCGGGCGCTCGCCGACCGGGGGGTGGTGCGCCCGGTGCACTTCCCCCGGGTGGGCGGCGAGATGGAGTGGATCGCCGCAGACGGGGAGCACACCCAGGCCTCGTTCGCCGACGCGCTGGACCCGGTGCGGGCCGCCCAGCGCCTGCGCACCGCGCTCTCGCCCGAGGGCGAGTGGCTGCCCGACGTGCTCGGCCGGGCCCACCGGCAGCTTGTCGAGGTGCGCCGCGCCCACCCGGGCGCCGGGGGCCTGGTCATCGCCATGGACCGCGAGCACGCCCGGGCCATCGCCGGGGTCATGCGCCGGCGGCTGGCCGTGAGCGCGGTGGTGGCGACCTCCGACGACCCGGCCGCCTCGGCGCGCATCGCCGCCTTCGCGCGGGGCACCGAGCCCTGGATCGTCGCCGTGCGCATGGTGAGCGAGGGGGTGGACATCCCGCGCCTGCGCGTGGGGGTGTTCGCCACCACGACGACCACCGAGCTCTTCTTCCGCCAGGCCGTCGGGCGCCTGGTGCGCTGGACCCGGGGCCTGGGCCGCCAGCCGAGCTACATGTTCATCCCCGACGACGTGCGCCTGCGCGGCCACGCGGTGGCCATCGCCGAGGAGCGCCGGCACGCGCTCCGCCGCCCCGACGATGACGCCCCCCTCGCCGATCCGGCCGCGCTCGACGAGGTGCCCCAGGCCCGCGAGGACGAGGAGCAGCTCTCGCTGTTCGCGGCGATCTCGGCGGTGGCGAGCGACCACGCCCCGGTCCACCGGCCCGAGGAGGCCCTCGGCCTGACCCTGGACCACCACGCCGAGGAGCCCGCCGAGCACGAGGAGGTGGTGCTGGAGCTCGCGCCCGCCCCGCACCTGGGCGCCGGCCTGGCCCCGGGGGAGTGGGCGGCCGAGGCCCCGCCGCGCGAGCGGCGCCGCGCGCTGCGCGAGGCCAACGCCGGCCTGGCCAAGGCCATCGCCCGCATGACCGGCCTCTCCCACGCCCAGGTGAACGCCGAGCTCAACCGCCGGGTGGGCCTGAAGCGCATCGACGAGGCCACCCTGGACGAGCTCGAGCGCCGCCGCCAGCAGGCGGCCCGGTGGCTGGCCGGCGCCTGATCACATCGGGGCCTGGAGGCACTCCGGCACGCGGGCGAGCTCCCCGCAGAAGACGTGGCGCACGTCCCGCCGCACGTCGTTCCGGCCCTCGGGGTCGACGATCGTCCCCGCCGGGGCGTCCGGCGCCGGGTCGAGCCCCACGCCCCAGGAGAGCCGGACCTCGAAGCGATCGAAGGCGCGCGCCGGGATCAGCACGAGCTCGACGATGACCGTGCCCTCCGCGCCCGGCGCGAAGGCCGGCCACGCGCACTCGAGCGCGTCGAGCTGCGGCCCGCGCTCGACGCACCCGCCCACGGCGCCCTCGGCGCCGAACCTGGCCCAGATGCGCCCGGCGAAGCGCTGCTGGCCGGGGGGCGGGTCCATCTGCAGCCAGAAGCGCGCCCGGGGCGCCTCGGCCGGGCCGGCGTTCCGCACCCGGAGCGCCAGGCGCACCGATGGGGTGCGCGACCAGGCCACCGACGCCCCCTCCTGGCTCACCGCGAGGTCGGCCTCGAAGTGCCCGCCGACCGCGAACCAGACCCCCTGGAACGGCACGCGGCGGGTGCGGCGCGCGTTCCACGACCGGCAGGGTCCCGGGGCCTTGACCGCGATCACCTCGATGGTGTTCATGCCGGCCCGCAGCAGCCCGGCGCGGGCGGGGTCCAGGTGGGTGGTCCCGAACCGCGCCCGCCCCGCGCGCAGCACCACGGTGCCGTTGAAGCGGACCACGAACCGCTCGATGGCGCGGCCATCGGGGTCCCAGTGCCCCACGCTCACGAAGGGCGGCTCCCCGCGGAGGGAGGAGTGGCGGTTGCTGGGCGGGCCCGGCAGCCACACCTCCCGCCGGAAGCGCACGGCCTGGCGCCCGGGTCGGCAGGTGCGCGCCCAGACGTAGGCGCTCCGGTCGGGGCCGAGGGCGGGCCGGGGGCCCGGTGCCGTCTCGCGCGCCGGCCGCCGGGAGGTCGTCTCGGTCCAGGCCCGGCTGGAGGTGGCGGCGAACGCGTGGGCCTCACCGAGGATGTGCGGGGGCGTGACGCCGCCCGGCGGCGGCGCGGACGCCGGGCCCGGCGCGAGGGCCACCACGATGGCGGCGAGCGCGGGGAGCACCCGCAGCACATGTCGTCCAGACCGCCCGTCCATCACCCACGACCCGGGGCCGATGCCACGATCGTCGCCTGCTCCGGGGGCGGGGACATCCGGGCTCCGCCGCAATCTCGGTGCGGTCACGTCGGCGGGCCGCGGCGATAGCCTGCCCCGTCGTCCCGCCCGCCGTCACGGAAGGACCCCATGAGCCCTGAGCCCGCCATCGACATCCTCGGCATCGGCAACGCGATCGTCGACGTGCTCGCGCACACCGACGACGGCGCCCTGGCCGACCTGGGGCTGCACAAGGGCACGATGAGCCTGATCGACGGCGACCGGGTGCCGGCCATCTACGCGTCGATGGCCCCGGGCGTGGAGTGCTCGGGCGGCTCGGCGGCCAACACGGTGGCCGGCGCGGCGCTCCTCGGGGCGCGCACGGCGTTCATCGGGAAGGTGAAGGACGACACCCTCGGCCACATCTTCCGCCACGACATCCGCTCGGCCGGCGTCGCCTTCGACACCCCGCCCGCGGCCGACGGCAGCGCGACGGCCTGCTGCCTGGTCATGGTCACCCCCGACGCCCACCGCACCATGGCGACCCACCTGGGCGCCTGCGTGGAGCTCGGGCCCGAGGCGGTCGACCCGGACCTGGTGCGGGCGGCCGCCGTCACCTACGTCGAGGGCTACCTGTGGGACCCGCCCCGGGCGCGCGACGCCGTGCGCCTGGCGGTGCGCACCGCGCGGGAGGCCGGCCGGCGGGTGGCGCTCTCGCTCTCGGACCCCTTCTGCGTGGACCGCCACCGCGACGAGCTGCGCGAGCTGGTGGAGCGCGACGTGGACCTGCTGTTCGCCAACGAGGAGGAGATCGTCTCGCTCTTCTGCGCCCGCGACTTCGACGATGCGCTCCAGCACGTGCACGGGGCGGTCGAGGTCGCGGCCCTGACCCGCTCGGAGAAGGGCTCGGTGGTCGTGAACGGCGGCGAGGTGCACGTGATCGACGCCGAGCCGGTCGCGCGGGTGGTGGACACCACCGGCGCGGGCGACCTGTACGCGGCCGGGTTCCTGGCCGCGTGGGTGCGCGGGGCGGACCTGGGCACCTGCGCGCGGGCCGGCGGGGTGTGCGCCGCCGAGGTCATCACCCACCTGGGCGCGCGGCCCGAAGGCGACCTGCGGGCCCTCGTGGCGGCCCGGGTGGGCGAGGGCGTGCTGGCCGGCGCGCGGTAGGCCCCCCGCATCCGGTCCGCCACCGGTACCATTCCGCGGCCCGGAAAGCCCGCCCGCCTGCGAGGTCCTGAGAATGAGAAGCCAGGTTCTGGTCATCCGCGCCGAGATCGACGCGCGCCCCGAGGCGCTCGGCGCCGTCATGAGCGCGGTCGCCGCGGGGGGCGCCGAGGTGGTGGGCGTCGACGTGGTGGGCGCCACCAAGACGACGGTCGTGCGCGACCTGACGGTGCAGGCCGGCGACGAGGAGGCCGCCGTCGCCGTCGCCGAGGCGCTGAAGGCGATGGACGGCGTCAAGGTCCTCGACGTCACCGACCGCGTCTTCCAGGCCCACGAGGGCGGGAAGCTCACCATGCGCAATCGCGCCGCGCTCACCTCGCGCGACGACCTCTCGATGGCCTACACCCCGGGCGTCGCCCGCGTGTGCATGGCGATCCACCACGACTTCGACAAGGCGTGGGAGTTCACCATCAAGGGGAACTCGGTGATGGTCGTCTCCGACGGCTCGTCGGTGGTCGGCCAGGGCGACCTGGGCCCGCTGGCGTCGCTGCCGGTGTGCGAGGCGCTGTGCATGTTCATGAAGGAGCTCGCGGGCATCGACGCGTTCCCGCTGCCGATCGACGCCAAGGGCCCGGCCGAGATCTCGACCCACGTCGAGCGCATCTCCTCGGTCTTCGCCGGCGTCCACCTGGCCGACATCAGCGCCCCGGCCTGCTTCGACATCCTCACCGACCTCGGCGCCCGCCTGGAGATCCCGGTCTTCCACGGCGACCAGGAGGGCACGGCCGCGTCGCTGCTCGCGGGCCTGATCAACGGCCTCAAGGTGACCGGCAAGGAGCTTCGCGACGCGAGGGTCGTGGTCTGCGGGCTCGGCCCCGGCGGGCAGGCCACGGCGCGCCTGCTGGTGGCCGCCGGCGTCGGCGAGGTGCTCGCCTGCGACCGCCGCGGCGCCGTCCACAAGGACCGCGCCGACATGGACGAGCGGCTGGCCTGGATCGCCGAGCACACCAACTCGGAGGGTCTCACCGGCTCCGTGCACGAGCTCATCCGGGGCGCCGACGCCTTCATCGGGCTCTCGGTGCCGGACCTGCTCTCGGCCGCCGACGTGGCCACGATGGCCAAGGACCCCATCGTCTTCGGGCTGGCCATGCCGAACCCCGAGCTCGACCCCGACACCGCCGGCGCGGCCGCGGTGTTCGGCACCGGGCGGCCGGACCTGCCGAACCAGATCAACTCGACGCTGGCGTTCCCGGGCATCTGGCGCGGGGCCATCGACGTGCGCGCCACCCGCATCAACGACGCGATGGTCATGGCCGCGGCCAACGCCATCGCGAGCGTGGTGGAGCAGGAGGGCGCGCTCTCGGCCGACTACGTGGTGCCGTCGGTGTTCAACAAGGCGCTGGTCCCGGCCGTGGCCAACGCCGTGCGGGTGGCCGCCCAGGCGTCGGGCGTCGCCCGCATCGCCACCGTCTCCGCCTGAGCGACGGCGTCCGTCCGAGGCCCGGCCCCCGACCGGGCCGGGCCTCGACGACGCCCACCCAGAGGGCGGGACACGGGCTCCCAAGGGACTCGCCCGCGCCCTCAAGGAGCGGGACACGGGCTCCCAAGGGACTCGCCCGCGCCCTTACGTGAAGACGATCTGCCCCCCGGCGGCCTTCTCGTAGAACTCCCCGACGGTGATGACGCCGTCGACCTGGGGCACGAAGTCGCGCTCGGCGAGCCCGAACATGTCGACGCTCGCCTTGCAGGCCCACACGCCGGCTCCGGAGTCGGAGATCATCTCCACGAACTCGCCGACCGGGGGGATGTCGAGCTTCTCCATCTTCTTCGCCATCATCCTCGTGGCGAGCCACGACATGCCGGGGAGCGCGCCGATGAGGGTCGGCATGTGCATGCCGGGGTTGCCGACCGTCGCGACCTTCAGCCGCCCCTGACGCCTGGCGATGATCGCGTCGAGCCCGAAGAAGGTGAAGAAGACATCGGCCTCGATGCCCTCCATGCGGGCGCCGTTGGCCATGATGAGCCCGGGGTAGACGCCCTCGAGCGACCCCTTGGAGATGATGACCGCCACGCGCTCGATCGCGGCGGGCCGCTCCTCGGCGGCGAGGACCGGGGCCTGGTGTTCGATCGCCATCGCTCCCTCCCTAGATGCAGCCGCGCGGCTTGGGGATGCCGGCGACCTTGGCCGCCAGCTTGGCCGGACCCTTGGGGAACAGCTCGTACAGCTCCTTGATGGGCACCCCGGACGCCTTGCCCAGCGTGCGGATGGTGGGCGCCGAGCCGGTGGTCAGGTAGGTCTCACGCATGTAGCGCAGCACCTGCCAGTGGCGCGGGGTGAGCTCGGGGATGCCGTTCTCGTGGGCGATCTCCTCGGCGAGGCCCTCGTCCCACTGGGCGGGGTCGGTGAGGAACCCCTCGGCATCGACGGTGGCGGGCATTCAGGCTCCCTTCCTGGTCAGGCCCCGGCGGGGGCGAGCGGACGCTTGCCGGCCATGCTCATGCGCGCGTCGATCCCGGGCATGTCGCGTCCGGGCAGCAGGACGTTCCAGTACATCCAGGTGAACGCGAGCTTGCCGGCGTGGTTCAGCCGGGACTCCCGGAGCAGCGGGAGCGGGCCCACGGGCCCGGGGAAGCGGCCGGGCAGCGGCTCGACGTCGTAGTTGAAGTCGATCAGCAGGGCCTTCCGGTGGCCGGTCTCGATGAAGCAGTTGGCGTGGCCGTCGTAGCCGGGCTCGAGCGGCCGCCCGTCCAGGAACCGCAGGACGTTCTCGGTGAGGACCTCACCCTGGAAGTGCGCGACCGAGCCCGCCTTGGAGGTGGGGACGTCGGTGGCGTCGCCGATCGCGAACACCTCGGGCCGCGCCCGCGACTGCAGGGTCGCCGGGTCGACCCGGACGAAGTCCAGCTCGTCGCCGAGCCCCTCCGAACGGCCCACGAACGGCGCGCCGGCATGCAGGGGCACGCTCACCAGCAGGTCGAACGGGACGGTGCGGCCGTCGTAGGAGGTGAGCGTCCCCGCCCGGCCGTCGACCTCGCCGGCGTTGAACTCGGTCACCAGCCGCACGCCCTTGCGGGTGAGCAGCCCGGAGAGGGCCCGGGCGCAGGTGGGCTTGGTGAACGCGCTGTCGAGCGGGGTGACGTAGGTGATCTCGGTGCGGCGGCGGATCCCGCGCCTGGTGAGGTGCCAGTCGGCCAGGAACGCGAACTCGAGCGGCGCCACCGGGCACTTGATCGGCATGTCGACCAGGTCGACCACCAGGCGCCCGCCGTCGAAGGCGCCGAGGGCCCGCGCGAGCGCCGTGGCCCCCTCGACCGAGTAGAACGTGAACGTCCGCTCGCCCCAGCCCGGGCCGGTGAGCCCCTCGGTCTCCTCCGGACGCAGGTCGGCGCCGGAGGCGACGACGAGCACGTCGTAGGGGAGCAGCGTCCCGTCGGCCAGGTGCACGGCCCGGTCCTCGAGCGCCACGCGGTCGACCGCGGAGCGTAGGAACGCGACCCCCGGCCGGAGCTGGCGGTGGCGCGGGCGCACCAGCTCGCCCGGCTCCATGAGGCCGAACGGCACGAAGAGCAGCCCCGGCTGGTAGACGTGGCGGTCGTCCTGGTCGACCACCGTGATCCGGACCTCGGCGGGGTCCGTGCGACGACGGAGCCGGTTGGCCATCAACGTCCCCCCGGTGCCGCCCCCCAGGATCACGACCCGTGACACGCGGCCTCCTCCCCTCGCCGGTCCCGAGGTGACCGATGCTGCCGCGACATACCCCGGGGGGCATCGGGGAGCCCGCGGTACGCGGGTCCGTGGTGACTACGGAACGCGCAGCGCGAGGGCGGTGGCGCTGACGGTGAGCCCGGGCTCGGGGCCGCCCATGGCCTGGATCAGCCGCCCTCCGGCCCCGGCGAGCCCGAGACCGTGGCGGGGCGCGGGGGTCGGGGTGAGCGCGCGCCAGCGGCGGGTGCGCGGGTCGTAGGCCTCGACCTCGCGGAAGGTCCCGGCGGTGCCCTCGCCCCCCACCGAGACCACCAGCCCGCCCACGGCCGCCGCGGCGGTCCCCCCACGCGCGGTGGGCATGGGGGCGAGGCGCGTCCAGCGCCGGGCGGCCGGGTCGTAGGCCTCCGCGGCCCGCAGGTTGGTGTCCAGGCCCCCGGTGCGCCCGCCGACCACGTAGACCCGCCCGCCGAGGGCCGCGACGCCCAGGTGCTCGCGCGGGGTGGGCACGCCGGGCGCCCGGGACCAGCGGCGGGTCCGCAGGTCCATCACCAGGGTGGTGCGGGCGAGGCCGGCCGGCCCGACCCCGCCGGCCACCACCAGGCGCCCGGCGGCGATCGCCGCGCCCCCGGCCGCCCGCGGCTCGGGCATGGGGGCGGCCTCGCGCCAGCCCCGGCCCGGGCGCCAGGTGAACACCCGCCGGCTCGGATCGGCAAGGCCCTGCGCGGCGGTGTAGCCGCCGAGCACGTACAGGGTCCGCCCGTCGGTCGCGCTCATGGCGTGGTTGACCGCCTGGGGGAGATCGTCGACGCGCTGCCAGCGCGGCCGGGCGAGGACCAGCGCGTCGGCCCGCGCGGTGGTCCGCCCGTCGGCGGCGAAGCCGCCCACCACGACCACGCGGCCCGCGACCGCGGCGGCGGTGACCTCCGTGCGGGCGTCCGGCGCGTCGGGGAGGGGCGCCCAGGCCGGGGCGGCGGCCGCGGCCGCCGGGAGGGCCAGCAGGATGACGAGCGCCCCGCGCATGGGGGAGGAGCGTATCCCGTGCATGGGATGCCCCGTGACCGGGAACCCCTTCCTCCGGACACCGGACGAGGGGGGACGGATGCGTGCGCGGGTGATCGAGACGGGACGGAGCGGGGTCGCGCGGACCGGCCGGCTGGCGGCGGCGGTCGCGCCCTCCGTGCGCCGGGGGCTGGACGACCCCGAGATCCGGGCGGCGGCGGGGCGGGTGGTGGCCCACTCGCGCCGGGTGGGACGTGAGCTCGGCGGCGAGGACCTGGGGTCGGCGCTCCGCCGGGTGGCCGCCGACCGGCGCGTGCAGGACGAGATCGGCCGGAGTGCGCGGGCCCTCGGGGACCTGACCCGGCGGATCAGCCGCGACGCGGAGCGGCGGCGGCGGCACCTTCGCCTGGTCGGGGCGGTCGTGGTCGCGCTCGCCGTGATCGCCGGGGGCGGGTGGGCGGTCCTGCGCAGCCGCAGGGGCCGGGAGGACCGGGGCATGCCCGAGGGGCGGGGCGCCGGGGCCGAGGTCCACCCGGCGGGCCGCCCGGCCTGATCAGGAGAGCAGCGCGCGGCGCAGGCGCACCAGCGGGATCGCGAAGAGCGCCGCCCCCAGGGCGATCAGCACGGCGACGTGGGCGAGCGTCCACCAGCCCACGTCGCCGAGCACCAGATCGCGCGTGGCGGCGACCAGGTGCGAGAGCGGGAGCAGCCAGCCGATCACCTGCGCCCAGCCCGGCAGCTCGGAGAACGGGAAGAACACCCCGCCGAACAGGAACATCGGGGTGAGCAGTCCCGTGAAGAAGATGTTGAAGTGCTCGATGGACGAGACCATCGAGGTGTAGGCCATGCCGAGGATCGCGAAGACCAGCGCCCCGACCAGGAACACCAGCGGGCACAGCAGCGCGAGCGGCGAGGCGATGAGCCCGAACACGGCCATGACCGCGAGGAAGATGGTCCCGTAGAGCACCCCCCGCGTGGCCGCCCACAGGTACTCGCCCACCACCACGTCGGCCACCGAGAGCGGGGTGGTCACCGCCGCCTCGAACACCCGGCGCACGTGGATGCGCACGAATGAGTTGTAGGTGGTCTCGATGATGGCCCCGAACATCACGCTGGACGCCGCCACCCCGGGGGCGATGAACTCGACGTAGTCGACCCCGTCGACCTGGGTGAGGTAGGTCCCCAGGCCGAGCCCCATGATCGCGAGGTAGGCGACCGCCTCGATGAACCGGGGGCCCAGGGTGGTCAGGATCGTCTTGCGGCCCACGGTGGCGTTGCGCTGCCAGTAGCGCGCCGCGCCGCGGGGCGAGAAGGCGTAGGCGCCCAGGGGTCCGCTCACCCGCGCAAGGCTAGTGCGGCGCAGGTGAGATCGATCTGCAACGTGACTGACCGGGGGCTGCCCTGGGCTCCGGCGCGCGGCGTCCGATCCTCTGGGCTGTATGGGTGGAAACCCCCCCTCGTCCCCGCCCCAGGCCGACTGGACCTCCGGGCTCGCCCGCCTGCGGCGGCTCCAGCGCGCGCAGACCGCCGTCGCCGGCCTGGCCGCGGTGCTCGTCCTCGCCGTCCTTGCGGCGGTCGGGATCGTCGTGACGCGCACCGAGGAGCGCACCGCGCGCATCGACCGGCAGGTGGACCGGATCGACGAGATCGGCCACGAGGCCCAGGAGGAGGCCCTGCGCTTCTGGTCCGGGCGCGCGGCCGGGAGGCGCGGCGTGAGCCCGAGCCTCATGCTGACCTTCCTCCGCATCCGGGCCGAGGTGACCGACCTCCAGGCCCGCCAGGCCACGTTCGCCGACCGGGCCTCCACCGACGCCGCGGCGCGGGTGCAGGGGGCCTTCGACCAGGCCGGCGCGGCGCTCGTCGGGCGCGGCGCCCGTGCGCGCATCACCCCCGCGTGGGAGAGCGACATCTCCGAGCGCATCCTGGGCCAGGTCGTGGGCGGGCTCGAGGACTGGGCGGACGCCGGCAAGGCGCTCGAGGAGCGGGTCCGGGCGCGGGCCACGGCGACCGTCCGCTGGGCCGCGGTCGGCGCCGGCGGCTTCGTGCTCGTGTGTATCGGGCTCGCCGCGCTCATGTGGCGGCGCATCGAGCGGGAGCGGGTGGCGCTCACCCGGGCGCTCCAGGCGGTCGACCGCCGCGCGCGGGCGCTCGCGGCCCACGCCAGCGACCTGGTGTTCGTGGTCGACGCCGAGGGGCGGGTGGACTACGCCTCGCCCTCGGCCCGGGAGCTGCTCGGCACCGACCCGGCCGGCCGGGACTTCGCCGCGGTGGTCCACCCGGATGACCGCGGCCACCTGGGCGCGCTCGTGGCCGCGGTGGAGCCCGGGGAGGCGCGCACCGGCGAGTGGCGCCTGCGGGCGCGCGGCGGCGACCGGGTGGTCGAGTTCACCATCGACGACCAGACCGCCGAGGAGGGCCTCCGCGGCCTGGTGCTCACCGGCCGGGACATGACCGACCGCCGGGCGCTCGAGGACGAGCTCGCCCACCGCGCCTTCCACGACGGGCTGACCGGCCTGGCCAACCGGGCGCTCTTCCTGAACCGGGTCGAGCACGCGATCAGCCGCATCTCGCGCACCGGGGGCTCGGTCGCGGTCCTCATGATCGACCTGGACGACTTCAAGACGGTGAACGACTCGCTGGGCCACGGCGCCGGCGACGAGCTGCTGGTCGGGGTGGCCCAGCGCCTGCGGGAGCGCCTGCGGGCCGGGGACACGGCCGCGCGCCTGGGCGGCGATGAGTTCGCGGTCCTGCTCGACGGCGTCCGGGACACCGCGGCGGCGCGGGTGGTCGGCGAGGCCCTCCTCGACGCGCTCTCACGCCCCTTCACCGCCGCCGGGCGCGAGATGCTGGTGCGCGCCAGCATCGGGGTCGCCCTGGCCGACGACCTGCCGCCGAGCCCGGAGGCGGTCATCCGCGCCGCCGACACCGCGCTCTACGTGGCCAAGGACGAGGGCAAGGGGCGGCTGGCGGTGTTCGAGCTGCCCATGCAGCACCGCGCCGAGCGGCGCCTGTCGCTCAAGGCCGAGCTGCACCACGCGCTCGAGCGCGACGAGCTCGGGCTGGTCTACCAGCCGATCTACTCCCTCGACGACGAGCGCCGCATCGTCGGGGCCGAGGCGCTCCTGCGCTGGAACCACCCCGAGGACGGCGTGGTGCCGCCGATGGAGTTCGTTCCGCTGGCCGAGGAGACCGGGCTGATCATCCCGATCGGCGCCTGGGTGCTCGAGCAGGCCTGCCGGCGGGCCGCCGACTGGGCCGGGCCGGAGCCCCCCTACATCTCGGTCAACGTCTCGCCCCGCCAGATCGAGCGGCCCGGGTTCGCCGAGGAGGTGCGCGAGGTGCTCGAGCAGACCGGGCTCGAGCCGTCCCGGCTGCTGCTGGAGGTGACCGAGGGCGCGGTGATGCACGACGTGGAGGGGACCCTGACCCAGCTCCGGGCGCTGCGGGAGGTCGGGGTGCGCCTGGCGATCGACGACTTCGGCACCGGGTACTCGTCGCTGGCCTACCTGGCCAACCTGCCGGTGGACATCGTGAAGATCGACCGCTCGTTCGTGCAGGCCCTGGGCGACACCAACCATGACCAGAGCCTGGCCGCGCTGATCGTCGAGATCTCCGGCGTCCTGCACATGGACGCGGTCGCCGAGGGGATCGAGGAGCACGAGCAGATGCAGGGCCTCAGGTCCCTCTCGTGCCGCTACGGCCAGGGCTTCTACTTCGCGAGGCCCATGACCGGGGCCGAGGTGGACCGACTCATCGCCGGTTGCCCGGCGATCCCGCCCCCCGGCGCGCGGGGGCGCGCGCCGGGGGGCTCCCAGACCCTCAGCCGGTGACCGCGGGCTGAGCCCGCCGCGCCGCCGGGCTGATGCGCGTGCAGGCCGGACGAGAAGCTGATCCATCCTGCCGGATGAACGTGGGGTGGGAAGGGCCGACGGGCCGGCACCCGATGTCGGGGGAGGAGCGATGCCGCCCGGTGGCCGGGGCCCCGCGTACGATCGGGCCATGCCTCCCGAGAAGGTGCGCCTGCGGATCGGGAACCTGGCCAAGGCCGTCCTGGTGACCGGGCAGGCCTATCAGGACCCCAAGGACGCCCTGAACGAGTTCGTCTCCAACGCGGCCGACGAGTACGTGGAGGCCGGCCGCCGGGGCGAGCGGGTGCGCGTGGTGCTGCGCCGCCGCGGCCGCGCCCCGCTCATCGCGATCGACGACGCCGGCCGGGGGATGACCCCCGACCGCCTGCGGGAGGTGGCGCGCAACCTGTTCGAGTCCGGCAAGGCGGACGACGCCCGGACCCTGGGCGAGAAGGCCATCGGGATCCTGGCGTTCCAGCAGCTCGGCGGCCGGTGCGACGTGGTGAGCCGGGCCGAGGGCCACGAGGAGACCTGGGCGCTCCGCCTGGAGCGCGGCAAGGCCACCGCCGGGCTCGAGCGCGAGCGGCGGCGCGCCCGCCAGGTGCCCGGGACCACCGTGTACCTGCACGACCTGGACCCGGACGTGGCCCGCATCCTCACCCGGCGCAAGGTGGTCGACTACCTGCGGGCGCGGCGCGGCCCGGCCCTGGCCCGGGGCGACTACTCCATCGAGGTCGTGGAGGGGCGGACCGCGGAGCTGGTGACCCCGGAGAAGCCCGACGGCGTGCTGGTCGACCTGGTCGCCCGCCCGACCCTGCTCGGCCGGATCGAGTTCGCCGTCCACGTCGCGCCCCCGGACGGCCGGCGCCGCCGGGTGGCGGTGGTCGGCCGGGCCGGCGCGGTGATCATCGACGACGTGGCCGAGCTGGACGAGTTCGCGGACGGCCCCTGGGCGAGCGACCAGGTGGGCGGCCACGTGCAGTTCGAGGCGCTGGAGCAGTCGGCGGGGCGGCGGGCGATCCTGCGCGACCGGACCGCGTTCCCGCTCTTCGTGGACGCCCTGCAGGCCGTCACGCCCGCGCTCGCCCGGGTGGTGGAGCGGATGCGCCGGGAGGTCGACCAGGACACCGCCGACCGGCTGGCCGACACCCTGCGCCGGGTGTTCTCCCGCGTGCTGCGCGAGCTGGCGGATCTGGACAACCCGACCCGCTCACCGGCCGGCGCCGGGACCGGGGACCCGGCCACGCCGACGCTGCTGGCGCGTGAGGAGCCGCCGCCGTCCCCGGCCGCCGGCGAGGCGCCGGTCCCCCGGCTGCCGGACGGCCCCACCGAGCCCCCGCGGGAGCGCGAGCGGCCCGCCGCCGCCGGCCACGGCGCGGACTGGTCGCGCACCCGGGCCCTCCCCTCGGTGGCCCCGGACCCCGAGCCCACCGAGGCCCGCAGCCGGTTCGACGACGTCGCGGGGGTGGTGCTCTACAACGAGCGCCACGCCGACTACCTGGGGGCCAAGGACGACGAGGCGGCGCTGCTGGACTACCTGGCCACCCTGGTGGCCAAGGAGCTGGTGCTCTGGAACAACCCGCGCGCGCCCGGCCCGGACCTGGCCGAGGAGATGGTTCGGATGCTCGTGCGGGTGCGCCGGCACCTGCCGCGCCGGCGCGGGTAGCTCACTCCCCGAGCGCCTCCACGGCCTGCTCGAAGTCGCCCACCAGGCCGGCGTGGCCGTGGCGGGCGGCCGCGTCGATGCCCGCCAGGTAGGCGTCGGCCGCCTCGTCCGGGCGCCCCAGCGCGGCCAGGCACTCGCCCAGGCTCCCCCAGGCGGCGCCCTCGTCGTCGGCGAGGGCGAGGTAGGCCCGGTACTCGGCCACCGCCTCCTCGTGGCGGCCGGCCTGCCGGAGCTCGGTCGCGTACCCGTACCGCGCCCGCGGCTCGTCGGGGCTCTCGGCGGCCAGGCGGGCGAAGTAGTCGATCCGGTCCATGCATCCTCCTCGGCGGGGACGCCGGGACGCTACCCGGCCGCGGGCGTAGGCTCGCGCCCATGCGCCGGCAGGAGGCAGACGGGCTGGTCGCCCGGGTGATGGACGCGCTGGTCGCCGCCGGGGCCCGGCACGCCTTCGGGATCCCGGGGGACTTCGCCCTGCCCATGTTCGCCGCGATGGAGCGCCACGGCGGCCTGCACCTGCACACCCTCTCCCACGAGCCGGGGGTCGGGTTCGCCGCCGACGCCTGCGCCCGGGCGGCGGGGGCCCCGGTGGTCGCCGCGGTGACCTACGGCGCCGGCGCGCTCAACATGGTGAACGCCGTGGCCTGCGCGTACGCCGAGAAGAGCCCGGTGGTGGTGCTCTCGGGGGCCCCCGGCCGCGCCGAGCGCGGGAGCGGCCTGCTGGTGCACCACCAGAGCCGGGACCTGGACTCCCAGATCGCGGTGATGCGCGAGGTCACCTGCGACCAGGCGGTGCTCGACGACCCGGCCCGCGCGCCGGGGGAGGTGGCCCGGGTCCTGCGCTCGCTCCAGGAGCGCTCGCGCCCGGTGTACCTGGAGATCCCCCGCGACGTGGTGGACCAGCCCACCGGGCCCGTCCCGGCGGCGGCGCCCACGCCGGTCGACCCCGATGCCGTGGCCGCCTGCGCCGAGGAGGTCCTGGGCCGCCTGACCGCGGCGCGCCGGCCGGTGGTGATGGCGGGGGTCGAGGTGCGCCGCTACGGGCTGGAGGACCGCGTGGCCGCGCTCTGCCGCACGCTGGGGGTGCCGGCCGTCACCGACTTCCTGGGCATGGGCCTGCTCGCCGAGGCCGACGCCCCGCTGGCCGGCGCCTACCTGGGGCCGGCCGGCGACCCGGCGGTGGCGGCGCTGGTGGAGGACGCCGACCTCGCCCTGCTGCTCGGGGTGATCCTCACCGACACCAACTTCGGCGTGTCCGAGCGGCGGGTGGACATGCGCGGGGTGGTCCACGCCATCGACCGCGAGGTGCGGCTGGGCCACCACGTCTACCCGGGCGTGCCCCTGGGCGCGCTGGTCGACGCCCTCGCCGCCCGGGCCGTCCCGCGCGCCGCCCCGGCCGTCCCGCGCCCGCCGGTGGCCGCCCGCGACCTGCCCGCCGACGACGCCCCCATCCACCCCGACGACATCGCGACCGCGGTCAACGACCTGTTCGCCCGGCACGGCCCCATGCCGATGGCGGTCGACACCGGGGACTGCCTGTTCCTCGCCCTCGGCATCCCCGGCGCCCCGCTGGTCGCCCCGGGCTACTACGCGACGATGGGGTTCGGCGTGCCGGCCGGCCTGGGGGTGCAGGCGGCCACCGGGCGCCGGCCGCTGGTGCTGGTGGGCGACGGGGCCTTCCAGATGACCGGGCTGGAGCTCGGCAACTGCGCGCGCCACGGCTGGGACCCGGTCGTGGTCGTGGTCGACAACGAGGGCTGGGAGATGCTCCGCGCCTTCCAGCCCGGCGCGGCCTACAACGCGCGCCCCGGCTGGCGGTACGCCGAGCTCGCCGACGCCCTGGGCGGCACCGGCCGCCGCGCGACCACGCGGGCGGAGCTCGCGGCGGCGCTGGCGGCGGCGGTGGCCGAGCGGGGGCGGTTCCAGCTCATCGAGGCCCGGGTCCCCCCCGGGGCGCGATCCGGCAGCCTGGAGCGGTTCGTGCGCGCGGTGGCCGAGGGGCGGGCCGCCGCGGGATGACCGCGGCCGAGCGCATGCGCCTGGCCGCCCTCGCGGTGTCCGCCGCGCGCATCGGCTACTCCCGCGCGTCGGGCCCCGGCGGCCAGCACCGCGACACGGCCGAGACCCGCGCCGAGCTGGTGCTCGCCGAGGCCGACCTCGCCGCGTCGGACCCGGCGGACCGCGACCGGCTGGTGGCCGCGCTCGGCCTGGCCCGCCGGCCCGTCCGCCTGAGCGCCCAGGACGACCGCTCCCAGGCCCGCAACCGCGCCGCGGTCGAGATGCGGCTGCGCGAGCGGGTCATCCGCGCCCTCACCCCGCCCCGGCCGCGCCGGCCCACCCGCCCGACCACCGGATCGGTCGAGCGCCGGCTCAAGCAGAAGGCCGCGCGTGCCGAGCGAAAGCGTGCGCGCCGCGGAGGCTGGGAGGAGTCCGGGTGAGGGGTCTGGCCATCATCGTGACCGCCGTGCTGGCCCTGCTGGCCCCCCAGCTCGCCGGCGCGGCGCCCGGTGCCCGGCTCGCCCTGCAGCCGGCCGACCTGCCCGGGTGGCGCGCCGCGCCGGTCCCGCGGGCCTTCGTGGCCGGGCTGCCCCGGGTCGCGCGCCCGGGCGGCGACGTGCGCGGCGCCGCACAGGGGACGACCCGCGTCGCCGCCTGGGCCGCCCGCACGCCCCGGGCGGGGACCGCGCGCGCCGCGCTCCGGCGCTGGGCGCGCGGGCGCGCGACCCGGCCGCTCGCCCTGGCCGACGGCGCGCGGGTGGCCGGCCGGGGGCGGAGCGTGACGGTGGCCCTGCGGGCGGGACGGGCGGTCGCGGTGGTGCAGGTGAGCGCCCGCGCCCCCGTGGCCCGCACCCGCGCGCTGGCGATCCTGCTGGCCCGCGTCCAGGCCGAGCGGCTGCGGCGGCCGGCGCGACCGACGGCGTTCGCCCGCCTGGAGGCGGCCGGGCGGCGCGACGGCCGCCTCGACCGCCGGACGGCGATGCGGCGGCTGGCGCTCGTCTACGGACCGGGCGGGGCGGCGGTGAGCGGCTCCTCGCTCATCGACGGCCTGCGCGGGGTCTGGCCGCGCCTCGGCCCCGCGGACCGCCGCGAGGTGCGCCGGGCGCTCCGGGCGACCGCGCCCCGCGGGGTGCGCCGCGACGCCGAGGCCGGGCCGCTCGACCCGGCCACCGGCTGCCGGACGTCGCTCGCGGGGCTGCCGCTCGACCGGGCCGTGATACCCGAGGCCACGGCGCTGCGCGACGCCATCGCCGCGCGCCTTCCCACCTTCCGCGGCACCTGGCGCATCTGCGCCTACGACGCGCTGAGCCGGGGGGCGCTCCTGGCCGACACCGTGTGGGGCACGGCGGGCGACCGGACGAGCCCCTGGAACGCGACGCCGGTCGACATCACCTTCGGCCTGCCGCGCCTGGACACCTGCATGTTGCGGCTCTACGACGGCCTGCGGGATCTGTCGCCGGCCAACCGGCGGACCCTGATCGGGCACGAGATGTACCACTGCCTGACCCAGGAGTGGCGGGCCCGCACCCGCACGGCGTTCCCGCCCCGGATCGCCGAGCCCAACCCGCAGTGGGCCGAGGACGGCCTGGCCACCTGGACCGGGAACCAGGTGGCCCCCGGGACCTACGCGCCGGCGGGCCAGGCCCCCGGGCTCTACCACCAGGGCTGGCTCACCGGGCGGGCCCCCTTCTTCGCCCGTGAGTACACGATGTTCGGGTTCCTGGGCCTGGTCGAGGAGCGCGGCGGCGCGGCGGCGCTCTTCGCCCGCATCGAGGACGCCTGGCGGGCGGAGGACGACTCGGCGGCGGTCTTCGACATCCTGACCGGCTCCAACCAGCCCGAGATCCTGCGGGACATGGGGCCGGCCCAGGCGCGCGAGCCCGGGCTGCCGGCCCCCTGGGCGCAGCGGCTGCCGTATGACGTGTCCGATCTGGTCTCCCGCAGCCCGCGCGCGACGCTGGTCGCCGCGCCGCAGGCGCAGGCGGTGGTCGGGCCCCACGACCTCGCGCTCTATGACATCTGGAGCCCGCTGCGCCCGCTGGTGGAGGTCACCATCCGCGGGCGCGGGCGGCTGACCGACGGGGTGGGTGACTGGCCCGACCCCGAGGGGCTGCTGTTCTGCCTGCGCGGATCGTGCGCCTGCCCGGCCGGGACCGAGGCCACCGACCCGCTCCGCGCCGCCCGCCCGGCCGGACGCCTGCTCGCCGGCGTCGGCGCCGGGCGATCGCCGTCGGTCATCGTGATCCGGTCGCGCGACCCCCGCGAGCTCTGCCGGCGGACCGCGGGGCCGGCGCCGGCCGGCGGGCCGGCCGGCCGGGGGGCGCCGCCCGGCCGCGGGGGCACGAGCAACGGCGACCCCCACCTCACGACGTTCGACGGCCTGCGCTACGACTTCCAGGCGGTGGGCGAGTTCGTGCTGGCCCGCGGCGGGGACGGCTTCGAGGTGCAGGCGCGCCAGGCCCCGCTGCCCGGGAGCCGCCTCGCCTCGATCAACACCCAGCTCGGGATGCGGGTGGGCCGGTCCCGGGTCACGATCGCGGCGGCGAGCCCACCCTTGGTGCGGGTGGACGGCCGGCCGGCCGACGCGCGGCGCGAGCGCGCGCTCGCCGGCGGCGGGAGCGTGGGCCCGGCCCGGGATGAGGAGAGCTGCATCGGGGTCGTGGTCCGCTGGGCCGACGGGTCGTTCGCGTGCACCTGGAGCGTCGGGCGCTCGGGCGTCGCGGTGCGCCTGGTCCCCGCCGCCGCGCGGCGCGGAGCCCTCTCCGGCCTGCTGGGCGACTCAGACGGCGAGCCGGCCGACGACCTGCGCACCCGGGCCGGCGAGGTGCTCGACCCGGTCCGCGCGCCGGGGTCGCGGACCCTGCTCTACCGCCGGCTCGGCGACTCGTGGCGCATCCGCCCGGGTGAGTCGCTGCTGGACTACGCACCCGGCGAGAGCACCCGCACCTTCACGGACCGCACCTTCCCCCGGCGCCTGTTCGCCCTGGACGACCTCACCCCGGCCCGCCGGGCCCGGGCGGAGGCGCGCTGCCGGGCGGCCGGGGTCGTGGAGGAGGACCTGCTGGAGGACTGCATCCTCGACGTGGCCCTCTCGGGCGACGACGACTTCGCCCGCAGCGCCGCGGCCGCCGAGGACGCCGTGGCCGCGGTCCCGTGGCGGGAGCTGGCGGGGCTCGGCGACCTGCGCCGGCGGCCGTCGGTGGCCCCCTCCGGCGACGGCGGGCTCGCCATCGCCCTCGCCCGGGTCCCGCGCGACGCGGGCCGCCCGTCCGACCGGGCGGTGACGGTGATCGGGCCCGACGGCACGCAGGGCCCCGTCGAGGCGATCGGCCCCGAGGTGCGGGTGCCCGACGAGCCGCTCCTGGTCCCCGGTGTGCCGCTCCGGCTGGTGGCGCAGACCGGCTTCTGGGCGCCCCCGCCGCCCACCGGCCTGGCCGTGCGCGGGGTGGTCCGCTGGACCCGCGGCCCGGGCGGATGGACGGCCGCCGACCTGGTGCCCGGGGAGATCGCGGGTTCGGCCACCGCGTACGCCGAGACCCCCGACGGGACGCCCTGGACCCTGCTGGTGGACTCCTCCAGCGCCGGCTTCGCCGTCCGGCGCGGGACCGACGCCACCGTCCCGGCCGCCCGGCCGGCCGTGGGGCCGAGCTGCCTGGCGACCAACGCGAACCTGGTGGCCGACGGCGCGCGGGTCTGGGCGGCGTGGCTCGAGTGGGACTGCGCCGACCCGGCCGCCGACGGCTGGCGCACGGCCGCGCTCGACCCGGCCACCGGCGCCGTCGGGCCCCCGGCACGGGTGCCCCTCCCGGCCGGGGCGCGGGAGGTCTTCGAGACCGGCGGCCCGCCCGCCGCCCTGGTCGCCCGGCCCGGCGGCGGGGCGTGGATGGTGGTCGCGGCCGAGGTCGGCGGGGTGCGGCGGGCGTTCCTGCACCGGCTCGGCGAGCCGGGGTCGGCCGACGTCGGCCCGGTGGCGCCGAGGTTCCCGCGGGTCGACCTGGCGGCCACCGCCTCCGGGCGCCTGTGGCTCACCTGGTTCGACGAGACCGCCGCGCGGCGGACGGTCCTGCGGGCGCGGCGCGTCGCCCCCGGCGGGGCCACCATGCAGCCCGGCGTGGTGAGCGCGCTGCTGCCCGGCGGCGGCGAGGAGGCGCCGCGCCTGGGCGACCTGCGGGTGGCCACGCGGGGCGAGGACCTGGACCTGGTCGCCTTCCGCACCGCGTCGGGCGAGCAGCCCGCCCGTGTGTGGCACGTGCGGCTGCCCGGCGGCTGAGCCGGGGGGCTGGTAGACACCCCCGGCCGTGGAGGAGCGCCTGCGCCATCTGGAGGACCGCTTCGCCGCCGCGCTCTCGGGCGGGCGGACGGCCGAGGCGCGCCTGGTGCTCGACCGCGCCGACTGGGCGCGGACCGGCGCCGATGCGGTGGGCCGGGCCCGGGTGGAGATCATGACCGCCCGCCTGCTGCGGGCCGAGGGGCGGCCGGCCGAGGCGGCCCGGGCGGCCGAGCGGGCGGTGGCGGCGGCCCGCGAGGGCGGCCGGCACGACCTCGTCGCCTCGGGGTGGCTGGTGGAGCTCGCCGACGCGCGCCTGGCCGCCGGTGACGGGGCGGGGTCGGAGCGGGCGCTGGCCGAGTCGGACGCGCTGCTTGCCACGCTCACCAGCCCGGCCGCCGACCGCACCCGCCTGCGCGCCGCCCTGGTGCGGGCCCGGGCCAAGGTGGCCGCGGGCGACCACGACGCCGCCGCCGACCTGCTCGCCCGCGCGGCGGCGGCGCTGCGCGAGGCATCCCCCGCCCTCGCCGCCGAGGCCCTCGCCGCCCGGTCGGCGGTGCTGCGCAGCGGCGGGCGCCCGGAGGACGCCGCCGCGGCCGGGGCGGGCTCGCGGGCCCTGCGGGTGACCCCGCCGCCCGCCGCCGCGCCACCGCCGGCGACCGACCCCGACGCCCCGCCCCCGGCGGTGGACGAGGCCATGCTCGCCGCCGCGATGGCCGACCTGGACGCCCTGGTCGGGCTTGCGCCGGTCAAGGAGGAGATCCGCCGCCTGGTCGCCTACTCGCGGGTGCAGCGCCGCCGGGCCGAGGCCGGGCGCAAGGTGCCCGCGCTCGCCCACCACCTGCTGTTCCTGGGACCGCCGGGCACGGGCAAGACGACGGTGGCCCGGCTGCTCGGGCGCCTGTACCGGGCCGTCGGCGTCCTGCGCAGCGGCCACCTGGTCGAGACGGACCGGTCCGGCCTGGTGGCCGGCTTCGTCGGCCAGACCGCGCCCAAGGTCAACGAGGCCTGCGACCGGGCGCTGGACGGGGTGCTCTTCATCGACGAGGCCTACGCCCTGGTGCGCCCGGGCGCGCAGAGCGACTTCGGCGAGGAGGCCCTCGCGGCCCTGCTCAAGCGGATGGAGGACGACCGGATGCGCCTGCTGGTGGTCCTGGCCGGCTACGAGGGCCCCATGCGGGAGATGCTCGACGCCAACCCGGGCCTGGCGTCGCGCATCCCGAACCACGTCGAGTTCCACAGCTACACCGCCGACGAGCTGGCCGAGATCCTGCGCCGGATGGCCCGCGCCGACGACTACCGCCTGGACGCCGAGGCCGACTCGGCCCTGCGGGAGATCGCCGGGGCGCTCGCCGCGCACGCCGCGGAGCCGGACTTCGGCAACGCCCGCACCATGCGCAACCTGTACGAGGAGGCGCTCATGCGCCACGCCGAGCGGGTGGCCGACGATCCGGCGGCCGACCTGAACGCGCTCGTCGCCGCCGACCTGCGCGACGCCGCGGAGGCGCTGCCCGAGTAGCGGGTCACGCATCGCTCACGCATCGGGCGGGTGACCGGCGGCCGCCCGGGGGCCGATGCCAAGAGCGGTGCTCCTCCGCCGCCGCCACCCCCTCCGTGCCCGGGCCGCCCTCGCGGCCACGGCCGTGGTCGCCCTGGGCCTCACGGGCAGCGCGCTCGGGGCGAGCCCCACCTGCACCCCCGAGGCGGCGTGGGGGCAGTCGCAGCCCGACGCCGCGCTGCGGGTGGTCGACCTGGTGAACGCCCACCGCACGACGCTCGGCCTCTCGTCGCTCGCGGTGTCGGCGAGCCTCACCCGCTCGTCGGAGTGGAAGGCCCTCCACATGGGGGCGTACCGCTACTTCGACCACGCCGACCCGGCCCCGCCGGTCGCCCGCACGCCCTGGGACCGCGCGCGCGACTGCGGCTGGAGCGCCGGCGGGAGCATGGGCGAGAACATCGCGGCCGGGCAGGCGACGCCCGAGTCGGTGGTGGCCGCATGGCTCGCGTCGCCCGGCCACCGGGCGAACATCGAGAACCCCGCCTTCCGCTCGATCGGGGTCGGGAGCGCGACCCTGGCCGGCTCGCCCTACCGCGTCTACTGGGCGCAGCAGTTCGCGAGCGGCACGGAGGCGCCGGCGCCGGCCCCCGCGCCGGCCCCCGCCCCGATGCCCGCCCCGGTGCCCGCGCCGGCCCCGGCGCCCCCGCCGGCGTCCGCCCCTACGCCCCCGCAGACCGCCCCGGCCCCGGTGCGCCGCCGGTCGCCTTCGGCCGCGCGTCGCCTGCGCATCGCCCGTCAGAAGGCCCGGGCGGCCGCCCAGCGGCGGGCCCGGCTGCTCGCCCTGGCCCGCGCCGCCGCGCGGGGCTGACCGCGGCAGGGGCCGGGCACGGCGCCAGGCGGGCGAGCAGCAGCTCGGACACCCGCTGGGCTCCGGCGATGTTCCGTGCGACCGGCCCGATCTCGAGCTCGGCGAGCGCCCCGCTCACGTGCAGCCCCGGCGCCCATTCGAGCGCGCCGGTGGGCACCGGGAACCCGCACGGCGCCACCGGGAGCCCCATCTCCCCGATGGCGCGGTCGAGCCAGGCGCCGCCGGGACGGCCGCCGGCGAAGCCCGTGGCCAGCACGAGGCGCCCGGCGGCGATCCGCTGACCGCCCGCGAGGGTCATCGTGAGGTCGCCGGGCCGGCCCGCGACGCCGACCGCCTCGCCGCGGACCACCCGCACCAGGCCGCGCTCACGCGCCCAGCCCAGGCGCAGCGCCACCTCCTCGGGCATCGAGCCGCGATGCCGCTCGCGGGTGATGAGCGCCCGGCGGCCGGCCGGGTCGAGGCCCAGGAACCGGCGCATCGCCGGCGGTGCGAGCCAGGGTGGGTCGGAGTCGAAGCGATGGATGCGCGGCGGATGGCGCATCACCAGCGTGACCGGGCCGGGCCGGCCGCTGAGCGCCAGGGCCAGCTGCGCCGCCGAGAGGCCGCCGCCGACCACCACGACGTGCTCGTGCGGGCCCGTCTCATCCCGCCGGAACGCGGGGGAGAAGACGTGCTCGACCCCCGCGACGCCCGACGCCCATGCGGGGACGGCCGGCGTCTCGGTGGGGCCGATCGCCAGGATCACCCGGCGCGCCTCCAGCCCGCCGGACGCGGTCTCCACCCGCCAGCCCGCACGCGTGCGGGCCAGGCCGCAGGCCCGGCCGCGGACCCAGAGGGCCTCGAGGCCGTCGCGCGCCACCAGATGCCGGGCATGCGCCCGGAAGAGCGCGAGGGTGGGGTGGCGGTAGTACCCCACGAGCCGCTCGTGCGGCTCCTCGCGCCGGGCCTCCGCGAAGCCCTTGAGGGCGAAGGGGGGAAGGTCCAGGTGGTGGACGAAGGGCGAGCGCAGGGTCTCCATGCCGGTCGCGGCCGTCAGGCGCTCCCAGAGCGCCAGGGGCTCGGGGTGCGGGTCGAGCACGCGCAGGCGGTCGGCCGGGACGTCCAGGCCACGGCGCAGGGCCACGGCCAGGTGGGTCCCGTGGATGCCGCCCCCCACGACGAGCCAGTCGAGCACGCGATCGGTCCCTCGTCCGCGAGATAACGAGAACGGTTCTCATCATACCGGGCGCCCGGGGACACGTCCCGCTGATGACGCGAGGCACCGGGCCGGGTCGCACGCCTTCACGTTTCCCTTACAAACGGCCCGTCAGGACCGCCGGGGCACCCCGTCGTGGGAGGTGCACACCCGCACCCCCCCACACGAGGAGACCGATCCACATGCCCGCGTCCCGCACCCTCCGCCGCCGCTCCGTCGCCCTGGCCGCCCTGGCCGGCGCCTGCGCGGTCCCCGCCCTCGCCTCGGCCGCCCCGCTCGACGCCCCCGCGCTCACCCCGCTTCCGGGCTTCGCCCAGGGCACCGCGCTCGGCGTCAACTTCGCGCCCGCCCCCGGCACCTTCGTGTCCGACCACATCGGCCGCGTCTTCGAGGTCCGCGCCGTCGACCAGACCGGCGGTCCGACCGTCACCGCCGAGGTTCCGGCCGCCCAGACCGGCGCGTCGCTCAACCTGCTGAACGGCCACGAGTACTCGGTCCGGGTCCGGGCCAAGGCCACCCTCGTCATCGACCCCCCGGGCCCGCCGCCGCCGATCTTCATCCCGCAGCAGGGCTCCTGGTCGGCCGAGTCGGTGACCCGGATGGACGACACCGACCCGACCGGCACGGTGGTGGTGAACGGCGGCGCGCTCTTCACCAACACCCGCCAGGTGACGCTGGCGCTGCAGGCGAACGACCCGCCGTCCAACGGCCAGCCCGCCTCGGGGGTGGGCAGGGTCCAGCTCGGCGAGGCCGGCGTCATCCCGTGCCCGAACATCCTCCTGCCGGGCGCCGACACGTCCGGCTGCCCCAAGCCCTTCGCCCCCTCGCTGCCGCACACCCTCAAGGAGGGTCCCGACGGGCCACGGACCGTCTCGGTGCGCTACCGCGACCAGGCCGTGCGCACCGGCACCGGCCTCATCGTGTTCCTCGGCCCCGAGGGCAACGCCTCGACGATCGTGAACGACCAGATCCTCCTCGACACCCTCGCGCCCACCGCCAACGTGAGCCAGTCGGCCACCACGGTGGTGCAGGGGACCCCGGTCAGCGTCGACGCCGCACCCTCGGTGGACGGCACGAACGGCCCCAACGACTCCGGCGTGGACCCGGCCAGCGCGCAGTGGGCCTTCGGCGACGGCACCACGGCCACCGGTCCGACCGCCGCCCACACCTACGCCCAGCCCGGCACCTACAGCGGGTCGCTGACCCTGAAGGACCGCGCCGGCAACCAGAGCACGAAGCAGTTCTCGGTCACCGTCACCCCGCCGCCCGCCCCGCAGCCGCCGGCCGGCGGCTCGGCCGGGAGCGGGGGCCAGGGCCTCGCCCCGCTCGCCATGGGGCGCATCAACCGCGTCGGCAACTTCCGCGCCGGCCGCTCGTGCGCGGTCAGCGTCACGCTGAACCGCCGCGCCCGGGTGACCGCCGACATGCGGACCGCGCGCGGGCGGGTCGTCCGCCGGACCGCGAAGACCGCCGGCCCCGGCGCCGTGCGGCTGGCCATGCGGTGCCCCGCCCCCGGCCGGTACGTCATCACCGCCCGCAGCGAGGGCAAGCTCCGGACCCTGGCGGTGCGCGTGCGCCGCTAGCCCCACCGCACCCGCAGGGCCCGCCGGCCCGCCCGCCGCATCCGCGGCCGGCGGGCCGCGGCGCGTCGAGGAGTCACCAGCGGGTGAGGCCGGCCCCGCCCGGCCCGGCGTCGAACGTCCGGATGGCGGCGTCACGGGTGATGAGGGGTGTCCGGCCCACGAGCGCGGTGGCGTACACCACACGGTCGACGGGATCGCGGTGGAAGCCCTCCCGGCCCAGCCGAACCGCCCGGTCGGCGACATCGACCGTGAGGGGAACCACCCTCAGCCCCGCCAGCCCCACCGCCTCGCGAAGCCACACATGGGGTTCCGCCCGGGTCCTGAGCCGGCCCCGCTCGAGGAGAAGGGCCGTCTCATAGAGGCAGATGTCCGGGAGCAGCAGCCGCCGGGCACCGGTGATGAAGGCGCGCGCGCCCGGCGAGAGCTGGGCATCCTCTGCGACCCACCAGATCCATGCGTGGGTGTCGAGGGCGACCTCCTCAGGCCAGATCGCCCCACTCCCCGGTGAAGGGCTTCATGAACTCCTCGGCGTCGACGGTCATCCAGGCGCTCCCGGCCATGGTCCGCGGCGCCGGCTCCACCGGGACCACGCGGACCAGCGGCCGTCCCCGGCGGGTGATCACGAGCTCCTCGCCGGTCCGCGCCACCTCGTCTGCGAGCCGCAACAGGTGCGCCTTCGCCTCGGAGATCGCCACCTCACGCATCGATCCTCCTCTTGACCATGTGAGATGACCATAGCGCGGGGCGGGGGGCACCTCGGCCCCGGCCTTCACACATCCCTTACAAACGTGACGTCAGGGCGAGGCGGGTACGGAGTCGTGATGGGTGATGAGCCCCGACGACCCCCGAGGTGCCTCCATGTCCGCCCGCCGCGCGTCGCTCGCCGACCTCGCCGCGCCCACCACCCTGGCGCGCACCACCCTCCGCGCGCCCCGCCGCCCGTCGCTGGCGCGGATGAGCCCCATCTGGTCCACCCGCCTGGTCCCGGTGCGGGCCCGCCGGCGCGACGGGCGCTCGCTGCAGCCGTACCCCCAGGCCCCGCCCGCGGCGGGGTGCTGAGGATATGCTCGCGGTCCCGGCCGGAGCATCACGATGACGCCGCCCTCCGCCACCACGCGCTCGCCTGGCGACCAGGCCCTGACCCGGGCCGCGCTCAAGGGCGACCGCCAGGCCTTCACCGAGCTGTTCGGCCGCCACGAGCGGGGGCTCTACAACCTCTGCTTCCGGATGACCCGGAGCCGCGAGGAGGCGGCCGACCTGACCCAGGAGGCGTTCCTGCGGGTCTTCGCCCGCCTGGAGGTCCTCCAGGGGCGCGAGGTCGATCTGACCGCCTACCTCTACCGCACGGCGCGCAACCTGGTGTATGACCACACCAGCAAGCGCCGGCGTGAGGTCGCGGTCGAGGACGTGACCCTGGCCGCGGGGGCCGACGAGGCGCTGGAGGCCGACCCGGAGCGCTCCACCCTGCTCGCCGCCCAGCAGCGCGACGTGCAGCAGGCCAACGAGCGGCTGCCCGAGCGCTTCCGCACGGTGCTCGCCCTGCGCGAGCTCGAGGAGTGCAGCTACGACCAGATCGGCCAGGTGCTCGACATCACCCCCGACGCCGTGGCCCAGCTGCTGGTGCGGGCGCGCATCGCCCTGCGACGCGAGATGCGCCTGGGGCAGGTGGACACCGAGCGCATGGACCCGAAGTGCCGGGCCCGGCTGGGGCAGATCGGCGCGCTCATGGACGGCCAGCTCGACGAGGATCGCGCCCACGTGCTGACCGAGCACGTGGCCGGGTGCGAGGCCTGCCGGGCCGCCCAGGCCGCGTTCCGCGAGACGTCGGCCACCTACCGGGCGTGGCTCCCGCTCGCGCCGCTCGGCCTGGGGGCGGCCACCGCGCGGGCGGCCGAGTCGAGGGGGCTCCTGCCGGCCACCGGGGCCGGGGCCGGGACGGGGGCGGGGGGCGCGGCGTCCGCCGCGTCGGGCCGCCGGCGCCGGGTGCGCCGCGGCGCCCTCGCCGGGACCCTGCTGCTCGGCCTGGCCGCGGTGGTGGCCGTTCCGGCGACCCTCTCGGACCGGCAGACGCGGACCGACCCGGCGCCCGCGGCGCCCGCGGCCATCCTGATCAGCGCCGAGCGCACGGGGCCCCTGGTGCGGGAGTCCACGCTGGAGCGCCACGGGCGCATCCCCGACCCGGTGGTGGTCGCCCCGGCCCCGGCACCCCCGCCGGCGCCGGCGCCCGCCCCCGCGCCGTCGCCCGCCCCGGCGCCGGCCCCGGCCCCGGCGCCCGCACCCCCGCCGCCGCCCCCGCCGCCGGCGCCCGCCCCCGCGCCGTCGCCCGCGCCCGAGCTCCCCCCGGTGCCGGAGCCGCCGCCGCCCCCGCCCCCGCCGCC